>DATDOY010000262.1:0-5359 GCA_035293045.1 Acidimicrobiia bacterium
AGGGTGCTTCCCTCGGGCGGGGTGGGCGCCGGCGCCGCCATCGCCACCTCGGGCTCGCAGTCGAAGTCGTGCCGGCACGTCTCGATCGCCGTCTCGAGCCGCATCCGCGATTCGGCGTCGCCGATCTCGAGCCGCTGGAGCCGTTCGCGCAACCCTTCGAGCTCCCGCTCCAATTGGGAACGCTCGCCGCGCACGGCTTCGAGGCGCTCGGACGCAGCCCGCCGGGCGTCGCCGCGGGCGTGTCGAGCGGCGTCGAAGCGCTCGTGCAGCGCCGAGACCGACGCCAAGTGTGTGTCGAGGGCGCGCCCGAGGCGTTCGAGACGGCGCGCCTGACCGGCAAGATCGCCCGCGGCCTCGGCTGCTGGCGCGGTGTCGCCGTCGGCGCGCTCGAGTCGCTCGTCGACCTCACCGAGCCGCGCCTCGAGCACCGTGCGGCGTTCGGCCACGGCCGCCTCGCGGCGCTCGAGTCCGGTGCGCAGGGTGGTGACCTCGTCTCGGTGCGATTCATAGGCGGAACGTGCGATCTCGAGGGCGTCGCGACCCTCCCTCAGCGCCTCGCGCGCGGCGGCGGCTGCCTCACCAAAGGCCCGGCGGGCCTCGTCGAGAGCGGCGTCGGCGTCGCGCTGCGCCGCTTCCGCCGCCTCGGCGCGCCGACGCGCCTCTTCGAGGCTTTGCAGGGTTGCGCCCTCGCCCGGCGCCGCCCCGGCCCGCCACGTGTCGCCCATGCGGAACCGCTCGCCTGCGGGCGTGGTCACGGTGAGGGTCGGGTGGGCGAGCGCCATGTCGAGTGCCTCGCGCCACCCCGACTCGATGTACACCACCCCGTCAAGCAGCGCCTCGAGCACGGCCTCGAGGCCGGGCTGTTTCGCGGTGACGAAATCGACGAGCGGGCGGGCGCCCGCGGGAGCGAGCCGGCCCTGAATGGCGTGGTGGGCTCCTTCGATCACGAGCAACAGCGCGTGCGCGTCGCCATGCGACAGTTCCTCAATCGCTTCGCGCGCGGCGTCGGCATCGCTGACGACGAGCGCCCGCATCGCCTCACCCAAAGCAGCAGCGACGGCGCGCTCGGCCCCGTCGGCGATCTCGACATGCTCCACGAGCGGTCCGACGACGCCGTCGAGTCCCTCGAGGCGATCGACGCCGGCGGCGATCCGCGCCTCGTCGAGCGCCAGCGAGAGGGCTTCGGCCCGGGCGCGCCACGCGTGCGCCTCGGCGTCGGCGCGGCGGCGCGCGTCGTCGGCCTCGCCCAGGGCTCGCTCCGCCGCGTCGCGGCGCGCTTCGGCCGCCGCGGCCCCGGGATCCTGATCGGCGTGGGGATTCGCCGCCTCGTACGCGGTCTTGGCCTCCGCCAAGCGCATTTCGGCGGTCGTGAGTTCGGCGCGCACGGGTTCGAGCGCCGCTTCGGAAGCAGCCAGCTCGGAAAGCTGGACTCGCAGCGACGCGCCCTCGGCCCGCAGCGACTCGATGACGCTCGAGTCGGCGACGGCCCGGGCCGCCCGCTCGAGACCCGCTCGCTTCTCGGCGGCCAGCGCGGCGAGGCCCCGTGACCGCTCCCTGAGGGCCTCGGCCCGCACCATGGCGTCGTCGAGGGTGTCGTCGCCGAACCCGCCGAGCGTGTCCTCGACAGCGAGCACGCTGGCATCGAGTTCGGCGAGCCGGTCGCGAATGGTGCGCTCGCGCTCCGACCCCTCACGGCGCTCCCGCCGTGACTCCTCGACCTTCTTGCGGTGCTGGCTGATCTGGCGCCCGAGGAGGTGGAGACGGATCGCGTGCAGTTCGGCTTCCACGGCGTCGTGCCGGCGGGCGGCGTCGGCCTGGCGCTCGAGTGGGCGCAACTGGCGCTTCACCTCGCGCAGGGTGTCGGTGAGGCGCAGCATGCTGGTCTCGCTCGCTTCGAGCCGACGCTCCGCCTTCTCCTTGCGGCGCCGGAACTTCAGGATGCCGGCGGCTTCCTCGACGATCGCCCGCCGCGCCTCGGGGCGCGCGTTGAGGACGGCGTCGACCTGGCCTTGGCCGACGATGACGTGCTGGTTGCGCCCAATGCCCGTGTCCGAAAGGAGGTCCTGGATGTCGAGGAGCCGGCACGGGACGCCGTTGATGGCGTACTCGGAGTCGCCCGAACGGAACAGGGTTCGGGTGATCTCGACCTCGATGAAGTCGATCGGGAGGATGCCGCTCGAGTTGTCGATGGTGAGCGAGACCTCGGCGCGTCCGAGCGCTGAGCGCTGCGGGGTCCCGGCGAAGATGACGTCGTCCATCTTGCCGCCCCGCATCGTGCTGGGGCCCTGGGCCCCGAGCACCCAGGCCACCGCGTCGACGACGTTGGACTTGCCGGATCCGTTGGGGCCCACGATGACGGTGACGCCGGGCTGGAACTGGAGCGCCGTGCGGTCGGCGAAGGACTTGAAGCCCTTGATCGTCAGCGTCTTCAGGAACACAGGTGCTTCTCCCTCGGCGGTCGTGCCGTGCCCAAACGCGGAACGGCTCGTGCCCCTCCGCATCCCCACGCCGAGAATAACGACGATGGGGTCACCGGACGCGGAACCCCTGCTCCCCGATCGGGGCCTCGGGGAACTCCTCCACGTCGACGACGACGGCCCGGGCGGGCCCGACCCTGCACCAGTCGGCCAGGAGCCCCACGGCCGGTCTCGGGCCCTCGAAGGCCGCCTCGACGGTGCCGTCGGGATTGTTGCGGACCCATCCGCTCACCCCGCACGCGACGGCCTCCTGATAGCACGCGTCACGGAACCACACCCCCTGTACGCGTCCGGAAATGACGACGCGCACCCGGACGACGTCGCTCAGGTCTGACACGCCTCGCACAGGAAGCTCGAGCGGTTGCCGGTCTTGCGGCGCACGATCGGGCGACGGCACCGCCGGCACGGATCGCCCTCTTTTCCGTAGACCTTGTGGTGCTCCTGGTACTCGCCCGGCTTTCCGTCCGGATCCACGTACCCGTTGTCTTCGAGCGTGGACCCCCGATACTTCACCGCCTCCTGGATGGTCTCGACGAGCGCGCGGTAGAGGCGTCGCACTTCCTGCGTCGAGAGCGAGTCGCTCGGGCGGTCGTGCGAAAGCCCGGCCGCGAAGAGCACCTCGTCGGAGTAGATGTTGCCGAGACCGGCGAGGAACTTCTGGTCCATGAGCAGCGGCTTGAGCTTCGCCTTGCGACTCACGAGCATGCGCCCGAAATCGTCCCATGACAGCGGCGTCTCGAGTGGATCGACGCCGAGCTCGACGATTTCGCCGACCCGGTCGAGATCGCCGTCCTCGACGACGAACATCTCCCCGAAGGTGCGGGGGTCCCGAAAGCGGAGCTGGCCGCCTTGGGTGAACGTCACGATCACGTGCGTGTGCTTCTCGACCTTCTCGCGTGACTGCTTGGCGCGAAGGAGCTGGCCGGACATCCCGAGGTGGGCGACGAGGACGCTCTTGTCGTCGAGGATGAAGAAGAGGTATTTGCCGCGGCGCTCGAGGTGCTTGACCTTGCGGCCTTCGAGCAGCCCGATGAAGTGCTTCTTGTTGGGGTGACGCCGGATCGAGCGCATCCCGAGCACCTCGACCTTCTTCACCTTCTTCCCGACGACGTCGCGCTCGAGATCGCGTCGGATGACTTCCACCTCGGGTAGCTCAGGCATCTGCGCCTCTCCGCTCGTCGACCCCGGACTCCGCACCTGCTGTCCCCACATCCAACGAGAACGGCGCCGCTTGCTCCTGGAGCCACCCCCATGCCTGCGCGGCGGCCTCCTGCTCGGCCTGTTTCTTCGAGCTGCCGTGACCGATCCCGCGCGCGTCGCCCCGCAGGTACACGGTCGCATGGAACTCCTTGGCGTGATCCGGTCCGTCGTCGTGGACTTCGTACCGCGGGGTTTCGTCGAGCACCTGCACCGAAAGCTCCTGCAGCCGCGTCTTGAAGTCTCTCCCGCCCGGACCCTTGGCGGCCTCCTCAATGCGATCGCCAAGGAGACCCACGACCACTCCACGGGCGATCTCCCATCCCGCGTCCAGATACACGGCGCCGATGACGGCTTCCATGGCGTCGGCGAGGATCGACGCCTTGTGACGGCCGCCCGACAGTTCTTCTCCGCGGCCGAGCAGCATGTGTTCGCCGAGGTCGAGCTCGACGGCCACCTGCGCCAGCGTCTGGGCGCTGACCACGGCGGCGCGGACCTTCGCCAGCTCCCCCTCGGGAAGGGTGGGGTATTCGCGAAAGACCAGGTCGGTGACGACGAGGCCCAGGATGGCGTCGCCGAGGAACTCGAGGCGCTCGTTGGATTCCTCGCCGGGATGCTCAGCGCACCATGAGCGGTGCGACAGCGCGCGCCGAAGGGTCTCCTCCGCGGAGAAGCCGTAACCCAGGCGCGCCTCGAGCGCGGAGGACTCGGTCGTCAACCGCTTCCCTGTGATCCCTGCAGCTTCGCCACGACGTAGTCGACGGCGTCGCGCACGGTCTTTAGATCCGCGAGGTCTTCGTCGTCGATCCGGAACCCGACCGTTCGCTCGCCGAGCTCCTCCTCGAGCGCTTCCACCAACTCGATGAGCGCGAGGGAGTCGGCCTCGAGGTCCTCAGTGAAGCTCGAGTCGAGCGCGATCACGCCCTCGTCGATCTCGAGAATCTCGGCGAGGCGATCGCGAATGAGCGCGAACACCTCGTCGGGACCCATCGCCCCTCGAGTGACATGGGTTTCAGCCGGCATCCACTACCCCTTTCATACGATCGACAATTCCCGCCTCGACACAGTCCGTGGCGACGCGCACCGCATTGACGATGGCCCCCGCCGACGACGATCCGTGCGAGATCACGCACACGCCGTCGACGCCGAGCAGCATCGCCCCGCCCGTCGTGTCGGGGTCGAGTTCACCCGCGGCTTCGAGAAGTCCGGGCATGACCACCTCGGACGCGGCCTTGGCCTCGTCGGTAGCCGACAGGACGCCGAACACGAGGTTGACCATCATCCGCAGCGAGCCCTCGAAACCCTTGAGCAAGACGTTGCCGGTGAAGCCGTCGGTCACCACCACGTCGATGGCGTCCGACATCACATCGCGGCCTTCGACGTTGCCGACGAACCCGGGAGATCCGTCGAGGAGCGCGTGGGCGGCCTTGCGCAACTCGTCACCCTTCCCGGGCTCCTCGCCGTTGGAGAGCAGGCCGACCCGGGGCGCGGCGTGGCCGTAGCGGATACGGGAGAACTCCGCCCCCATGCGAGCGAACTGCACGAGCCACTCCGGCTTGCAGTCCACCGTTGCGCCGGCATCGAGCAGCACCGTCGGGGTGGTTCCGGGAACCGGCACCGGAACGGCGATGGCCGGGCGGGCGACGCCTTTGATCCGGCCCATCCGCAGCACCGCGGCGCCCATC
>DATDOY010000263.1:0-5809 GCA_035293045.1 Acidimicrobiia bacterium
GCTCCTCAATGAGGATCTGCGGACGGAGTACCAGTCGGTGATCCAGTACGTGCACCACATCGCCACCATCGAGGGCGCGGAGTTCCTCAGCGTGAAGGGGGAACTCCGCGCCCACGTCCGCGAACTCGAGAAGGTGCTCGCCGGCTAAGTGCCCCGTGAGGTCACCGCTCAGTCGGTGAGCGCGCGGATGTGGACCTTCTTCTCCTCCGCGTCGTTGGCGTCGGTGCCCTGCTCCTCGAGCAGCGCACGCCGATCGGCGTCGGCCGCCTCCTCGGCGCCTTCATCAGCCGCGGCCAGACGGGCCTCGATGCCCTCCTCGACAATGCGCTCAGCCTCTTCGACGAGGGCGTCGACCATCTCGCCCTCGGGTACCACCCGGACGACCTGACCCTTCACAAAGAGGTGGCCCTTCTGGCGTCCGGCTGCGATCCCAAGGTCGGCTTCGCGCGCCTCGCCCGGGCCGTTGACAACGCAGCCCATCACGGCGACCTGCAGCGGGATCGCACGCTCCTCCAGGGCTGCCTGCGCTTGCTTCGCCACCGCGATCACGTCAACTTCGGCCCGCCCGCACGAGGGGCAGGCGATGAGGTCGAGGCCCTTGCGCTCCCGGAGACCGAGCGCCTCGAGCAACGTCCGTCCGGCGCGGGCCTCTTCGACCGGATCCGCGGTGAGCGAGAAACGGATCGTGTCGCCGATGCCTTCCGCGAGCAGCGTGGCGATGCCGGCGACGGACTTCACAAGCCCTTGCGGCGGCGGGCCCGCCTCGGTGACACCGAGGTGCAGGGGGTGGTCGACCGTGTCGGCGAGGAGGCGATAGGCGTCGATCATGAGGGGGACGTTGGACGCCTTCACCGAGATCTTCACGTCGTGAAAGTCGACCTCGCGGAGGTACTCGAGTTCGCGCAGCGCCGATTCCACGAGCGCTTCCGGCGTGGCACCCCCGTGGCGATCCGCGATCTCGGGATCGAGGCTTCCGGCATTGACCCCGATGCGGATGGGGAGTCCTCGGTCTTTGGCTTCCTTCGCCACCGTCTTGACGTGGTCGGCCTTTCGGATGTTGCCCGGGTTGAGGCGAAGCGCGTGCACGCCGGCCTCCATGGCGGCGAGGGCGAGCCGGTATTGGAAGTGAATGTCGGCGACGATCGGGACGGGCGATCGCGGCACGATCTCGGCCAAACCTTCCGCGGCCTCGGTCTCGTTGCACGTGCACCGGACGATGTCGGCGCCGGCGCCGGCAAGGGCGTAGATCTGGGCGAGGGTCCCTTCGACGTCGGCCGTCTTGGTCGTCGTCATCGATTGGATCGAGATCGGCGCGCCCCCACCGACCGCAACGTCGCCGACCATGATCTGGCGAGTGGCTCGGCGCTCGTACGTGGTGAGCATCGCCACCAGCGTACGACGTGCGCGCACCACGGCTGCCGACGGGGGTTCGGCGACGGACCCGTCACTCGGAGGGCTTGAAGCGGTCCTGCCGTGGGTAAGAACGCCCCATGGCGTTTCTCGTCGTATTCCTCGTGCTGCTCATCGTCGCCGCCTTCTTGTTCTCGCGGGGGTCGTCGCGAGGGAACCACGATCGCCCCTTCTGAGCGAGTAGGTTCCGCGATCGGTGGACTTCACCTACTCCTGGAGTAGCCAGCTCGAGTCCGCGGGCCTCGTGGCCATCGCCGCCGTGCTCGGTGGGATCATCGGCTACGACCGCGAGACGGCGAACAAGCCGGCCGGGCTTCGCACCCACATGATGGTGGCGGGGGCCACCGGTCTCGTCGCGGCCGTCGGGCGCACGGTGTTCTTCGACGCCGGCGGGCACATGGGCGATCCCGCACGCGCGCTCCAAGCCGCGATCATGGGGATCGGGTTCATCGGCGCGGGCACCATCATCACCCGCGAAGGAGACATGCGCGTCGAGGGCCTCACCACCGCCGGCTCACTGTTCTTTGCCGCCGCGATCGGAGTCGGCACCGGCTTCGGCCTCGTTCCGCTCGCGGTCGTGGCCACCGCCCTCGTGGTCCTGATCCTCAGCGGGGTCCGCGCGATGGAACACCAAGTTCAGAAGCGACGGCGGCGAGACCTCGACGACGTCCCGCCGCCGATGCACTGACTCGAGCACGCGGAATGCCGGCGCTCGTAACCAAGGAGTGAGGACCGGGTGACCAACGGCGCGATGTTGAAGGGACTGCTCGCCGAGCCGGGGGTCGAGGAGATCTGCGAGCTACGGAGCTCCACCGTCGGGTTCCTCGCCCTCCACGGCGGAAATCAGGATCGCGAGACCGACGTCATCGCCCGACTCGCCGCCGACGGGTGCGACGCCTCGCTCTACGGCGTCATCCAGCCGCCGACGCTGCGCTGGCATCTCCCGTCCTACCAGTACGACCCCGCGCAGAGCCCGCATCTCGCGCGGTTCCTCGACCACGTCGACGTGGTCATCTCGGTCCATGGCTATGGACGCGACGCGTGGTGGTGGGACTGGGTGCCGCCTCGGGAGACATGGCCCGAGGACCGAGCGCACGTGTGGGAGCGGTTCTGGTATCCCACGTCCTTCCTCCTCGGGGGAAGGAACCGGTCGCTGGCGGCGATTGTCGCCGGCTCCCTGCGCGCTCGGCTCCCTGGCCATCCGGTCGTCGACGATCTCGACCGCATCCCGCGAGGTGCCCGCGGCATTGATCCCCGCAATCCGGTCAACCTCACCCGGGGCGGCGGCTGTCAGGTGGAGATCCCGCCCGGACCGCGTGGGCTGCACGGCGACGCCGCGAACATCGAAGATGTCGCCGATGCCCTCGCGGCGGCGGCTCAGGCCGTCCGGGTTGCGTGAGGGCGGTGGTCCAGGAGATGGGGATCCACGTGGGAGGCCATGCCCGATGACTACCCCCGTGCAAGAGTCCGCAGCCAACGCTCGGCGGCGCGCGGGTGCCGGAACCGGAGCCAGCGCTCGTCGCTCACCGCTGTGTACTCCCGCCGGATCGTGCGGTGGTGGGTCAAGGTCCACCAGATGGGGTGGTCCGGTCGGACCCAGAACGACAGTTGCTCTCGATTTCCGTTCCACAGCTCCTGCTTGTCGACGGCACGGCGAATCGAGCGACGCACGACGCGAGGCCACCGGATTCGCACCGGGTAGTCGAGCCACACGATCGTGTCGGCGCGTGTTTGGAGATCCAGAACCCGTGACTGATAGTTGCCGTCCACCACCCACCGACGGCCCGCAGTCGCCTCGTCGACGCGACCGCGAAACACGGCGTCGTCGGCCTGGGTCCAGTTGGGCTCGTGGAACAAGGCGTCGAGTTCGACGTGCGGCGCGGCGAGACGCTCGGCGATGGCGCGCGCCATGGAGGTCTTCCCGCTCCCGGAGTCGCCCACGACCCACACCCGTTCCATTGCCCCATTCTGGGGGACGCGAGCGCTCAGCAGAAGGTCAGAACCCGACGTCGACCGGCTGGAAGATGTCGAGGTAGAGCGCCGACAATCCGATGAACAGCAGGATCATCACGACGACCGCGGCGACGGGCATGACCTTCGCCATGTCGACTTGCACCGGCCGGCGCTTGATCATCGACGCGACCTTCTCGTAGGTCGCGACCGCGACGTGGCCGCCGTCGAGCGGCGGGAGCGGGAACATGTTGAGCGTTCCCACGAAGATGTTGATGAGGGCGAGGAACGTGAGCACCTCGCGAAGGCCCTCCTCGACGGCCTGGGACGCCACCTGGGTGGCCCCAACCGGGGAGAGGAACCGATTCTCGTCTTCGGCCTTCTTTTGGCCGGTGAGCGCCTTGCCGTAGTCGGACAGGTTGGACGGGGCAAAGAAGCTCCCCACGGCCTTGATCGACTCCTTGGCGATTCCGAAGGTGTCGGTGACGGCGTCGCTCAACGCTGTCCGCATCGGCGTCTTCTCGACCACAACATCGGGTTGGATGCCTAGAAATCCCACCGCTCCCCCATCCTTCAACTCGCGCGCGCGGGGAGTCACGGCGATGTCATGCAGTCGACCATCGCGCTCGACTGTGATCAGGATCTCGTCATTGGCGTGCGGTTCGACGAGCGCGGGGACATCGTCCCAGGCATCGACCCGGTGGCCGTCGATAGCTGTGATGCGATCGTTCTTCTCTATTCCCGCCAGCTTGGCAGGTTCCTCTTTCACAAGAGCGCGAACGACGGGCAGCGGACGGTCAGGGTTGGGCACCCCGAGGGCGGCGAAGATCAACCACAGCAACAGGATCGCCATCACGAAGTGGGTGAACGAACCGGCGACGGCCACCATCAGCCGGTTGCGATATGGCTTGGAACGGAAGGTCCGCGGTTCGTCGGCCGGGTCGACCTCCTCGAGGTTGTTCATGCCGATGATGCGGACGTAGCCCCCGGCGGGGATGGCCTTCACCCCATATTCGGTCTCGCCCTTGCGCACCGAGAGCAGCCGGGGCCCGAATCCGAGAAAGAACTCGGTGACCTTCATGTCGGACCACTTGGCCGTGAGGTAGTGACCGGCCTCGTGCAGCATGATCATCAGGATGATGCCGACGAGCACGCCGATCGTCCCCAGGGCGGTGGGGTTCACGACCCCGACCGCGACCAGCGCGACGACCACCCCGAGGGCAACCAAGCCCGTGCGACGCGGCTGAAGCTGGGTTTCCTCGAGCGGGTCCCTCATGACGTCGCCGACCCCTCGGAGCGCGCGACGACGACCGTCGCCACCTCCCGCGCGAGAGCATCGGCCGCCAGCACGTCGTCGAGGGTATCGGCCGACGGCGCGCCAACCTCGTCAAGGGTCGCCGCCACCACGTCGGCGATGGCGAGCCAGGAAATGCGCCGGCCGAGGAACGCCTCGACCGCGACCTCGTTGGCGGCGCTCAAGACGGCCGGGGCGCCCGCACCAAGACGGGCGGCCTCGTAGGCGAGCGCCAGACACCGGAAGGTCTCGAGGTCGGGCACTTCGAACGTGAGCGATCCGAGCGTCGACCAGTCGATGGCGCCGATCGTGCGCTCCACGCGGTCGGGTGCCGCCAGGGCGTAGGCGATCGGCACGCGCATGTCGGGCATGGAGAGCTGAGCGATCGTCGAGCCATCGGTGAACTCGACCATGCTGTGCACCACCGACTGCGGGTGCACCACCACCTCGACTTGGTCGACGTCGAGGTCGAACAGCTCACGGGCCTCGATGACCTCGAGGCCCTTGTTCATGAGCGTCGACGAGTCGACCGTGATCTTGGGTCCCATCGACCAGGTGGGATGGTCGAGGGCGTCGTCGACCGTCACCGCCGCCAGGTCGGCACGCGTGCGGCCGCGGAACGGGCCTCCGCTGGCGGTGAGCAACACCCGTCGTACCCGTGATCGCGGTCCGGCGGTGAGCGCCTGATAGACGGCAGAGTGCTCGGAGTCGACCGGCACGATCTCGCCGCCGCCTGTGCTCCACACCTTCCGCACCACGGGGCCCGCCGCGATCAGGCTCTCCTTGTTGGCCAGTGCGAGGCGTTTTCCGGCTTCCAGCGCGGCGAGGGTGGCGGGGAGGCCGGCGAAGCCCACCACCCCGTTCACGACGACGTCGGCGTCGTCGAGCCGAGCGAGATCCGCCAGCACCTCGGGCGCGTCGGCCGCAAGGCGAGCCCGGTCGTCGGGCACGCCGAACTCCGCCGCCTGCGCGCGCAGCGTCGCTTCGTCCCGTCCACACGCCAGCGCGACGACGCGGAACCGCTGCGGGTCGGCCCGTACGACGTCGAGGGTCTGGGTCCCGATCGACCCGGTAGAGCCGAGCACGGCGACCCCGACGGTGCGCGTCATGACCGGCCCTTCGCGACGAACGTGATCAGAGGATGCGCCAATAGGC
>DATDOY010000264.1:0-2284 GCA_035293045.1 Acidimicrobiia bacterium
GGAGACCCCATGGACCCGAGGCCGATGAAGCCAACCCCCGCGACGTCGGTCACCGTCCCTGTCGCCTCACGAGCGCACGATCTGGCCGCCGTCGACGTTGAAGATCTGTCCGGTGATCCATGAGGCGTCGTCGGACAGCAGGAAAAGACACAGGCCCACGAGGTCGTCGGGAGTACCGCGGCGCTTGAGCGCGAGGCCCTTCACGATGTCGTCGATGATCTCGCCGGGAACGACGCCACGGGTGGCTTCGGTGTCGATCGGGCCGGGGGCGATGGCGTTGATCCGAATGTTGGAGCCACCGAGTTCGTGCGCCAGTTGCTGGGTGAGGCTGTTGACGCCGGCTTTGGCGAGGCCGTAGAACCCGGCGTACATCCACGCCGCCGTGGACGACTGGTTCACGATCGCGCCGCCGCCGCGCTCGATCATGTGCGGCGCACAGGCCCGGGTGCAGAGCAGCGCCCCGTCGAGGTTCACGCGGAGGAACCGCTGGTAGTAGTCCCACGGCACCGACAGCAAGGTGTCGATCCGCATGCCCGCGTAGATGGCCGCGTTGTTCACCAGATAATCGACGCCCCCGAAGCGCTCGACGGTCGCCGCCGCGAGGTGTTCGGTCGACGACGGGTCGCCGACGTCGGCGCGCACGAACGCCGCGCTGCCGCCATCACCCGCGATCGACTGCTCGACCTTTGTGCCGCGCTCCTCGTCGAGGTCGGCAATCACCACCGACGCGCCCGCAGCGGCGAGGGCGCGCGCATAGGCCTCGCCGATGCCTCCCGACGCACCGGTGACGACGGCTACCTTCCCGGCGAACCGCGAGGCGTCGGTCATGACGGCACCTCCCACAGTCCGACGGGTGCGTCACCGAGGCGGTAGTGCCCGGGGAGCGATCCGGCCGCCACCCGCTCCATGCGCTTGGTCATCCCCTCAGACAGCGTGCCGTCGCCGATCATCTCCACGAAGAGGGCGGCGGCGTTGCCGAAGTCGAAGAAGTCGCGTTGCCACGACCACTGGAAGTTCCCGGCGTAGCGGAACCAACTCCCGCCGAGGCCGGGTACTTCGTAGGTGCTCCCGTCGGCCCGCTTGGCGTCGGCGATCTGGCGCCAAAAGCCGACGACGTGGCCTCGTCTGTCGTCGACGAGGATGTCCTCGTAGGGATACTTCCATCCGTCGAGACCGCCCATCTCGAGGCCGAGCGCGATGTCGCGGATCTCGTCGCGGCCCACCGCCATGAACTCCTCCCTCGGCCCGAGATTCCACCCGTAGGTGGCGTCCTCGGTGAACATCTCGGCGAGCGGGCGCCAGTCGCCGGCCTCCTCGCAGCGGCGGTTCCCTTCGAGCCACCGCTCCACCATTTCTTCCATTTCCTCTCGGGGAAACGCCATGTCGATCAGTCCTCCACGATCTTGAGGGCATGGGTGGGGCAGAACTTCACGGCCAACTCCACCTTGGGGCGGAGATCGGCGGGGGGCGCGTCGTCGAGCACGGTGAGTTCGCCGGCCTTCGAGACCGAGAACACCTCGGGAGCCTCGGACTCACAGACGCCGTGGCCTTGGCAGAGGTCGCGGTCGACTTCGATCCTCATGGCGCGCCTCCGGCGGATCGGCGGCGGTAGCGGGCGAGGCACGGCTGCGCGAGCTGCACGACCATCTTCGAGTGGTCGTTGCGGTAGCTCGCCGACGGCTGGGACAGTGCAAACGAATAGTCCCGGAGCAGCACCGAGAAGATCGCCTTGAGCTGCATCATGGCGAAGGCCGCCCCGACGCACCGGTGGCGGCCGGCTCCGAAGGGAATCCAGTTCCAGGGATTGGCGACGTCCTCCTCGCGGGGCTCGAGGTAGCGGGCGGGCGCGAACACGTCGGGGTCGGCAAACGATTCCTCGATGCGATTCGAGACGGCGGGGCTCGCGCCGACCATGCAGCCGGGTTCGATGACGAACCCTCCGACCTCGATCGGCTGCTTGGCCACCCGCAGCAGGAGGATGAGGGGCGGGTGGAGCCGCAGCGCTTCCTTGATCGCCGACTCGAGCCGCGGGATCTCACGCAACGCCTGATAGCTGACGTCCGAGCCGTCGGCGTAGAGCGCGTCGAGCTCCGCGACGACCTGCGCCAACTCCTCGGGGTGCCGCAGCAGCTCGATGAGGGTCCAGGCAGCCGTCCCCGAGGTCGTGTGGTGACCGGCGAACATCATGGCGATGAACATCCCCGTGACCTCGTCGGCGGAAAAGCGCGGCCCGCCGTCGTCGCCGGGGATTGACATGAGCACGTCGAGCAGATCGCGCTCGTCG
>DATDOY010000265.1:0-15618 GCA_035293045.1 Acidimicrobiia bacterium
AGAGCGGCGAGGCGCGGGCGGCCGTGGTGGGCGACGGCGCGAGGTGGCGGGTGGGTGGGCGAGCGGAGCGAGCGAGGGCGAGCGACGTCGCCCCGACCACGGGCGCACCCAGCGGAACGACTACGCCGAGCGGGCGAGGTCAGCGGCGACGCCGGCCGCGGCGTCCACGGTGCGATCGATCTCGTCGGGGCCGTGGGCGAGGCTCACGAAGATCGCCTCGAACGCTGACGGCGCGAGGTACACGTCGCGATCGAGCATGCCGCGGAAGAACGCGGCGTACCGCTCGGCGTCGGCCGACTTCGCGGCGGCGTAATCACGCACCGGCGCGTCGGCGAAGAACAAACCCACCAGCGTGCCGACGCGCGGCACTTGGACCGGCAGACCGGCCCGACCGATGGCCTCGGCGAGTCCGTCGGCGAGTTGGCGCGCCCGACTTTCGAGCGTCGCGTACGCGGCGCCATCCAACTCGCCGAGCACGGCGAGGCCGGCCGCGGTGGCGAGGGGGTTCCCGGAAAGCGTGCCTGCTTGGTACACCGGTCCGACCGGTGCCAAGTGATCCATGATCTCGGCCGGGCCACCGACGGCGGCCAACGGAAGCCCGCCACCGAGGACTTTGCCGAACATCGACAGGTCAGGGGTGATCCCGTACCGGCCTTGGGCGCCGTCGGGTCCGAGCCGGAAGCCCGTGATCACCTCGTCGACCACGAGCAAGGCGCCGGCCTGATCGCAGTGCGATCGCAGGTGGGCGAGAAACCCGTCGTCGGGCGGCACGAGACCCATGTTGGCGGGAACCCCCTCGACCACCACGGCGGCAATCGTGCGGCCCTCCTCCTCGAAGGCGCGATCGACGGCTTCCGTATCGTTGAACGACAGCACCAGCGTGTCGGCCACGACGCCGCTCGGCACGCCCGCCGAGCCGGGGAGGCCGAAGGTCGCCACCCCGCTGCCGGCCTCGGCGAGCAGGGCGTCGGAATGGCCGTGGTAGCAACCGGCGAACTTGACGATCCGGTCGCGGCCCGTGAAACCCCGGGCCAGCCGCACGGCCGTCATCCCCGCTTCGGTTCCGGAGTTGACCAACCGCACCTTCTCCACCGACGGAACCCGCTCGGCGACGGCCTCGGCAAGCAACACCTCTCGCTCGGTGGGCGCGCCATACGACGTGCCGGCCGACGCGGCGTCCTGCACTGCCTTCACGAGCACCGGGTGCGCGTGGCCGAGGATCGACGCCCCCCACGACTGGACGTAGTCGCAATAGCGCCGGCCGGCGCGGTCGAAGAGATACGCGCCCTCGGCCCGCTCCACGAAGAAGGGGTCTCCCCCCACGGCCCCGAAGGCGCGCACTGGCGAATTGACGCCGCCTGGGGTCACGGCGCGTGCCCGTCGTCGAAGCTCGTCGCTCACGGAGGCTCCGGTCCGATCAGGACGACAGGCGCTCGGCGAGCTCGCGGGCGAAGTAGGTGAGGACGAAGTCGGCGCCCGCGCGCTTGATCGCGGTCACGTGTTCGAGCGCTACCGCATCGCCGTCGATCCAGCCGTTCGCCGCCGCCGCCTTCACCATCGAGTACTCGCCGCTCACGTGATACGCGGCGACCGGGAGATCGACGGCGTCCCGCACGTCACGGATCACGTCGAGGTACGCGAGCGCGGGCTTGACCATCACGATGTCGGCGCCCTCAACCACGTCGAGGGCGACCTCGGCCAGCGCCTCACGCGCGTTGGCGGGGTCCATCTGGTACCCGCGCCGGTCACCGAACCGTGGCGCACACTCGGCCGCGTCGCGAAACGGACCGTACAGCGCGCTGGCGTACTTGGCCGCGTAGGCGAGGATCGCCACGTCGACGTGACCGGTGTCGTCCAGCGCCGCGCGAATGGCGTCGACCTGTCCGTCCATCATTCCCGACGGCGCGACGACGTCGGCCCCTGCTTCGGCCTGCGCCACGGCGATGGCCGCATACCGTTCGAGCGTCGCGTCGTTGTCGACGACGCCGTCGTCGCGCAGCACGCCGCAGTGTCCGTGGTCGGTGTACTCGTCGAGGCAATTGTCGGCCATCAGCACGAGCGCGTCGCCCACCTCGTCGCGCAGCTGGCGAAGGGCCGACTGCACAATCCCGTCGGGGTCGTCGGCCGCCGAACCGGTGGCGTCCTTGCTCGCGGGGATCCCGAAGAGGATGACGCCGGGCACGCCCACCTCTGCGAGCGCCCGGACTTCCTTGCGCAGGCTCTCCTGGGTGTGTTGCACCACCCCGGGCATCGACGCGACCGGCTCGGGGGCCTCGATGCCTTCCTTGACGAACAGCGGGGCCACGAGGTCGTCGACGGTGACGTGGGTTTCAGCGACAAGTCGCCGCAGCGCGGGGGTCCGGCGGAGCCGACGCAGGCGCTGTTCGGGGAAGGCCACGGGTCAAATGCTACCGGGGGACCCCGCAGCCGCCCTCACGGGTGTCGCCGGGCCCGAGGCGCTCCTCGCGTCAGCCGGCAGAGCCGAAGCCGAACACGTGGCCGGTGTGGCCGAGCACGTAGTAGCCGTCGCCGTCGCGAACGGGCGCGACCGCCACGCCGCGGACACCTGCGGGGGCCTTGCCCTCTTGAACGAGCGACGGGACCGATCCGACGAACGGCGCGTCGCCGAAGGTGAAGACCCCGCCGACGCCGTCGAGCACCCAGTACCCACCACCGGAGCCGGTCGGCGCCATGCCGATGACGTCGGCGCGCCCGATCGGCGTGCCGGCTTCCCGCATGGCGGGAATCGAGCCGCGGAAGCTGGCGTCGCCGAAGGTGAAGACCCCACCGACGTTGTCGACGATGTAGTAGCCACCGCCCGACCCGGTCGGCGCCATCCCTATCATCGGGGAGTTGCCGATCGGTTGTCCGGCCGCACGCAGGCCCGGCACCGAGCCGCGGAAGCTGGCGTCGCCAAAGGTGAAGATGCCGCCGGCGGCGTCGAGAATCCAGTACCCGTTGCCCGACGCCGTGCTGATGATCGCAATGGCACGGGACTGACCGACGGACTCGCCCTGCGAGCGGAGTCCCGGGATCGAGCCGTGGACGGCGGCGTCACCGAATCCGTGCACGCCCCCCTGCTCGTCGAGGAGCCAAAACCCGTTGTTGGTGGGCGTGCCCGCCATGGCGACAACTGGCGCGCCGATGCGGCCAGCGCCGGAGCCGAGGTCGGCGGCATCGCCGTGCCGGTCGACGGAGCCGTCGACCTTGGCGACCCAGTAGCCGTCCCCGCTCCGCGTGGCCGCGATGCCGACCACGTCACCCCCCACGTTCACTGGCGCCGGCGCGGCGCTCGGCGTGACGGGCTGGCGGAACACGACCGTGACCCAGATGACTTCACCCGAGGTCACGACGCCCACGCCGACCTCGCTGAATTCGGACCTCAGGACGTTGTCGCGGTGGGCGGGCGAGTTCATGAAGGCGTCGTGGAGCGCTTGGACGGTGCCGCCGCGGCCGACGTTCTCGCCGAGCAGCTTCCAGTTGGTGAGGGAGCGCAGTTGGGTCGAGTGGTGCAGATCGTTCTGGGCGGCCATCTCGCCGGAGTGATTGCGGCCGTAGTCGGTAAGGTCGCCGGCGGCGGTAAGGCTTCCGAGGCCGCGGGCGGTGCGCTCCCGGTTCATCAGCTCGATGAACTTCGGCTCGGCGCTGCCGGCGCCCTCGACGGCGAACGCGGGTGGGGACTGGATCCCGACGATCCCGACGATCGCTGTGGCGATGATGGCTGAAAGTGCTCGCATGCCCCGTATCTCGTGTTGGTGCTGGCCAAGGACTGGCGTGGTACGAACTCGCTTCCCGTTGACCGCGGCATCGGGACACGAGCAAACCCTCTTGAGGTCGCGGAGAGTGTCGGCACGAGGGATGCGCACATTGAGACATGCGAGCAACAACCCTTGGAAACACGTTGACCAACGCCCGGGACCAGCTCCCGTGCCTGCCGCCGGTGACGACGTCCGAAGCGTCCGCCTCGCTCTTGACGGTGGATAGCACGGGGTCCTTTGTGCCTGGCGAGTGCGCCAGGCACGAAGGGTCAGGCCGGTTTCAGGGCCGCGATCAGCGTGGCGACGAGGCCGGCGATCGTGTGCTCCTCGGCGACGGCGGTCACGGTGAGGCCGTGGGCGCGGGCCGTTTCCGCCGTGACCGGCCCGATGGCGACAATTCGGACAGACGGGTCGGGCAGCGTCCCGAGCGCCTCGAGGAAGTTCGTGACGGTCGACGACGAGGTGAACGTGACCGCGTCGACCTCTCCGGCGCGCACGGCCTCGATCATGGCGGGATCGACCTCGGCGGCAACCGTCTCGTACACCGTCAACACCTCGACGTCGTAGCCCTTGGCGGTGAGGCCTTCGGGGAGCACGTCCCTCGCCACGGCCGCCCGCGCGACGAGCACGCGCTCGCCCGCGGGAGGGCCCGCGGGAGGAAACGCATCGACGAGCGATTCGGCCACGAATCGAGGGGGCACGAGGTCGGCGCGGATGCCCCGCTCAGCCAGGGCGGTCGCCGTGCCGGGGCCGATGGCCGCCACGTTCAACCCGCTCAGGGCTCGGGCGTCGCGCCCCGACGCCGCGAGTCCGGCGTCGAAGAACGCGTTGACGCCGTTGGCCGACGTGAACACGACCCACGCGAACGCCTCGAGGGGCGGCACGTCGAAGGCGACGGGTCGCACCGCGATGGCGGGGATCTCGAGCACCGTGGCGCCGAGCCCCTCGAGCTGGGTACGGAGTTCGCTCGCCTGCTCCCGCGCCCGCGTGACGACGACGCGCCGGCCGAAGAGCGGGCGGTTCTCGAACCACGACAGGTTGAGCGCGGCCACCTCGCCCACCACGATGGCCGCGGGTGCCTCGACGCCACAGTCGGCGATCTCGCCGAGCGTGGAGCGGACGGAGGCGTGGGCCGGCGTGGTCCCCCATGTCACGGCCGCAGCGGGAGTGTCGGCCGAACGCCCGCCCGCGATCAATCGAGTCACGATGTCGCCAAGGTGACCCGCGCCCATGAGGATCACGAGGGTCCCCCCCGCGGCAGCGAGGGCCTCCCAATCGACGTCGGTGCGGCCTTTTGCCGGGTCCTCGTGCCCGGTCACGATGGTGACGTGCGTCGAGAGCCCCCGATGGGTGACGGGGATCCCGGCATAGGCCGGCGCGCCGATGGCGCTCGTCACACCCGGAACCACCTCGAAGTCGATGCCAGCCGCTGCGAGTGCCTCGGCCTCCTCCCCGCCCCGGCCGAAGACGAACGGGTCGCCACCCTTGAGACGCACCACCGCCCGGCCGGAGCGACCGCGGTCCACGAGCACGTCGTTGATCTCGTCCTGGGTGAGGACGGCGTGGCCGGCGCCTTTCCCGACGTCGATGCGCTCGGCCTCGGGCGGCGCGAGCGCCACCAACGCCGGCGACGCAAGCCGGTCAAAGACGACGACCTCCGCGCGGGCGAGCAGCTCGGCCCCCCGCACCGTGATGAGACCTGGATCACCCGGGCCGGCGCCCACGAGATAGACGGTCACGGCGCCGCCTCGACGAGCATGCGCCCGCCCTGCTCGTCGAGCAGAGCGCGGGCGGCGTCACGCCCCACGGTGTCGGGGTCTGAACCCCGCGCTCGATGGCGCAGGACAACGTGGCCGTCGAGCGAGGCGAGGAGGACCTCGATCGCCACCCCGCCCCCGTCGAGCGGCTGAGCGAAGGCCCCGGCCGGAAGGTTGCAGTCGCCCCCTAGAGCGGAGAGATACCCGCGCTCAGCCGTGACCGCGATCCGCACATCGGGGCGGTCGATGGCCGAGAGGGCGGCGAGGGTGGCGTCGTCGTCCGATCGGCACTCGAGCGCCAGCGCCCCCTGGCCGACTTGGGGGAGCATGACGGCGGGTTCGAGCGGGTCCACGACCGCGGGGGTGAGCCCGGCCCGGATCAACGCGGCGTTGGCAACGACGACGGCAGCGTGGTCCAACGCCTTCGCGACGCGAGTCTCGATGTTGCCCCGCAGCTCCGCGAACGTGAGGTCGGGGCGCAGGTGCGCGAGCTGGGCGCGACGTCGCACCGAGCCCGTCGCCACGCGCGCGCCGGTCGGCAGGTCGTCGAGGTGGGTACCAACGAGGGCATCCCGCGGATCGACGCGCTCGGGGAACGCCGCCAGCACCAAACCGTCGGGCGTCGACGCGGGCAGGTCCTTGGCCGAGTGCACCGCGATGTCCGCGCCGCCGTCGAGCACCGCCTGTTGCACTTCCTTGACGAAGACGCCCTTGCCCCCCATGCGCCAAATCGGCTCGTCGGCGCGGCGGTCGCCGGCGGTGGAGACGATGACGAGTTCGCACTCGACGTTCAACAAGGTGGCGACGCGCTCAGCTTGCGCGCGGGCGAGCGGGCTCCCGCGGGTGGCCAGCCGCAGCGGGCCGCCGGCCATGATCAAAGATCGAACAGGGCGGCGAGGGCGTCGGCGAGCGAGTCGTCGTCCGATTCAGCGGCGGCCGCCTTCACCCGCACGGTCGGATCGTGGAGCAGCTTGTTGACGATCCCGCGCGTGAGCGACTCGACGGCGTCTCGCGTCGCCGGGTCGAGGTCGCGCAGGCGCGCCGCGAAGCGCTCCAGCTCGGCGGCGCGCACTTCCTCGCCGCGGGCGTGCAACGCGGCGACCAGCGGGGCCACTTCCCGCGCCGACGAGTCGGCTCGGTAGCGATCGACTTCCTCGCCGATGATGACCCGGACATTGTCGATCTCGCCGCGCCGCTCCTCCATCGACTCCTGCACGAAGGTCTTGAGGTCGTCGATGTCGAGCAGGGTGACGGCGGGAACACGAGCGGCGTCGGGGTCGACATCGCGCGGGACGGCGATGTCGACGACGAGGAGCGGGCGGCCGGGTCGCCCCGCCATCACTTCCTCGAGCTGGCCCCGGGTGATCATGATCTCGCCCGCCCCGGTGGACGCGAGCAGCACGTCGGCGTCCGCGAGCACTTCCGGAAGCCGTTCGAGGGCCACGGGCTCGCCGCCGATGCGCGCTGCCAACTCCGAGGCGCGCGTCTCGCTGCGGTTCGCCACGACCACGTGCGCCGTGCCCGATCCGGCGAGGGCGACGGCCATCCCCTCGCCCATCTTGCCGGCGCCGAGCACGACGATCTTTCGCCCCTCGAGGGTTCCGAGTCGCTGGGTCGCCAACCAGACCGCCGCCGACGCGATCGACACCGAGCCGCGGGCGATGGCGGTTTGGCTCCGGGCGCGCTTGCCGACCTGCACCGCATGCCGGAACAAGTGGGACAGCGGCGTACGGACCGTGCCCGCCTCCTCGGCCTCGAGCCACGCGCCCCGGACCTGACCGAGGATCTCGCCCTCGCCCAGAATCATCGAGTCGATGCCCGACGCGACCCCGAAGAGGTGCGTCACCGCCGCGTCTTCGTGGAACGTGTAGATGACGTCGGCGAGGTCCGACGGGCTGACGCCCGCGTGCTCGGCGAGGAACTCCGTCACCTCCGCGATGGCAGGGTGGAACTTGGTCGACCGGGCGTAGATCTCGGTGCGGTTGCACGTCGACAGCACGACCACCTCGGCCACGTGCTCGCGCTTTGCGAGATCGTGGAGGCACCGGTGGAGGTCGTCGCGCGGCACCGTCACCCGCTCGAGGATCTCGACGGGGGAGGTGCGGTGGTTCAGGCCGACGACGATGACAGACATTCGCGGAGACGCTCCTTGGCGTCGTCGAGCTTTCCGGCTCGAACAAGGTCGAGAATTGCGGAATCGAACGCGGGGCGCCAGTCGTAGGCCTCGCTGGACTCGCCCTGGCCCCGGATCTCGTCGCGCATATCGGAGAGAACCTCCAGCAACGCCGCGAATTCCGGGCCGATCTCTTCGCCCAGGCGCTCCTTGAGGTGGGCGGCGAGCGCCGGACTCCGCCCGCCCGTCCCGATGGCGATTTGCAGGTCGCCCCGGCGGACCACCGACATGAGGGTAAGCGAGCAGTTGGCCGGATCGTCAGCGGAGTTCACGAACATCCGACGCCGCTCGGCCTCCGCGTAGACCGCCGCGCTGACCGCGGCGTCGTCCGTTGCCGCGAACGCCAACCAGGCGCCGTCGAGGTCGGCCGGCGCAAAGGCCCGCTCGTGGAGCACGAGCCGGCCGTCGTCGGCCAACGCGCGGATCTCGTCGCCGACGCGCGGAGCGACCACCGTCACCGCCGCGCCCGCCGCCAGCAAGCCCTCAACCTTCCGAGCGGCGATGCGGCCGGCGCCGACCATCACGACGCGCCGTCCCTCGAGGACGAGGTTGACCGGATACCCACGCGGCACGGGGCGTCCCGCGGCCGACCGGGGGCTGCGAGCGACGCCCGTCGTCGTCATACCGCGGCTTCGTCGACGTCAAGCGGCTCGCCGGGGCGAGGCGCCACCGCGAGCGTCTCGATCGAGGCCTCGCTGACGCGGGGGCCGCTGCGCTGCTCGTAGAACGAGAGGATCTGGAGCTCGATGGCCAGGTCGACCTTGCGAAGCGTCACGTGGTCGGGCACCGAGATGACCTTGGGGGCGAAGTTGAGGATGGCGGTGACGCCGGCTTCGACGAGTTGGTCGGCCACCCACTGCGCGGCATCGGCGGGCACGGCGAGGATGCCGATGGCGATGTCGCGCTCCCGCACGATCCGCTGGAGGTCGGCCATGGGCTCGACGGTAAGATCGCCGACCCGGTCGCCGCTCTTGGCCGGGTCCGAGTCGAGGAGGGCGACGACCTCGAAACCGCGGGCCGTGAACCCGGCGTAGTTGGCCAAGGCCTGGCCCAGCCGACCCACGCCGGCGATCAGGACCGGGCGGCGCTCCGTGAGCCCGAGTTCCTGGGAGATCTGAGCGAGCAGGTACTCGACGTCGTAGCCGACCCCGCGGGTGCCGTAGGAGCCGAGGTAGGACAGGTCCTTTCGGACCTTGGCCGCATTCACCCCCGCCATCTCCGCGAGCCGCTCCGACGAGATCGTGGCCGTCTTGCGCTCCGAGGTCTCGAGGAGGGCCCGGTAGTAGAGCGGCAGCCGGGCGACGGTGGCCTCAGGGATCCGGCGCCGATCAGGATCACTCATCGACCCCAGCGTAGCCCGCTTGTGAGTGTTTTCCCGAAGTCTTCACATGTTCACAAGACCACGGAATGCCCTCTGACCTGCGGCTTCACAAGCGCGCAAGCGGTCGAGCCTGGGACCGGCGACCTCGGCTCGTAGGCTCCTGGCCTCGTGGTGGCCCTGCTCGCCTTTCTCGCCACGGCCGTCTCGACGCTGTTCTTCGAGGCGGTCTTTGTGCGCTGGACCCGCCACCGCCGTGCGCACGAAGGGGCGTGGGCGGTGGCGCTCGCGCTGTTTGCCGTGGCGTCGGCCGCCTTCGCCGTGGGCGCGTCCACGGGCTGGGACCGGGGCACGTTCCGGGCGTTCTACTTGTTCGGCGCAGTGGTCAACGTTCCCTGGCTGGCGCTCGGCACCGTCCATCTCCTCGCGCCCCGCGTCGGCGCCCGGGCCCAGCCGGTGGTCCTGGCCTTCACCGGCCTCGCCGCCGGGGTGGTGCTCGCCGCGCCGATGCACGGCGCGGTCCCCCGCGAAGCGATCCCCGAGGGACGCGAGTTGTTCGACGCCTTTCCGCGCATTTTGGCCGCGGTCGGGAGCGGCGTGGGTGCGGTCGTCGTCATCGTCGGCGCCCTGTGGTCGGCGGGGCGCTACTTCTCGCGGCGCACGACCGACGCACGACGACGGGCGGGCGCGAACGGTCTCATCGCGCTGGGCACACTCGTGCTGTCGGCCGGCGGGATCCTCGAAGGCCTGCTCGGAGGCCACGACGAGGCGTTCGCCATCACCCTCGTCACCGGCGTCGCCCTCATCTACGCAGGTTTCCTGCTCGCGCGTTCCGACGCGTAGCGGCGACGGCCGCGCGGCCCTGCCGTTACCACGCCCCGCGGAGTTCGTGCACCTGCTCGGGTCGGCGGAGACCCTTCAGCGCGTGCTCTCCGAGAACGACGAGCGAACATCCGTCGGGGAGATGGTCGGCGACAAGCGCCGCAGTTGCCGCCGAGAGGACGACCTGGCCGCCGCCGGCCAGACCGCGAAGTCGGGCCGCCCGGTTGACAGTGGGTCCGTAGTAGTCCCCGTCGCGGACCTCCGCCTCGCCGGTGTGAAGGCCGGCACGAATCGAGATCGCGCAGTCCCCCGGCCACGCCTCCGACGCGATGGCGGACTGGATTGCCGCCGCGGCGGCAGCGGCGTCGCTCGCCCGGGCGAACACCGACAACGACGAATCGCCCTCGCCCTTGCTCTTCACCAACGTGCCGTGGTGCTGTTCCACTGCCCGGCCGACCAGCTCATCATGACGCCGTAACGCGTGGCCCATTTCGGCCGCAGCGCGATCCCAGAGTTCCGTCGAACCCACGATGTCCGTCAACAAGAAGGTCACCGTCCCCGTCGGCAGCGGTTCGGTGGCTTCGGATCGAGCCGTACCGCGACGATCGGCCATGCCGGTGAACTCGAGAGCGCGATCGACGGTCTCCGGGATGCTGTCGGCGTAGCGTCCGCCCACCTCGACGTAGGTGGGGTCGGCGAGAAACGCGACCGCCTCGCGCACCATGTCCGTCGTGACGAGTTTGAGTTCACGATGACGAATGACGAGCGTCGGCGCTCGGACGCTCGCTAGATCCTCGTGCATCGTCTCGGTCTGGAGGGACTCCCGGATCAGCGAACCAGCGACGTCCTGGGTCACACACGCCCGGTAAAAGGCTCCATAGGTCTGCGCCTCCTGACGTCCGAAGCCGAACGCCACGCCTCCGATCGTCTCGGAGAACAGCTCCCAGTCCTTGAGGAGCAAGTCGGTCAGGACGAGGGTCTGCGGTTGCTGCAGGAAGTCAGAGACGCGCAGGAAGGGGTTCACGAGCACGAGATGACGGATCCGCTCGGGGTGACGGGCAGCGAAGGTGGTCGGGGCGAACGCTCCCGTCTCCATCGCCATCAGCGCGCAGGTCTCCACACCCGCTGCATCCATGACGGCGGCGAGATCCTCGACATGGCGGTCCAGCGCGAACGATGGCGGCGTGCGAGACGACATGCCCACGCCGCGCGGGTCGAGACGGATCAGGCGCGCCCGCTCGCTCACTCGCCGATAGATCTCGCCCTGCGGCTGCTCCCATTCGAGCTGTACGTGGCTCACGGGATACGGCGGCATCACGATGAAGGGCTCGCCCTCGCCGCGCTCCGCCCAGGCGATCTCCGTACCGTCGGCGCTCCGGGTGAACTTCACGCCAGCCATCAGCGGCCGAGAATAACGGCGCACGCCACCCGTTGCGGGGCCACGTTCTGGAGCATGCGGGTGGCTGGGATTCGGCCCGGATCAAGGAAGTCACGACCATCCCGTCGCGTCAAAACACGCGAGGCCCCAGCAGATCAGACGAGATTGCGACGGAGGAGTTTGCCGGCGAGGCCGCGCGGCAACTCGTCGACGAACTCCACGGCCGAGGGAGCCTTGTACCGCGCCAAGTGTTTGGCGCAGTGGGCGACGAGTTCCTCTTCGTCGAGGTGGGCGCCGGGCGCCTCCACGACGAACGCCTTCACCGTCTCGCCGGTGTGCGGGTGCGGCACGCCGATGACCGCCGCCTCGGCGACGCCCTCGTGTCGCATGAGCACCTCTTCCACCTCGGCCGGGTAGACGTTGAACCCCGAGACGATGATGAGGTCTTTCGATCGGTCGACGATGAACAAATGCCCGCCGTCGTCGGCCACCGCGATGTCGCCGGTGTGGAGGTATCCGTCGTCGTCGAGCACGCGCTTGGTGGCCTCTTCGTCGTGCCAGTACCCGGCGAACACGTTGGCGCCGCGGACCCAGATCTCCCCCGCGTCGCCCACCAGCGTGTCCTCGCCGTCGAGGTCGACCAGTCGCACTTCCACGCCGGGGAGGGGCACCCCGATCGACCCGGGCGGGGGCGAGCCCTCGGACCCCGTGGTCGTGACGATCGGCGACGCCTCCGTGAGCCCGTAGCCCTGGTGGAGGGCCACGCCGAACTTCTCGTGAAACCCGCGCTGCACCTCGACCGGGAGGGGCGCCGCGCCGGACATGGCGAGCCGCACTCCAGCGAAGGCGTCGGCGCCGAGGTCGGGTAGCGCCAGCCACGCCGCGAACATGGGCGGCACGCCGGCCACGACCGACACCCCGCGCTCGCGAATCGTCTCGATGTCGCCGTGGGGATCGAAGCGCTCGACGAGCACGATGGCCCCGCCGGTGGCGAGACCGAGCCCCAGCACGGCGTTGAGACCGTATGAATGGAACAGCGGCAGCACGCCGAGGGCGACGTCGCGCTCGTCGACGGTGAGCGTGGGGTGGGCGAGCGCCTGGTCGAGATTGGAGCCAAGGTTGCCGTGGGTGAGCATCGCCGCCTTGGGCGACCCGCTGGTGCCGCTCGTGTGGGCGAGGACGGCGAGGTCCGCGTCCGCACGCTCGACCATGGGCATCGGCTCCGACTCGAGCAGGTCGTCGAAGCTCAGGGCGCCGCCGGTTCCGTGCTCCGCACTCGAGCCCGCTCCCACGACGGTCACCCCGCCAAGCCCTCCGGCGTCGCGGGCCGCGTCGACCGCCTTGCGACCGGCCGGGCCCACCACGGCGACGACCGTGCCCGTGCCATCAAGCTCACGGGCGATCTCGTCGGGACTCCCCTGCGGGTTGACGGGCACGACGGTCGCACCCGCCCACAGCGCCGCCACATAGGAGATCACCCAGTAGGGGTTGTTGGCACACACGACGCCGACGCGGTCACCGGGGCCGACCCCGAGGCCGACAAGGCCCCCGGCGAACCGGGCCGCCCGCGCCGACAGCTCGCCGTGGGTGAGCGACTCGTCGCGCCACCAGAGGGCGACGGCGTCGGCCCGTGTCGATGCCGCGGCCGTGAGCTTGCCCGCGAGGTTCATCCGAGGAACGCCCCTTCCTTGACCAGGTCATCCTGGAGTTCCGCGACGTCGACGTCGACCACCGCGGACCCGTCGCGCGCGGCAAGGGCCGCCGCGATCCCCGCAGCCTGCCCCAAAGCCATGCTCGGTGCCATCACCCGGGTCGAGGCCAGCGCGGCGTGTTCAGCCGAGATGCACCGACCGGCGACGAGCAGGTTGGCGAAACCCCGGGCGCGCAGCGACCCGAACGGCACCTGGTAGTACCCGCCCGGCGGAAGGAAGACGTAGTCCGTCGAGCGGCCCTCGACGTGGAACTCCTGCGGCCAGGCACCCGCGGCCACCGCGTCGTCGAAGCGGGCTTGGCCCAGGACGTCGGCGCCGGTGAGCACGTAGTCGCCCACGACGTGACGGGTCTCGCGGACCCCGAGCTGCGGCGCGGTGTCGGAGAGGAACGCCTCGCCGAACCCCGGGACGTGTTCGCGCACGAACTCGGCCGCTTCTTCGGCAAGCCGGCGGCCCTCGAACTCCCCCCAGGTGGCCTCGCGCGGGTCGGTGACGTCGATGGGCGAGCCGTCGGGATTCCGGACCCGCGTCATGGCCCCCACGAACTCGCCAGGACGGAGCGTCGGGATCAGCGCGCCGCCGTCGCGCGAGAGGTGGGAGCCATGCTCGGTGATCAGGTCGGTGAGGCGGCCAATGTTGGCGAACGCTTCGCCGCCGTCGACGTGCTGGAAGAAGAACTGCATCGACGCGTGCTGCCGTAGGCCGGCGGGACCAAGATCGGTCTGCGCGCCGGCAAACGTGGAGAGGTCGGCGTCGCCGGTGCAGTCGACGAACACCTTGCCGGTGATGGCGCGGAGTCCGCGCTTGGTGGCGAGGACGGCGGCGCGCACCATGGCGCCATCCGCGCCCCCAACCGAGCCAGCGGTCGGCCCGCCGACCGATCCGTCAGCCGGCCCCTCAACGACGGCGTCGCAGACGAACGAGTGCAGCAACACCTCGAGGTTCTCTTCGGAGTTGACGAGGTGGTCGGCCAGCCGCTTGGCCGCCCACGGCACGTAGAGCATCACGGCGCTCTCTTTGAACGGGATCGGACCGTGGCCTGCGCCGCGATCCTTCAGCCCCTCCGCGAACTCTCGAGCGAGACCGGCCGCCACGTAGTCCCAATCGGCGGGTCCCGAACCACCGCGTCCCACGTAGAGCCCGCAGATCGACCCGACGGAGGCGGCCGTGAAGTTGCCCCCGAGGAATCCATAGCGCTCCAGCAGGATCGTGCGGGCGCCGGCCCGGGCGGCAGCGAGGGCGGCGCCGAGCCCGGCGGGTCCGCCGCCGGCCACCACGACGTCGGCGGACGCATAGGTCTCGATCATCCGCTCGGGCAGGGCCACCACGGACAGCGATCCTACCGATCTGCACGAATCCGGCGAGCAGAACGAGTCGGGCGTACCTCCGCCCGAAAGCTCACACTCTGCGCGAGAAATCCCCTTAAGGAATCACCCTGGGCGCGCCGAAGAAGGGCAAGCAAGGCAAGACCCCACGAAAGGGCAAAGCCGGGGAAACCCGGTGACGCAAAGCCACGGGCCTACCCCAACCGGGCGACCGGGAGGAAGGGCAGCCGGGCTACCGAATGGGAGCGCCCGCTCTCGCTCGGATCAAGACGGCGACGGAGTGAGGGATGCGCAGGCTGTTCGCGGCTACCGCCATGGTGTTGATGGCGGCCTTGGGGGTCCCGCAAGGGGCGACCGCACAACAGAGCGGCCCGGTCAACGACCCCGGGAAAGAATCCGAGTTCGTGAACTGCATCAACTCCCTCCGAGCGAGCGAGGGCCTCGGTCTGCTCGAGACACACGGGCAGCTCGTGACCAAGGCTCGCAACTGGGCAGCAACGATGGCGGACGCGGGGGAGATCTGGCACTCCGACCTCGCGGACGGCATCACCGTCCAGTGGCGCCGGCTCGGCGAAAACGTGGGGATGGGCGGGACCGTGGGCGCACTCTGTGACGCCTTCGAGGCCTCTCCCAGCCACCTTGAAAATCTCATAGATCCGGGGTTCCGGAACGTTGGAATCGGTGTATTCCTTGACGCTGAAGGGACGATCTTCGTCTCCGAGGTGTTCATGGAACTCGCCTCCCAGCCCGCCCCAGCCACACCGGCTCCATCTTCCGGAACCCCGAATTCTTCCGGCGGCCGCACTCAGCCCATCTCGAGCACGAGCCCGGACCCGTCGGGGGGCGAACGGCCCCGCACCGACCCATCGGCGGCGGTTCCGACCGAGGCTCCCTCGCCGCAGCTGACCTATCAGCTCGACCGCCTCCGGGCCCTCGATGGGTAAGCCCTCCTAAACCCCGCTGCGCCAACCCCAGCCAGCACGAACGGACCGCCGCCGCCCCGGCGGTCCGTTCGCGTTCCCGGCCCTTTCCAGCGCCGGCGGTCCCGCGCCCTTCTCCCTTTCGTCCCGCGCCCTTCCCCGTTGCAGTCTCTGGCGAGCGAGGCTCGGCCGTGTAGGTTTCCGGCTGTGACCGTGAAGGTGTTCGTCGTCGACGACGCGGACCAAGTGCGCGAGATGCTCGTCCAGATGCTCGAACTCTCCGAGTTCGAAGTGGTGGGCTCGGCATCCGGTGGCGCTGAGGCCGTCGCCAAGGTCGCCGAGTGCGACCCCGACGTCGTCGTGACCGACTACAAGATGCCCGACATGGACGGCATCGCCACCGCCCGGGCCATCCGCGAGCAGCGCCCCGACCAGGCGATCATCCTCTACACCGC
>DATDOY010000266.1:0-6316 GCA_035293045.1 Acidimicrobiia bacterium
GTCTACCGCGCTTGCGTGTCCGAAGCCACCGAAATCGCCCCGGACCTCCCGCTTCCCGAGTCGGGACGTCGGGATTTGAACTTGGAGCATCAGCGTGCCGAGAGTCGATCCCTGGGGGCCGTCGCCGGGCCGTGGGAGCACGGACAACAGGGGATCACCACGGACTCCAGCCGATAGGGAAAACGCAGGTCACCAACCAGACTGATGTCATCTTCGCAGGTCCGGTAGGCCCCTGGGATCGGTCTCGAAAACCGTTGTGGCGCAAGCCACCGTGGGTTCAAATCCCACTCCCTCCGCTCGGTGATGTCGCGAGACATCGGAGACACGCGGAACGACCCGAGCCGCCGATCGTCGCGGCTCGGGTCGTGCCGTCGAATGCGCGAGCGGGCGCCCTGGGCGAACTCGAGCAAGTTTCCCACCTCTCAGGTGGATTACTTGCTCGAGTTCGGTCCACGGCGTCGAGAGACACCGCCGATCGCGTCTCCTACACGGCGATCTCGCGCAGGACCCTCACCACCACCCGGTGGTGTACGGCGCGGGCGCTCGTCCACGAGAAGCCGGGCGCGGCGGGCCGGGCGAAGGTCAGCGTGAAGTTCTGGTCGACGTCGATCGACTTGCCGTACACCGCTCCCGCGAAGTGCTTCAGGTTCCTGAAGTCGACCGACCCGTTCGGCGCGAACAACAGGACGTGGATCGAGTCGGGGATCGTCACGTTGTTGGTGAACTCGATCCCGCTCGTTGAGGTCGTGATGACCACCAAGTTGAGGATGCCCGCCGTGGCGTTGACGATTTCCCGGCTCAGCGTCACCTTGCCGTCCGTCACGATCGTGACGTCCGCGTCCATCTTCCATTTCATGTCGAGATTCAGGGCCGCCGTGTCGTTGATCTTGTGGTGGCCGTTGAACGGGAGGTTGGCGAGAGCCTTCGTCGACCAGTCCGCATAGAACGCCGTCGCATTCGACCACGTCGTCGGCGTCGGGGAGTAGTTGGCGGCGTCCCACGTGAACGTCGGCAATCCTTCGACCCGGACCTCGGGCGGCGGAGAGTTGGGAGCGACGGTCCCGTCGACCGCGCCGCCGACCGTCACCGATCCGGCCGCCTGCACGCTGCCGACGACGTGTCCGTTGATGATGGCGCTGCCCCCTGAGAACACGCTCCCCTGGATCGTGGTCTGGCTGTCGTTGATCGTCACATTGCCACCGGCGCGAATGTCGCCCGTGATGAGCGAGTTGTTCGAGGTCGTCACGTAGGCAGGGGTGACGACATGGCCGTTGACGTCAGAGTTGTTCTGCAGCGCAATGCCGTGCGTGCTGTAGACATCGCCGTTCACCGTCATGTGGTTCGAGCCGGTGACCGTGCCATCGCCGGCGAACAGGCCGTAGTCGAACCCGTCGATCGTCTCGAGGTCGACCTCCGCTTCGAGTTTGCGGACTTCAACGTTCGCGGCGGTCTGGCTCGGCGCGTAGCCGGTGGCCACGATCTTTCGCCGCTTGTCGCTCGGGTCGCTCGTCGCAATCGGCTCCACCGTCGTGATCCACTCACCGGTATCGCCCGCGAGGACCCCGCTCGTCCCCGCGTAATCGGGGTCGAGCGTGAGCTGGCTCATGGCGGCGTTCACGCCGGCCTCGGCCGCGTTCACTGCTTGCTCCCACCCTCGCTCGTGCACCGACAACGTCGCGTCATGGACTCCAATTTGTGCCCACGTGGCCCCGAGGGCGAAGACGATGAGCGCGACGAAGAGGGCCATCGGGACCCCGAACCCTCGCTCGTCCGACGCCGCGTCGCGTGCGCGGCCCGGCCATCCGCTCAGCAGTCGCGCCATGCGTTCCTCCCGGCGATGCTCGTCTCGAGAACTTGCACTTCCTTGCCGTCGGGCTGCGCGCTCAGCCGGACGTCGAGCCGCCGCCGCGTCGTCTCCGACAGCGTGAAGGTCGTCGCCGAGTCGATGAGTTCGGTGGCGACGACCTCGTCGCCACCCGTGCCGAGGTTCCGGTACAGCCGACCTCCTTCGACGCGGTAGGTCACCTCGTACGCACCAGAATTGAGCCGTGTCTTGAACCGGAGCCGGTACCCCGTGGCCGATCCGCCCGGCGTCGTGACGAGCGGCTCGTAGACGCACTCGGCGGACCGGAACTCCTTCTCCAACCGCGCCACACCGATCCGCAACTCGTCGACCCCCCGAGAGCGCCGTTCGACGGCGGCGGTCGCGTTGAAGTTGCTGACCAGGGACGAGCCGACGGCGGCACCGGCGATCGCCATCAACGATCCCGCGATGGCGAGTTCGACGATGGTGAAGCCGCGCGAGTCGCTGACCATCCGCCGGCGGATTGCGGCGCGGAGACGGGCGATCACCCGGTCACCCAACTGGCTCGCGTGGCGATGCGGCCGTAGTCGAACTCGACGGTCGTGTCGGCGAGCGTGCCGCTCGGGCCGGTGATGAGGATCTGCACGGTGATGCGCAGCCAGTTCGTGAGCGTGGCCTCGGCGAAGTCGATGGTGCCCGACGAGTCGGTGGTGCTGTTGAGCGACTTGCCGCCGGAGATCACGGTTGTCGTGAGCGAGACCGTGTTCTCGCCCACGTCGAACGACGCCGAGGCGGACTCTTCCTTGTCCTCACCCGCGTCGAGGGTGATCGTTCGATAGCCGAGGGTTCCGCCGACCGTGTCGTAGACGTCGACGGTCACGCCGCTCGACGTGATGGCCGGTGCCACCACAGTAGGCCCTGCCCCAGCGGTGGCTTCCACATCGACCGAACTGACATGCACCGCAGAAACGAACCCGGCGGGTGCGCCCTGCATCGTGACGACGTCGACCGAAGGCATGACGAGATGCGCGGACGACGAAACCTTGTGCGTGTCCGACACCGAATCCTGATCGACCGTCGCCGTCGCTACCGACGCCCCGTTCAGTTCGACCAGGCTCCCTTCGACGGCGCCGAGGTCGAACCCGAACGACGTGCTGTCGGGACCGGTGCCCTCGCTCCAGTCGTACGCGAGCCGGTCGTCGTCACCGATGACCGTGGCGAAGCAAGAGAGGCACGAGCGCGCCGTGCTCTTGGTATGCACCGTGTCGTTGGCGCCAAGGTTCAGCGTCAGCACGCCGCCGGCCGACGCGGACTGCGCGATGTCGTAGGCCGGGCCCTCGACGTCGTGCTCCGGGAGGGCCGTCGAGGCGTCGCTGTCGGCTCCCGAGTCGGCGGAGATGCCGTTGCACTCGGCCACCGAGCCGGTGACCTCGCACCCGGTGACGGTTCCCGAGTTGACTTCGATGAGGCTCGAAGATGACCGCGCCTGGCCGGAGGCCTCCCGCACGAAGAGGGAGTTGATCTCGCCCACCGCGGACGGGTTGTAGATCAGGGCGCGGTTGAGATTGATGCCGGCCATCGTGCCGGTGAGCTCGATCGTTCCCCCGTCGACGTCGGCAGTGGACTCGACGAGCGGGTCGGGGGGCACGCCCGCCTCGAACAGGTACGAAGAGAGGCGAACGTGGTGAGCAATGGGTCCCGCGGCGTCGCTCCACGACACGATGGCGGTGATCCGCTTGAAGGGATCGGCGGTGCCCTGGGTCGCCCAGGTCACGTACACCGACTTCGTGAAGGTTCCGCTGTCGTTGGTGACGGTCGTCCGGTGCGGGGAGAAGATCGGGTCGGGAGCGCCGACGAGTTGCTCCCCCTCGTAGACCTTCGGCGTCCCGGTCACGGCGGAGTCGGTGGCGAAGGTTGCGTCGCCAGCGAGGTCGTGCCCGACCTGGCTGTAGAGCGACGACCGGGCTTCTTCGATCGCGGTCCGGGCGAGCGCGACGGCCCCCGTGCGGTGCCGGCCCGTCGAGAGGTTCTGGACAGTGGCGGAGAAGGTCGCGAGCGTGCCCGTCAGAACCAGGAAGACCAACGCCATCGCGATCGTCGTCTCGACGATGGTGAAGCCCGCGTCGTCACGGGCTCTGGATGCGGTCGTGCCGCGTCGGTGGTTTCCCCACCACGTGTGTATCGCTCGTAGGCAAGTCATCACATGAACTCATGGCATGACTCGCCCCAGCAGCACCCGCAACGCGGGATCCGGAAGCCCGATTACTCCGGGCCGGATCGTCCATCGCGAGCACTCCCCCCGAACCTGTTCGTCGGCGGGACACCGCCCGCGTTGGAGGATGGTTCACCCGATTTGGCCCGACGTTGACCCAGAAACGAAAGGAAATGTCGGATTTGTCGCACCGCGGGGCGCGACTCAGCGATCGGATGTCTCCGCAGGAGATGAGGCAGAAGACGAGGGCGCGGGTGGCGCCGGCGGTCGGCGACGATCGAGAAATCGCACCAGGGCGAAGAGCACAACGGGTCCGACGAGCACGATGGCCTCGTCCCATCCGCCCTGATGGGCGACCAAGCGCAGCATGGCGCGCCAGGCTAACGGCAGAGCCCGACCGCCGGTAGGGTCGGCGGTCATGCCCTTGCGCCCGAGGCGCCACCGCTACGGCCTGCTCGCGGTGGCGTGCGTCGTCGTGTTGAACGGCAACCCGGAGTGCGAGAACGTCGAGACATGCACGCCGACCGAGGTCGACGTCGAACACCGCGGTGACACATACGCCGTCTCTCTCAGTTCCGGCGACCAACCGCTGCGGGGACGGCGGATCCACGTGCAGGCGGTCGGCCGGAATGCGGAGATCTTCGCCGGGGACGTGACGCTCGACGCCGACGGCAAGGGCCGGATCAAGGTTCCCGCGGAGATCCGGGCCCAAGCCCGCGAGGTCGTCGCATCGTACGGAGGCGACCGCACGTTCTGCCCGAGCGGCGACGGAACCGACGCCGGCACCGGCGGCCCGTAAGCTCCGGGCGCATGCCTCCCGAGAAGCTGCACTGGAAGCACCTCTTCCCCGAGGTCATCACGAGCGGATTGTGCACCGGGTGCGCCGCCTGTGTGATCGCGTGCCCGCACGACGTCATCGGCTACGACCACGTGTCGGGCGGCTACCGGCCGTTCCACCTCGAACAAGAGGACGGTCCCGGCGGCTGCGGGCACGGCGATCGCGGATGCACGCTCTGCACCCGCGCCTGTCCTCGGTTCCGCGCCTGGGAGCCCGAGATCGACACGTTCCTCTTCGGACGCGAGCGGACACCAGAAGAGGTGTCGGGTATCTCGAAGGACGTCGTGCTCGCACGCGCCACCGACCCGGTGATCGCGGAAGTTGGCCAAGACGGTGGACTGGTTTCGGCGATCCTGATCTACGCCCTCGAGCACGATCTGATCGACGCCGCCCTCGTGAGCTACCTCGAGGGCGACGGATCGACGTGGAAGGCCGTCCCCGGCGTCGCCCGCACGCGCGACGACGTATTGCGGGCGGGCGGCAGCCGGTACACCTATTCCGCCAACACCCTCGCCTACCCCGAGGCCGCCGACGCGGGCGCCGAACGCATCGCCCTCGTGGGCATGAGCTGCCAGAGCTCGGCGGTCCCTGCGCTGAAGGTGCGCAAGGCGGGCAAGGTGGCGAGGCGGATCACGCTCAACATCGGCCTGTTGTGTTCCAAGACCTTCGACGACCGGATCTTCGAGGAACTGCTCGAGGCGAAGTACGGCCTCACGCGTCCGGAGATCAAGAAGATGAACATCAAGGGCCGCCTCCAGATCTGGTGTCACGACGGCCGGTACGTCGAGGTGCCGCTCAAGGAGTGTCACGAGTTCACGCGCGAGGGCTGCACGATGTGTCCCGACTTCGCCGCCGAACACGCCGACATCTCGACCGGCGGCATCGGCGCCTTCAACGACTGGACCCTGACCGTCGTGCGCACCGACATCGGACGCGAGCTGATGGAGGGCATGGTCACCGCCGGCTGGATCGAAACTCGCCCGGGCGACGACGACCCCGGCGCCATCGAGCTGATGCACAAGCTCGCGTCGAAGCAGCGGAAGCGCTGGCCGGAGTTCGCATCGACCCAGGCGCCGGCCGCCATCCCGCTTCCCTCGTAGCGGCGACCGCGGTGCCGTCGGCGCCACCGGGCCCGAGCGGCCCCCGGAGCGCGAGAAGCGCGGTCGTTGCCGCCGTCTCCGTGTCGACGACGTGCGTGCTGCCTCCCTTCTTGGTCGGCGCGTTGTCCGTCCAAGTGCGGCGCGATCTCGGCTTCGGCGAGGCGTCGCTCGGGCTCGCGGTGGCGGGGTCCTTTCTCGTCGCCGCGTTCATGTCGGCGCTGGCGGGCCGGATGATGGAGCGCATCGGTCCGGCCACCGGCATGCGCGGCGCGGCGGTGATCGCCGCGCTCGCGTTGCTGGGGATGGCGGCCTCGTCGTCGTTCGGTGCGCTCGCCGCCTTCCTCGCGGTTGCCGGCTTCGCC
>DATDOY010000267.1:0-9494 GCA_035293045.1 Acidimicrobiia bacterium
ATCACGGAAGCCGCCCCGGGGCCCCCACCCGCGCTCGGACGTAGAGCCGCTGCGTGGGGTGCTCATCCGGGTATGGCGGGCGGGAGATGGCCTCCTCGATCACGAACCCGGCCCCCTCGGTCCAGGCCACGAGATCGTCGAGCGCGAACAGGCTGAAGGAAAGACGAACCGGCTCGCCGTCCCACTCGTCGCGGTGGATCTCACCCTCCCCTCCGTGCACCGAATACGCAAGGAGCCCGTCGTCGCGCAGGACGCGCCGGAACTCGGCGAGAGCAACCGGAACTTCGGTTGCGGGGAGATTGACCAGCGAATAGAACGCGACGATCCCGGCCCAGGACTGATCGCCGGCGTCGAGCGCAGTCATGTCACCGACCTCAAACCGCAGGTCGGGGTTCATCGCGCGGGCGGTTTCGATCATCCCGGGCGACAGGTCGACCCCGAAGACTTCGACGCCCCGCTCGGCGAGGTAGCGCGCGATGTGACCAGGGCCGCACCCCATGTCGACCACGGGTTCGCGCCCGGCAACGGCGAACGCGTAGCGATCGAGGAACTCACGGTCGAAGGGCTTGCGGTCGAGCTCGTCGAAGAACTGCCGGACGTAGTCGTCGGCGGCCACGCCCCACGCGTGGGCGATGTCGTCGCGGCCGGCGAAGGCTGACACTCAGCGCGCCTACTGAGAATCGCCGATCAGCGCGGACCCTGTGGCCACCGCCACCGGCTTGCCGTCGGCGTTGCGGACCGTCGCATGGGCCACCGCGATCGAGCGCCCGCGGTGGGTGACCGCAGCCTCGGCGACGAGGTCGCGACCGTCGGCGAACACCGGGCGCAGGTGGTTGACCTTGATGTCGACGGGAAGGAACGAGTCGCCCCGGTCGACCGTCGTCTGGATGGCACACGCCAACGCGGTGTCGGCGATCAGCGCGGTCACGCCGCCTTGGACGGTTCGTGCGGGCGTACAGAACCACTCGGTCGCCGGCATCGTGACCGTGGCCGACGACTCGGCGACGTCCGTGATGCGAAGGCCGGTGAGACGACCGATCGGCGGAACGGGGAGCTCGCCGACCACGTGCGCGCGCAGCACCTCGAGACCGGAGCGCCCGCTCCACACCTCGGCATCGAGGACCTCGCCCTCCGGCTCCCGCTCCCACGGATCCGGGGTGTCGTACGTCGGCCAGACGACGGGTTCCCACGCGTCGGGAACGGGCGGGAGGTCCCCGAGGGGCGGGAAGACGGCGAGCCGCGACGTGCCGGCCGCCACGAGCGCCTCCGTTCCGTCGTAGACCTTCACCTCGGTCAGCGCCGAGCGATCGCCGCCATGCACGAGGCGACCGTGCGCCGAGAGGGTGCCGCCAACCTGAGGCTCGCGCACCCGCGTGAGCGATAGCTCCGCCGTCGTGAACCCGCCGCCGGGCGGAAGCGTGGCGCCGAGCGCCATCCCGAAGGCGAGGTCGGCCACGATGGCGATGGCTCCGAGCGGTATCCGGCCCTGTGGGGAGCAGAGCCAGGGGCTCGCCGGCATGGTCCCCACCGCCTCGCCCCCTGGATCGGCGTCGAGCGGCCGGGCGCCAAGCAAGTGTGCGATGGGCGGGGGAAGCGACACCTCCTCCCACGCCTTGGAGCGCTCGGGCCACGGCAGCGCCATCAGCCATTCCGGCGGATACCCACCGCGGACCGGTTCCTCCCAGATCTCCACGGCGAGATTCTGCTCCGCCGTGGCCACCAGTGCACGGTGTGAGTGTCCGCCCGGCAATAGCCGGGCGGACACTCACACCGTGGAGGCGACGCAGCCGCTACGCGCGGACGCGTCGACGCACGAGGGTCAGACTCACGGCGGCGCCGACCACCGCGCCGAGAGCGAAGATGCTGAGGACGCCGGGATCGTTGTCGGATCGCCGCGCCATCTCCACTCGATGCACCGGCGGCTCCGCTCCCCCTTTGGGAGCGCCGGCCGCCACCTCGGAAGCGCCCGTCCCGAGGGCGTCCCCGGGCAGGTTGGCGTCGGGCGCCACCGCCCTCGCGGAAGCCGACCGGCGAGGTCGCGGAGCCGAGCGTTCGGAAACCGCACCGAGCACCGTCGCCTGAACCGACTGCGACATGGTCGCGGTGACGGCCGGGGCGTGCGCTCGCGAATCGGCGGCCGGAGTGTCCGACGTCGGCGCATCGTTCGCCGGAGTGGTCGTGGTCGTGGTGGTCGTCGTCGTGGTGGTCGTCGTCGTCGGCGCGGCCGCGGTGCACGTTGCCGAGGGATCGGCGAGTCCGGTCAGCGCCGCGGCTGAGAGCGGTGCGCCGTTGCCGGCCGGATAGTTGCCGCACGGGCTGAACACCACGCCCGCCCCCCCGGCATCGCCTTCGACCCCGGCGTACCCACTCGATGCGCCCGGGTTGGTGGAGTTGCCGTCGGCGGCCAGGTAGCCGCCCGACGTCCCGCCCGATCCCGTCACGCTTCCGGGCGGAGCGCAGACGGTGACGGACCCGCCCATGCCGTTCTGCTCGGTGACAGGGAGGCCGCCGGGGCAACTCTGCGAGGGCTCACCCGCAGCGGGCGCGGTCGTGGTGGTGGTCGCCGGTGCGGTCGTCGTCGTAGACGGCAGCGTCGGCACGGTGGCGGGAGGAGCAGTGATCGTGGTGGTCGAGACGGACGGCAGCGTCGTCGTGGTGCTCGCAGCGCACCCCGACGCGGCGCCTCCGGTCGTCAGGAAATCAATCAGCGATTCCGGCGTGAGGGATGCGCCCTCGTTCGGGGGGTAGTCCCCGCAGGGCCCGAATACCGGACCAATGGGGACGGAGCTGGCAGAGCTTCCCTGGATACCGAGGTACCCGCTGAGGAGTGACGGGTTGCCGGAGTCGCCGTCGTACACCAGGTAGCCCTTTGCACCGGAAAGACTCCCCGAGAAGCCGCCGCTGACATTGCCGCGCCCTGGGATGCAGATCCAGAGCACGCCGCCGCCCGAGCCCGACGCACCGTCGACGACCGGGGTCAGCTTGCACGCAGCCGACGGTTCGTCGGCCGCAGCGACCTCGACCCAAGCCGCGGTTGCGCCGAGCACGAGCACCGCGGCGAAGGCTCGGAGCAACTTCCGGTTGTCCATGTCGCCGCCCCCCTGACGATCCCCTGGCGATGGGCGCGCCGACCGCTGCGCCGGTTCATCGACCAACGCCAGTTCACCCGCATATTGACCCAAATGTCAATAAGCGATCTGGGGGGTCGTCGGTTGCAGGTCCTACGTCCAAATGCCCGTTGCGGCGCGATGGCGAGCCGCCCGCCGCCCACGTAGGCGTCGCGCAACGCCGCGGCCATGGCCGCCCCGGTTCGCGTGCCACACTCACGGGCATGTTGACCAGGATCATCGGCGGGGTCTTGCTGTGCTTGCTCGGCGGCGTGTGGTTCGGCCAAGGCATCGGCAAGATCGAGGGTTCGTTCATGACCTCTCAGGGCGAATGGACCGCCATCGGCGCGGCCACGGTGGTGGGAGGTGCCGCCTTGATCTCCCACGCGGTCATCGCCGGCCGTCGCGCCCGCTCACAACGCGCGCTCGATGACTAGGCGGGCACCCCGCAGTCGGTGAACCACGCCAGCTCCCCGTCGACCTCGGCGAAGTGAATCTCCGCGGTCCGCGCGGTGTCCCCAACCTTGAATGTTGCCTCGACGTTGTAACCGTCGGGCACCTGCGCGGCAATGCCGTCGGTCGCGAATTCGATGGTGGTCGGTCCCTCCACCTCGAGGACCTCGGTGTCGGAAAGCGAACCAGTGACGCTGCTCAGGTAGGCCCGACACTGGTCGGCGCCGTATCGCTCGAGCACGATCGGATGAAGGCGCTCGAAGAGCGTCCCGTCGTCGCCCTCCGCGTGCGCGGCGTCCAGGACCGCGGTAAAGGCGGCGACTCGCTCTCGCGCCGATGGCTCATCCGCCGCCGTCGACGTCGCCGCCGTCGTCGTGGTGGCGGGCTCGCCCGACGCCTCGCTCACTGCTGGTGAGGTCGTCGTCGACGGCCTCGCAGAAGAAGGGCCGGCGGCGTCCGAATTTCCATCCCCTTGCGATGCCACCCCGATGATCCCGACGACTACCGCCACGGCGCCCACCACGGTCATCACCTGGCCCACGACGCGGCGACTCATTCGCCGAGGTCGACCGTGTCGCCGGGGAAGGGGTTCTCGCCCATCGGGGCGGCGCGGAAATCGGCCCCGAGTTGCTGACGCGCATACCACTCGTACCAGGCCTCGCTGTCCTTGGGCGGCTCGGGCTCGGGCGGGGGAAGCGGGCGGGGCACCGGGAAGGGGCGCGAGACGGGCCCGGTGCTGTCGAGCAGAAAGCCCGACGCGCTGAGGCCGCTGAGCAATGCCTTGATCGCGCCGAGGCGCACGAAGGCTTCCGGATTGAACAGGTTGAGAACGCTGCGCTGCGAACCGCCGGCCATCGTTCGCAGGCTGTTGAGCCACTCCCTGATGAGCGGCAACCGATCCTGCATGTGCTGGAACGACGCCATCGAGAGCCGCAGGTCCTTCAGCTTCTGCGCCACGTGATCGACGCGCTCGAGGACGTCGTCCTCATGGCTGTCGCGCCAGTCAGGGCCGGCACCGTTCAGCACGTCGAGGTAGTCGTCGATGACCCCCTCGAGATCAGTCGCGCCCTGGCCCCCGAGGGCGCTCCGGGGGTCGTCAAGGTGCGCTTGATCGAGCGCCTGTTGCGCCGCCTCGAGGGCGTGGACGGCGTCGGTCAGCGCCGCGCCCATGGCCAGGAGGTCATCGGCGTGCGTGGTCAGCAGGTTCTCGAGCACGTCGAGCGCGTCGTCGGTGAACATCCACCGCTGGCTGCTCTCGAACGGCGACGTCAGCCACAGCCACAGCTCTCCGGCCATGGCGTCGCCCATGCCCAACACAAGATTGGTCGCGGGACCCCAGCCGAGACCGTCGCGGAACCCGCCCGTCATCCCGAACTCGTCGATCACGCCTTCGAGGCCGCCGGCCGCGGTGAGGTCGGCCTGGGTGTCGGTGATGTGCGCAGCGGTCACGCCGGTGCCGATGGCTCCCGTTCCGACGCCGCCCGTCCTCGCTGAGCCCGCGGCGGCGAGCGCCTCGAGTGCGCCGACTCGCACGGGACCGAGGGCGGCGCGCAGCTTGTTCATGTCGGCCCCGGTGTCGAGCAGCAACCGGAGGAAAGCGATGTCATCGGCGGTGAAGAGCAGGGCGATCGCGTGCACGTCCCCACCCCACCGATCGGCGGCGTAGTCGAGTTCCGCCATCGACGTGGCGAGCCAATCCCAGAACTTGGGATCCTTGGCCATCTCGCGCAGCACGGTCAGGTCGTCGAGGGACACGGTGGCGGCCCGGCCGGCGGCGGCTCCGCGACCGTTCACGAGCAGTCGGCCGACCAACTCGGCCGTGTTCGCGGGGATGGTGTGCCACCCTCGCGCCTGCGCCAGCAGCCGCATGATCTCGAGGTGAGCGGTGTAGCGACCGGCGGCGTCGTCGCCGTAGCGAGCGAGGATCTCGGCGACGTCGATCCCGGCCTCCGCGGCGTCCCGCTAGAGCAGCAGGACGTCGTCGACACCCTTCACGGCCGACCCGGCACGCTCGACGACGGTGGCGGCGGTCTCGCCCGCGCCGCCCACGCGTTCCACCACCGTCGGCGCCTCGGCCCACGCCGATCCGACGACGGTGTCACCCGCCTTCACGGCGGTCCCGGCGTCGAGCGCGTCGTCGGCCACTCCGGCCGCGGCCGTGCCCGGCGTGCGGATCCAGCGCACCGCGCGTAGCCCGAGCGACCCACCACTCCACAACAGGGTGGCCACGGCGAACGCGATGTCGGCCTGCTGGGCGATGGCGCGACTCTCCTTCCACGCCGTCAGCAACCCCTCGAGCTCGGTGCTCGCCGACGACACCAACGCGAACTTCGACTGATATTCATCGGTGGCGGCCAGATACGCCGCGATCGCCGCTGCGAGATCCTTGGTGAGCCGCGCGTGTTCGGATTCGATCCGCGCCTGGATGCCGTCCTCGTGCTGTTGGGCGGTCACGAGAGCGGCGTCGGACGCCTCGTCCGACCGCGTCTCTGTGGTGCCCGTTCCGCCGAAGGCACCGGTAAAGGCGTCCATGAAGTCGTCGCCTGCGTCACGAGCGGGAGCGGAGCCTCCTTTGGTCCACAGGTAGACACCCCCGCCCAAGAGCCCCGCCCCCGCGCCGATGAGGAGTGGGAACCCGAGTCCCACACCCCCGTCGTCATCCGAGTTGGGTGCGCCGGAAGCGGGCTCGGACCGGTCGACATTGGCCGCCCCGCCTGGGGGCGCGTCTGGCTCGGACGGCGCCCCGATCACACCAGGATCGAAGGGGAAATACGCATCGCCGGGCGGAGGCGACGAATACTCGAAGAAGCCGGGCGGGTCGCCGGCAAAGCCGCCCACCTGAATTCCCGTCGCGTTGTCGCAGGGGTGCCCGGGCGGGAAGAAGACGACCGCACCACCCGGACTCATGGAAAACCCGAGCGGCGCGGGAACTTCGACGAACTCGCCGGCTACCGGATCGAACACCGACGTCGAGGGGAACGGATCACCATTGACGATCTGGAGACCAGCCCCACATTCCGCCGGAGTGGGCCCGGCGAACCCCGCGACATCACCGGGCCGCATGTCGAAATTCAGGTTCACACCGACGATCGGCGGTGGGGGACTCGGGGCCGTGCCGTCGAAGGTCACCGCGAACACACGCAATGACTCCGGCGCCTCGGCCTCCGCCAGTTCCTCCGAGCAGAAGATCGTCCCGTCCCCGCAGGTGAGAAGCGGAGCCGTAGCGCTCGCTCCTTCGATCGTGAACTGACCGAAGCGCCGGGGGGCGAGGGATTCGAAGGGCCGTTCGTCAGGCGGCAGAGGCTCACCCGTGAAGGGATTCACCGCACCGTGTTCCCCCACGTCGGTGAGGCCGACGAGGATGGCGGGGTCGTCAATGACGAGACGGCCGGGCACGCTGCTTCCCGCGGGAACAGGCGTCGGGACGGCGAGCGCGACGCCCACCGCCAAGAGCAGGCCGACGCCCGCTCGCATCACGCCGTCCGCCACGCCCGGCCCCCCGTTACGCGCGCACGCCCACCACTCAGGAACGCATCAGGCAACCCCGAGCGCCTGCCGCCAGAGGTGGGTGTCCGTGTAGGTGCGGAACCCGCTGACCTTGCCGGCGTCGTTGAAGCGCCAGATGTGAACGAAGTCGGCGTCGAGCTCGACGCCGGTCTTCGCGCCCTTCCCGCGGTACACGCCGATCGCAGTGATGATGTCGCCGCCGTCGACGATCTCGTGCGGCGTTACCGTGAAGTTCTCGAGGTCGTTGATGACGACGCCGAAGACGTTCTCGGCGACGGCCTGCGGGCCGACCTGGTTCTCGTAGGGAAGGCTCGCCGGCTCCTGCCAGTCGACCTTGTCGTCCATCGCGCCCAACACGGTGGGCACGTCCCCTTTTCCGAAGGCGTCGTACACCTTGCGGACGGTGTCGGTATTCGCGGCCATGGCTGTCCCCTTGTCGATCGGTGGTTTGCCCGCGGAGCGGAGCGTCCGGACTGTAACGAAGAACGCCGCAGTCTGTCGGGGGGAACCTCTAGGTTGCCCTGGCTCGTCGTCGTTATGCTCGGGCCCGTGGCTGGCAACGGGGGCTAGGCCCTCTGCGCTGGCGCGTCGAAGCGGCGATATTCGAGGACCACGCGAAAGCCCATCCGCTCGTAGACCGACCGACCCGAGTCAGAGGACTGAAGGGTGGCGACGTCGCAGCCGCGTGCGACACCGGCCTCGACGGCGGCCCACGTAAGGGCCTCGCCGAACCCCCGCCGCCGATACTCGGGCACCGTCGCCACGCCGTACACACCGGCGGCGCCGGCGGCGACCACAACGATGGACGTTGCCACCACTCGCCCGTCGCATGTTCCCGAGAACGCCACGATGTTCGGAGCATGCGTGATGCCCGCTCGAAGCGCGGCCGCCAGCATCTCCGGCGGAGCCCCGAATCCCGCAGCATTGGCGGCAAGGAACTCCTCGATCTCGGCGCAGTCGTGCACGTCCCGGATGTCGAGGTCGCCAGGTGGACGGGGAATGCCGACGGCGGCCACATCGAGGTTCATCGCCGGGAAGTTCATGACCCAGTCGATGCCAAGGTCGGCCCCGGCGTCGCCAAACGGATCGGCGAGGGCGACCGGAACTCGAAGGGAGTAGGGCGACGACCCGAAGAACTCGCGGCACGCGTCCACCACTGCCCGGGCATCGGTGACCGCGTCCGTAACAAAGCAGGCGTTCCACGCCGCGGCTTCGACTGGCAGTGCGGTGAGGACGAGCCCGTCGCCCCGGTGCCATCGTCCACCCGAGGTCACGTCCGAGAGTCCGACAAACGATTCGATGTAGTTCGCCGCCGCCAACTCGGCCCCGCTCATGAAGGAAAACCTAGGGCAAGGCCAGCGCGGCGACGGCTCAGTCGACTTCGCGCGCCCTGTCTCCGCGGCGTCACCATGCGCCACCCAGTTCGCCGGAAGGTCGACTCGCAGATGTCAGAGGTGTCAGCTACCGGCGAGCGTTGACCAAGTGCGCGGGCCGATCACGCCGTCGGGGAGCAGGGTCCGGTTCGCCTGGAAGGCACGAATCCCGGAGCCCATCCCGGCGCTCATGTGGGGGCCGGGATGGGCGATCGTAAGGTCGCTGACCGAACGGAGAATGCGTGGTCGGAGTTCCGTGAACGGTGCGCTGTGAGGCATCGTGAGTCGACGCCACGGCCCCCGTGTCCTTCCCCGGGAAGACCGCTCCGGGCTGGCGATGTCATCACCGAGATCACCAGGCCTCAAGGGCGCCGGCCCCAGGCGAGGGCCATCGGCTGGTCGAGTGACGTCGTTCCCCCGACGGAGTCGGAGTTCCACGCCTCGACAAACTGGCGTTCCGTGGACGCCTTGGCCTCGTCGGACGCTTCGGCCACGATCGCGCCCATGGGGGTGAGGTTGATGTAGTTCCACAGGAACTCCGTGGGCCCCGGCAGCGTGAGTCGGGCGACGTACTCCTTCGACGAGACGTCGCTGAAACCTGCGTCGCCCAGCAGTCCGGCGAGGGCCACGGGGTCGTGCATCGAGAAGACCGCGCTCACGAAGGCACCGAGTTCTCGGCCGATGTGGTCGACGATCGCTTGTTCCATTGCCTTGAACAGCGGCTGGACGCGGCCGGGGGTGTTGATGACCACCCGCCCGCCAGCGGTGAGAACCCGGTGCAACTCGGCGAGGGCGCTCGCCCGGTCCTCCATGAACATGAGGCCCATCTGGCAGAGCGCCACGTCGTAGGACGCGTCCGGCAGCGGCAGCGAGACGGCATCGGCCTGATGCCACTCGATGGGGGCGCCTGCCGCGGGGGTGGCCTTGGCGACGTTCAGCATGTCGGGGGCGACGTCAACGGCGGTCACCGTGCCGGTCTGTCCGACCTGCTCGGCCGCCGCCCGGGTGATGATCCCGGTGCCGCAGGCGACGTCGAGCACCCGTTCGCCGGGCT
>DATDOY010000268.1:0-10935 GCA_035293045.1 Acidimicrobiia bacterium
GACCGGATCGGGAGCGACGACGGCCACGAGGCGCGTGGCGTCGACCCATCCCTCCCACCCGTTGGCCAGGGTGATGTCGGCCCACTGGCCGCGCTCGTCGACCACGCGCACTTCGGTCCCTGGAGCGAGCGTGGCCAACGCCGCTTGGCTCGGGTCGGGGTCGGCCCACATCGGGATGCCGCCGGCCGGCACGGTGTGGGTCGGAGCGAACCCCGTCTCGGACGTCGCGGCGACGGGCTCGGGCGTCGCCGTCGCCTCCGGCTCGGGCTCGGGCTCGACCACCGGAGCAGGTTCCGGTGTCGCCACCGGGGCCGGCTCGGGCTCCGGCGCCTCGGCGGGGGTCGGCTCGGGCGTCGCCGCGGCGCGCGCCACGAGGCGGGTCGCGTCGATCCAGCCTTCCCATCCGTTGGAACAGGCGACGTGACCCCACTGGCCCCGCATCTCGAGCAACTGGACGTCGAGTCCGGCTGCGAGCGTTGTCACCGGCGGCTGCGAGCCGTCGGGTTGAGTCCACGCCGGGAGCCCGCCGGCAGGGATGTCATGTGTCGGGGCGTACGCCACCTCGTGCCTCCTCGATCGCGAAGACGGCCCTCGCGAGGCCGGAACCGTACCGCGACGGCGGAGTCCTCGCGAGGCGGACGCCGGGCCGTCCCACCTGCGCCTATTCCTTGCCTTCGTCGGCCTCCTCAACGAGTTCGACGAGGGCGCCGAAGGCGGTCTTGGGGTGCAAGAACGCCACCGTCGTCCCCCGCGATCCCGTGCGGGGGTGCTCGTCCACCACCCGGGCCCCCTGCGCCTTCACGTGCTCGAGCACTTCGTCGCAATCATCGACCCGGTACCCGATGTGGTGGATGCCCTCGCCGTTCTTCGCCATGAACTTGGCGAGCGGGGACTCGTCGGTAAACGGCGTCAAGAGCTGGATGTAGCTGTCAGCCACCTTGAGCAGCGCCTCGTCGACGCCGTCACTCTCGATGCGCTCGCGGTGGGCGACGGTGGCGCCGAACATCTGCTCGTACCACGCCACGGCGGCGTCGAGGTCGGACACCGCGATACCGACGTGATCGAGGTCGGTCAGAAACCCGGAGCCGTGATCGGCGCCCACGTCGCTACGCCCCGTGTCGGCGGAAGAGCGTGATCTTGTCTTCGCCGACCTGCGCCCGGAACTCGGGGTTGTCGATACCGAGGCCCTCGCCGGGGGCCAGGCAGAGCACGCCCATCTTGCCCTCGTGCAGGTTGTGGTGGACCTGGAGGGCGGCCTCGCCCGTTTCGGTGAGCGGAAACACCTTCGAGAGGATGGGCTGGATCTTGCCCTCGGCGATCAGCCGGTTCGCCTCCCACGCCTCGCGGTAGTTCGCGAAGTGCGAACCCTTGATGGTCTTGAGGTGCATCCAGAGGTAACGGTTGTCGTACTCGATCATGTAGCCGCTGGTGGCCGCGCAGGTCACGATCGTGCCGCCCCGACGGCACACGAACACCGACGCTCCCATCGTCTGGCGACCCGGGTGCTCGAACACGATGTTGGGGTCGGTGCCGGCCAGCTCGCGGATCTTCTTGCCGAGCCGCAGCCACTCCGCCGGATCCTGCGTGTGCTCGTCAGACCAGAACTTGAACCCCTCGGCCTTGCGGTCGATGACGTGCTCGACGCCGAGATCGTGCAGCAGGTCCACCTTCTCGGGCGACGACACGACGCCGACCGGCGTCGCACCCGCGTTGAGGATGTACTGCACGGCGTAACCGCCGAGGCCGCCACCCGCCCCCCAGACCAGGACCGTGTCGCCCTGGGTCACGGGCGCGCCGTTCGGCGACACGATCATCCGGTAGCTCGTGGAGTTCACCAGGGCGTTGCACGCCGCTTCCTCCCACGAGAGATGGGCGGGCTTGGGCATGATCTGGTTGGCCTTCACGATCGTGAGGTCGGCCAAGCCGCCGAAGTTGGACTCGAATCCCCAGATTCGCTGGTTGGTGGCAAACATCGAGTCGTCGTGGGCGGTCGGGTCCTGGTCGTCGACGTAGTTGCAGTGGATGGTGACCTTGTCGCCGGCCTTCCAGTTCCGCACGGCGGAGCCCACCGCCAGCACCACGCCGGACGCGTCCGAGCCGAGGACGTGGAACGGCTGGTCGTGGCGGGCACCCCAGCTCGACTCCTTCCCGAGGCGGGTGAGGAAGTTGAACGTGGGGAGGGGCTCGAAGATCGACGTCCACACCGTGTTGAAGTTGATGGCGGACGCCATGACGGCCACATACGCCTCGTCGGGCGCCAGCTCCGGTGTCGCCACGTCTTGTACGTGGATGCTCTTGCGAGGGTCCTTGTCTTCGGACGCGAGGCCCTCGAACATCCCGATCTCGTCCTTCAGGACGACCGCGGCGCGAAACGCCTCGGGGATCGTGACGGCGCCGAACTCTTCGGCCGGAGCGCCGTCGGCGAGCAACTGGGGAACGTCGGTCAGCTGATGAGCCATGCGGGCAACGTAGCGGTGACCGACGCTCCGCCTCCACCCCGCCGGGTCAGGCGGCGGAGACCATGAGGTACGCCTCCATGCCCTGGTCTTGGTGGTAGCGACAGAACAGCCGGTAGGTGTTCGCCCCGGGGCCCTGATGACCGAAGGCCTCGGTGGCCGTGTTCTGTCCCGGCTGGAGATCGGAGCCGAGGAACTCCACCTCCTCCTCACCCACGATGACCAGGGTGACGTTGTGCACCGCGCTCCCCGTGTTCGTGACGTTGATGCCCTGCTCGGCGGTCATCGCCACGCACGCGGGATCGAATCGGAACTCCGAGACGGCGATCTCCACCGTCGGGTCTTCGCTCTTGGCCGGAGACGGGCATGGGGCCGCGGGCAGCGTCGTCGTCGTCGTGGACGTGGTGTCGCCCGCTCGGCTCGTCGGCGGGGCGAGAGGAGTGATCGAGTCACGCGGTGGCGACGTGCTCGACGTCGGCCCTGCATCGGCCGACGTCTCGTCCCCGCCGGGCGCGCAGCCACCCCACACCAACGCGCCGATGGCGATCCACGCGAATGCCGCACGCATCCGGGGAAACCTAATCAAACGATCCGGCGGTCCGTTGCCCACCTCGTGAGTTCGTGACGGCTGGACAATTGGAGCTTGCGCAGTACGGCCGACGCGTGGGTCTCGACGGTCTTCACCGAGATGGAGAGCTCGGCGGCGATGTCCTTGTAGGTACCCCCGGGCGAGGTAACGCACGACGTCGCGCTCTCGGGACGTCGTCTGATCGAGGTCGGAGTCGATCGGCTCGACGCCGTCGCCCGCGAAGGCGGCGAGAACACCGGGCGGGTGGCAGCGGCTGCTCCTCCACCATCGACGTGCAGGGGACCGGGCGCCGACCTGGGAGAGGGGAGGGGTCAACTCCTACACTGACCGGACAGACGTCGTTCCGGCCGCGAGAGTGCGCCGCCGGGAACGGGAGCTGGGCCACCACGGCCCGGCGTTGACTCAGGAGGACCCATGCCCGGTTCGGTGATCATCGGCTCGGCCCGCACGCCCATCGGAAGGCTGTCGGGCGCCTTCAGCGACTTCACGGCCATGGACCTCGGCGGCGTGGCGATCAAGGCGGCGCTCGAGCGCGCCGGCGTCACGCCCGACCAGGTGGGCTACGTGGTGATGGGCCAGGTCCTCGGGGCAGGCCAGGGGCAGATCACCGCCCGGCAGGCCGCCGTGAAGGCCGGCGTGCCCATGAGCGTGCCCGCCCTCACCATCAACAAGGTGTGCCTTTCCGGCCTCAACGCGATCTACCTCGCCGACCAGATGGTCCAGGCGGGCGACGCCGACATCGTCGTAGCCGGGGGCATGGAGTCGATGACCCAGGCGCCCTACCTCCTCGACAAGGCCCGCGCCGGTTACCGCATGGGCGACGGCAAGCTCATCGACTCGATGATCAACGACGGGCTGTGGTGCGCGTTCGACTGCGTCCACATGGGTTCCGGCACCGAGAAGTACGCGGCGCAGTACACCGTGTCGCGGGAGCGCCAGGACGAGATGGCGGCCAAGAGCCACGAGCGGGCCGCCAACGCCATCAAAGAAGGCCGCTTCGAGGAGGAGATCACGCCGGTCGAGGTCCCGCAGCGCAAGGGCGACCCGATCGTGGTCGACACCGACGAGGGCGTGCGGCCCGAGACGACCATGGAGTCGCTCGGCGCCCTTCGTCCCGCGTTCGGCGAGGGCGGCACCATCACCGCCGGCAACGCGTCGCAGATTTCCGACGGCGGCGCGGCGGTGGTCGTGACGACCAAAGAGCGGGCCGAGCAGCTCGGCGCCCAGCCGCTGGCCGAGATCCTCTCGTTCGGCATGGTGGCCGGCCCCGACCCGTCGCTCATGACCCAACCGAGCCGCGCCATCGCCCAGGCCCTCGACAAGGCGGGCAAGCAGGTCGGCGATGTCTCGCTGTTCGAGATCAACGAGGCGTTCGCCGCCGTCGGGCTGGCGTCGATGGACGATCTCGGCATCACCGACGCCGTGGTCAACGTCAACGGAGGAGCCATCGCCCTCGGTCACCCGATCGGCATGTCGGGCACCCGCGTCGCCATGACGCTCATCAACGAGCTGCGCCGCAACGGCGGCGGCCTCGGGGCCGCGGCGCTCTGCGGCGGCGGCGGCCAGGGCGACGCCATCCTCCTGCAGACGCTCTAGGAGACCGGTGAAGAAATGGGCACCGACGTCTCGTCGGCCATCGTCACCAGACTCCTAGCCGCGTCCGTCGATCCGGGACCGGCGAGCACGGTGCGTACCGGCTGTCCAAAGGCGTCGCGCCCGCTTGATCCGCGGCGCGACGCGACCCCGATCGACGACGAGGCCTGAGATGAGCTTTTCCCCGACCCACGTCGTATCCGGCGGAGCGTCGGCATGGAACGACCCCGACGGTACGGGGCCGCCGGCCGTCACTCTCGAACCCGGGACCGAGGTCGCGGCCAACGACCCCATCGGAGGCTGGGTGTACGTCACCCTGGCGAACGGCTGGTCGGGATGGGTCGATGCGGCGCGGATCACCCCTCTGGGTGGCGCGCCCGCCGAGGCAGGGGCGGGCGCGGGCGGACTCGTGCCGGCGAGCGTCGGCCAGCGGTTCGGCGCCCGGCTCATCGATGTTCTGTTCTTCCTCGTCGCCATGTTCGTCGTGGGCATCGTCTTCGGAGGGGCCTTCGCAGAGGACACCGATCCCGATCCCAACGAAGTGCGGTACGAGATCGAGAACCCGCTCACCGCGATCGCGATCGGCACCACCGGGTGGTTCCTCTACGAGGCGATCCCGGTCGGGGTGGCCGGCAGGACTCCGGGCAAACGCATCATCGGCCTACGGGTGGTGGGGACGGACGGCGGGCTCCCCGGGATGGGCCGGGCCACGCGCCGGTGGGCTCTCCCGGCGAGCGGCAACCTCGTCCCCTTCTTCGGGTGGGCGTGGACGCTCGTCGTCCTGCTGTCACCGACGTGGTCACCGAACGGTCGGGGGTGGCACGACCGCGTCAGCGACACCCTCGTCGTGCGCGCGACCTGAAGCGAAGCCCTCAGTCGCCTTCGGCCGGGCGACGTCCTTCGAAGGCCCTACCGAGGGTGACCTCGTCGGCATACTCCAGATCGCCGCCGACGGGGAGGCCGCTGGCGATCCGCGTGACGTTGATCCCCATCGGCTTGAGGATCCGGACGAGGTAGAGGGCGGTCGCCTCGCCCTCGATGTTGGGGCTGGTGGCGAGGATGACCTCTTCGACGCCCTCCTCGCCGAGGCGTGCGAGGAGTTCCTTGACCCGGAGCTGCTCGGGCCCGATCCCTTCGATGGGGCTGATGGCGCCCTGGAGCACGTGATAGCGGCCGCGGAATTCGCCCGTGCGCTCGATGGCGACGATGTCCCGGGGGTCCTCCACGACGCACAGCGACGCGCCGTCGCGTCGGGGGTCGGTACAGATCCGGCAGCGAGACCCCTCGGCGAGATTGAAGCACTGCTCGCACCACGAGATGCGGTCGCGTGCGTCGACGATGGTGTGCGCGAGGCGGCGGGCGTCCTCGGCGGGCACGCGCAGGAGATGAAACGCCAGTCGCTGCGCCGACTTCGGGCCGATGCCGGGAAGGCGACCGAGTTCCTCGACCAGATCTTGGACGGGCCCTTCGTACAGGGCGCTACGACCGCTCGGGACCGAGCAGACCGCCGAGGCCGCTCGCATCGAAGCCGGCGACCTGGCCGAGCCGCTCCGACTGGAGATTCTGCGCGCGACGCGAAGCGTCGTTGATCGCGGCGAGCACAAGGTCTTGGAGCATGTCGACGTCGTCGGGGTCGACGACCTTCGGGTCGATCGTGATCGAGCGGAGGTCGCCGCTTCCCGTCATGACCGCCGTGACCATTCCGCCTCCGGCGCTTCCTTCGACGGTTTCCTCGGCCAGCGTCTCTTGCGCCGACAGCATCTGCGCCTGCATCTGCTGGACCTGCTTCATCATCTCGTCCAGTTCGTTTCGGTTCACGGCGTCTCGCTTTCGTCCTCGACCACGGCGTCGAAGGCGCTGACCAGCCGGTCGACCGAGTCAAGTCTCGGCTCGGCCGCGGCGTCGGGCGCCTCCGCGTCGTCCCCCACGACGTCGGGAACTTCGTCGTCCTCGGGCAGATTCTCGCGCGCCGGGGTCGACGGCGACGCGGCGGTGCCCAGGAAACCCTGGTGCATCTCGACGCGCACCCGGAGGGGCCCGAGACCCATGGCGGCCCCGAGGAGCGACCCCACCTCGTCGACCGCCTGCTCGAGGCGGCCCCGTTGGTGCTCGATCGGGGTGGGGAGGCCCAGAACGATGGTCGCGCCGTCGACGGCGACGGGCTGCGCTTCGGTGGCCACCGCCTTCAGCATGCCCTTCATCCCCTCGAGGGCCTTGGGCCACGCCAGCACGACGTCGTCGAGATCGAGCGCCACGGCGTCGCTCGCCGCGGCCGGACTCGATTCGAGAGACGCCTCGGGCGCGGGCGCGCTCGGCGTCGGCTTCGCGGGGCGGGAGGCTGCGGGCGCGGTGGGGGTCGGCGTCTTGTTCGTTCCGCGGACGGCGCCGAGCGCGGGGCGGGCGGACGGAGGCTTCGGTTCGGGCGCGGCGGCGTCGACCACGGCGTCGGCGTCGGGCCCGCCGTCGACCGCTGCGGGTGAGGAGGCCGGTGCTGGCGCCGCCGCCGGAGTCTTCTTCGTCCGAGCCGGGGCGGGCAGGCTGGGTGCGGATGCGCCCGCCGGCGTCCCGCCGCCGCGGAGTTCGTCGAGGGCGCGCTCGAGGCGGTCGATGCGATCGGTCAGGACGTCGATCGACGATCCCGTCTCGCGCCGCGCCAGGCGCACCAACGCCACCTCGAGGATGAGGCGCGGATCAGGAGCGCGCCGCATGTCGACAACGGCGGCGCCGAGCGTCTCGATCGCGCGGACGACCCGCTCGTAGCCGAGGGCCCGGCCCTGCTCCTCGAGGGCGGTCCGCTCGTCGTCGCTCACGTGGTCGAGGCGGGCTTTCCCCCGCGACGCGGCCGCCACGAAGACATCGCGGAGGTGGCGAAGCAGATCGTCGGCGATCTGTCGCGGGTCGGTCCCCTCTTCGAGCAGGTCGGCGAGCGCGCTGAGGACGAGTGCGGCGTCGTCGGCGCCAAGGGCCTCGACGATCCCGGCGCGCCGATCGAAAGGCGTGGCCTCGAAAAGGGTGCTGATGGTGTCGGCATCGAGCGCGCCGTTCCCCACGGCGAGCGCCTGGTCGAGCAGCGTCAGCGCGTCGCGCCCCGAACCCGCCCCGCGACGAGCGATGATCCGCAGGGTCTCCTCGTCGGTGTCGACGCCTTCTCGCTTGGCGATGTCGCCGAGCAGCTCGACGAGCCGCTCGACGGGGAGGAGCTGGAACTGGAAGTGCTGGGTGCGGGACCGGATCGTCGGCAGCACCTTCTCGGGCTCGGTGGTGGCGAGCACGAAGACGACGTGCGGGAGCGGTTCCTCGAGCGTCTTGAGGAGCGCATTCGACGCGCCCTTGGTGAGCATGTGGACCTCGTCGAGGATGTACACCTTGCGCTTCCCCGGCACCGAGAGGTCGACGCTGCGGAGGAGGTCGCGCATCTCGTCGACGCCGCCGGCCGAGGCCGCGTCACGCTCCATCACCGTGGCCGACTCGCGGGCCCGGGCGATTTCGGCGCACGAATCGCAGACTCCGCACGGCTCGCCGTCGGCTTCGGGGTTGGTGCAGTTGAGCGCCATGGCGAGGAGCCGGGCGGTGGTGGTCTTGCCGGTGCCGCGGGGGCCGGAGAAGAGATAGGCGTGCCCGACGCGGTCCTCACGCACGGCGTTGAGGAGGGCCGAGGTGACGTGCTCTTGTCCGATGACGTCGGCAAAGCGCTGGGGCCGGTGCTTGCGATACAGCGACTGGAAGCTCATACGCCCACGTCTCGCCTCGATCCGCGCCGTTGCCGTTTCTTCACCAGACTCCTAGCCCCCCGCTCGAGATTGATGGCCGCCGGCTCGGGTCAGGCGTACCTGCGGCACACGAAACGGCCCGCTGAGAGCTGCTTCCTCCCGGACCTGACTCGGTTCACAGGGTTCCGTCGCACAGGACCCGACCGTCAGCGCCGGCGGCACCCATGGAGGCTACCAACATCGCGTTCGCCGCTCTGAAGGGCCGCTCTGGATGATCGACGCCGATAGGGCTCGTCGGTAATGTTCCCCTCGGAGAGGTGCGGGAGCGGCCGAACCGGCACGCTTGGAACGCGGCGTGGAGATGGGCGGGCAACCTCATCCGGCGCAGAGACGGCTCGTCGGTAATGTTCCCCTCGGAGAGGTGCGGGAGCGGCCGAACCGGCACGCTTGGAAAGCGTGTGAAGGGCAACCTTCCGGGGGTTCGAATCCCCCTCTCTCCGCCAACGGGGCCGTCAGGCGGCCGAAAGCACGAGCGGCTCGCCGAGTTGGTCGAACATGACCGGCAAGCGGATCGGGTAGTCCTTGCGCAGCGCGTCGGTGGCCCAGTTGAAAGCGTCCTGGATTGAGTTCGGCGCCGAACCCTGAAGGATGGCCCGGCGCAGCATGTACTCGACGAGGTAGGTGCGATCGAAGCGGTCGTTCTCGTAAGCGAGCGACCCCTCGGGTGACGCACCCGTAAGCAGGCGTCCCGGCGCCATGATGTCGTCGAACCCGCCGGCGAAGCACCCGGCCATGGCGACCCACTGCCGGCGCGCCTGCGTGCGGTCGAGCACGCCCTTGAGTTCGCCATCGGTCATGAGGCCGTCGTCGGCGAACACCATGGTCTCGTCGGTCTCTTCGCCGTCGCCGTCGGGGTCGCCGTGCACTTCGCGCACGTGGCCCGAGAAGAAGAACACCGCGGTCGCCTTGGGCCCGGCGTTGGCGGCGAGCCAATCGAGCGCTCGGACGACGGCGTCGCGGGTCGCCGCTCCGTCGAGGAGGACCTGGCGGTGGTCGGCGGGCACGCCGTAGTGGTCGAGCGTGGCGGCCATGTCGAGCGCGTCGGCGACGCCCGCTCGCAGATCGCGGCCCGACCCGGGATAGTCGTCGATGCCGACCACGACCGCCCAGACGCCGGTGCGAGGGTCGGGAATCTCGACCGCCGGAGCGGTGCCCCGCGGGAGGTCCGCGCCGAACGACGCGTCGACCCGTGACGCCTCCGCCCTCGACCCCATCACGCGCAGGGGCGCCTCGACCGCCGCGCTCAGGTGGATGGCGCCGCCGACAACCCCCGTCGTGAGGACGAGGAGGATCAGCAGGCCGACCGTCCGACCGGCGCTTCGGATTGCCACGCGTCGTGCCCCCCTGGAACGTCGATCCGGGCGTCCAGAGACCCGGGTCGTAGGGGGGTTCGCCCTCGCTCCCCCGTCCTCCTGCCTGCAGCCCGATCAACGTGGGCAGTGTCCGAAACGCGCACCCCGCCGGCGCTCGGCGCCCCATCCAGATCGCGCTCCGAAGCCCTTGGGGCCGGCCGGTACGCTCCGGTGGTGACCGCCGAAGACTGGATGGACCTAGCGCTCGACGAAGCGCGGGCCGCCCTCGATCACGACGACGTGCCGATCGGAGCGATCGTGGTCGCCCCCGGCGGCGGGGTGGTGGCGCGCCGCCACAACGAGCGAGAGAAGTCCGGCGACCCGACCGCGCACGCGGAAGTCCTCGCGCTCCGGGACGCGGCGGCGCAAGGGATGGACGGATGGCGCCTCGAGGGTCACACGCTCGTGGCCACCCTCGAGCCGTGTCCCATGTGCGCGGGTGCGGCGCTCCTCGCGCGGGTCGACACGGTCGTGTTCGCCGCCGCCGACCCCAAGGCCGGGGCCCTCGGCAGCCTGTACAACTTCGCCGCCGATCCGCGCCTGCGCCACGAGATGACCCTGATCAGCGGCGTGCGGGCCGAGGAGTCGGCGTCGCTTCTGCAGGACTTCTTCCGACAGCAGCGTTCCGCGGGCTCGCTCCTAGACTGACGCCCGGAGGGATGCGAGAGCGGCCGAATCGGACGGTCTCGAAAACCGTTGTGGCGCAAGCCACCGTGGGTTCAAATCCCACTCCCTCCGCTCGGAAACCCGCAGGTCAGCGGGTATGTGGAGGGGCTGCCTACGGCGCGGCGGTGAGGAGTCCAGGGGCCTCGGGGCCGTCCTGGGGCCGTCGCAGGGCCGTGAGAGATTCACGGAACGCCGCGTCGAGGCGCCCCATCATGTCGTCGACATTCCCGCGATCGGCTTGACTGTTCGCGGAACTCCTACACACGTTACGGTCGATCTCGAGCAGCCGAGCCTGGGCGCCCCAGGCAAGGGGTGTCGCGGATGAGTCGCCCGCTCCAGTTTTGACAATCACATCGGGAAGGTCCGCAAAGCCGTTGGAGACGGCAACGAGGGTGGGCTAACGATCGTACGGAAACCGCAGCTCGGCCCGATGGGGAGGTCTATTGGAGGGCTTGCACGACCCCGCGGGCGGGCGTTGTGACCGCCCTGCACGCGGCGATCGGGGACCT
>DATDOY010000269.1:0-2983 GCA_035293045.1 Acidimicrobiia bacterium
CCAGCGGGCGGGCGCGTCGAATCGGCCGCCGCCACGACCGCGCGCACGACCACTGGCGTCACCATGGCGATCGCCCCCAATCCGGTCGCAAGCGCGGCAATCCCAGCCATCCGCCGGACGCTCACGGGGGCATGTTTCGTCGTGGCACTCCCCGAGTCCTCTCGTTCGGGCCGAGATCTCGGAAAACCCCCCGGATGGGTGAACCCGCCGCCCAGGCCTTCCCACTACGGTTTCGCACGCCACCCGGCGGGTCCGAGCCGGGCAGTTTCTCGAGGAGTCCCTCCATGCGTCGTCTGTTCGCGCTCGTCGCTGCCCTCGTGCTCGCCTTCGCCGCATGTAGTGGCGGAGGGGGGAAGAACCAGGCCAAGTCCAAGGAGGGAAAGGCGGTCGAGCAGGCGGTGAAGTCCGCCGGGGGCGATTTCTGCAAGCTGGCCGCCAACCTTGACCAACTCGAGGATCTCGACTCGACGGCGCTCACCGCCGATCAGGTTGCCGAGATCGAGGACGCCATGGAGGCGCTGTTCGCGTCGATGCCGGACGAGCTGAAGTCCCAAGTCGATCTCGACCTGTTCCGCCGGCAGATCGAGGCGTTCCGCGCGTACATGGATGCCACCGGCGGCGGACTCACCGCCGAGCCGACGCCGGCGCAGCAGAAGAAGCTCGACGAAGTCAAAGAGGAGTTTGCCGACCTCCCGGAACGCCAGGACGAGATCGATGCCGACCAGGCCAAGGTCAACTCGTACCTCGAGACCGAGTGTGGGCAGGACCAGGACGGCGACGGCGACACCGACGGCAAGATCGAGCCCTAATCACTGAAGAGTGTGTGCGTATGGCGTCGCGCCCACCGCTCGATGATGGGCGCGACGCCATACGTACACCGGCCGGCTGCCCTACCAGTGCACGCCAGGGAGGAGTCGGGCGAGGGCGTCCGCGGCCCGCGTGATGGTCGAGCCGGTCTGGTCTGATCCCTCGGTGTCCGATCCGCGCGCCGCGGCGGAATCCGGGAACACGCGATAGGCCACGTGCAGGAGTTGGTCGACGGCGCGCGGGGCGAGCGCGTACGCCACCTCGCCGAACGTACCGAGACGCGTGTTGATGTGCTTGGGTCGCTCCACGAGCGCCCGGACGACCATCTCGGCTGCTTCGTCCGGCGTGATCGCGGGGAACGCGTCGTAGAGGCGCGTCGGGCCGATCATGGGCGTACGGACCAGCGGCATGTGGATGCTGGTAAACGTCACGCCGTCGCCGTAGGTCTCGGTGGCGACGATCCGGCTGAACGCGTCCAGCGCCGCCTTCGACGCGACGTAGGCCGAGAAGCGCGGCGGGTTGGCCTGCACGCCGATCGACGAGATGTTCACGATGTGGCCGAAACGGCGATCGGTCATGTGGGGCAACAGCGCCAGGATCAACCGCACGGCGCCGAAGTAGTTCAGCGCCATCGTGCGCTCGAAGTCGTGGAAGCGGCCATAGGAGAGACGGATCGACCGTCGGATCGACCGGCCGGCGTTGTTGACGAGCATGTCGATGCCGTCGTGGTCGTGGAGCAGCTGTTTGACGAGGATCTCCACGGACTCGGGTTGCGTGATGTCGCACGAGTACACCCACGCCTGCCCGCCGGCGCGGTCGATGTCGGCCTTGACTTCCTCGAGCACTTCGGTTCGCCGAGCCACAAGGAGCGGAACGCCGCCGTGCCGCGCTACGTGCAGAGCGGTGGCGCGTCCGATCCCGGAAGAGGCGCCGGTGATGACGACCCGGCGTCCCGCGAGGGGACCGCCCTTGCGCCGGCGCCGCGCCCGGTCGCGGTCGAGGTGTTCCTCCCAGTAGCGCCAGAGCACGGGCGCGTAGGTGCGCAGGGGCGGGACCTCGATGTCGGTCGCGGAGAGGGCGTCAATCGTGCGTGCTGTGTCGAAGGTCGAAGGAAACGAGACGTGAGGGAGGACCTCGACGGGGATGTTGACCTGGTCGAGCACCACGTCGCGGGCGAGCTCCGCGCCGGGAATGCGACCGGCGAACGACGCCAGCGCGCCGACCGGACGCAGCACCGAGCGCGGCAGGACCGGGACGACACGCGGCGTCCCCGCCGCGCCCGCGAACGCGTTGAACACACTCGTGACCCGCTGGGGATGCGGAGACGCCAGGTGGAAGGCGAGTCCGTCGAGCCCGTCGGCGTGCATCAGGTGGTCCATGGCATCGGCCACGAAGTCGACCGGCACGACGTTCGTCGTCCCGAGGTTGGGGGCGGCAACCCGCATCCACGAGGGAAGCGCCGACAGTCGCCGGATGGTCTCGAACAAGTAATACGGGCCGTCGACCTTGTCGATCTCGCCGGTCTGCGAGTTCCCCACGACGATCGCCGGGCGATAGACGCGCCATGGAACCGTGGCGGCCGTCCGCACGACCCGCTCGGCCTCGAACTTCGTGCGGTGATACGGGGACGGGAGGTCCTGCCCTTCGTCGAACATCTCCTCGGTGAACACGCCCTGGTAATCCCCCGCGACCGCAACCGACGACACGTGGTGGAGGCAGCCGACGCCGAGTTCGTTGGCGAGTTCGACGACGTGGCGGGTGCCGCCGACGTTGACGGCGTCGTTGGTGACGTCGTCGGCGGTCATGTCGTAGAGCGCGGCGAGGTGAACGAGGTGGTCGACGCGGCCCTTCAGCCGCTCGATCACCTCGGGTGCGATGTCGAGGCGGGGCTCGAGGATGTCGCCGACGATCGGGTTGACGCGGTGGCCGAGAGGCCACTTGCGCATCTTGGCGGCGAGACGGGACTGTGAGCTCGACCGCACCAGCGCGTTGACCTCGACGTCGGGTCGGGCGAGGAGGCGGGCCACCACTTCGCCGCCGAGAAATCCTGTCGCGCCCGTGACCAAGTACACGGCCATGGTCCCTACCTCCCGTCGCGCCCCATTCGCCCTCAGGCCAAATCGGTCTCAGGGCCAGATTTGGGGTTTCAGGGTACGCCCGGGCGGCGGCGGCCGCC
>DATDOY010000270.1:0-6767 GCA_035293045.1 Acidimicrobiia bacterium
GAGACCTTGCCCAACTCCGTGTAGGGGATCTCGTCGACGACAGCGATGCGTTCGGGTGCCTTCCATGGCGCGAGGTGCTGACGGCAAAAGGCGACGAGGTCGGCGGGCGCGACGCCGCCATCGATCACGACCGCGGCCCCCACCCGTTCGCCGAGTTCCTCGTCGGGAATCCCCGCGACGGCAACGTCGACCACCGCTGGATGCTTGCGCAACGCCTCCTCCACCTCAATGGGCCCGAGCTTCTCGCCGCCGCGGTTGATGGTGTCGGCGAGTCGCCCCTCGACCCAGACGTACCCGCCGTCGTCGACCCGGGCGAGGTCACCGGTACCGTGCCAGTCGCCCTGCTGATGGACTTGAAACTCGCCCGTCTCGGCCAGGCGCCACTCGATGCCTGGCAACACCCGCCCGACCGATCCGACGCGGGTCGGGTCGCGATGATCGGCGGGCGAGAGCATCGTCACGGCGCCGAGCGTTTCGGTCTGTCCGTAGACGTTCGAGAAGTCGACGTCGGGCATCGCCTCGACGGCGCGGCGGATCAGATCGGGCCCGGCGGGTGCGGCGCCGTAGGCGAGCGTTCGCAGCGACGACAGATCGGCGTTGGTGAAGTCGGGGTGGTCGAGGATGCGCCGCAGCATCGCCGGAACGAGGAACGTGCGCTGGATCCGGTGACGCTCGACCAGCGCGAGCCACTCGCCGGCGTCGAAGCGCGACTGGATGACGCTCGTGCTGCCCGCTGCGAGCGCCACGAGCAGACCCACGAGGCCCCCCACGTGGACGGCAGGAACGCAGCACAGTGCTCGGACGGGTTCGGCGGCGGGATCGAAGGTGGCGGAGAACAAGGCCACCCGGGGAACGAGGTCGCCGTGTGACAGCGCGACCGCCTTGGGGAGGCCGGTCGTGCCGCTGGTGAACAACACGAGGGCGGTGTCGTCCGCGTCGACACCTACCGGGGTGGGGGCATCACCGCCCCACCGCAGGGCGATCGCCGGCGTCAGCGGCGATCGGCCGAGCGCGTCACCGACGAGGCCGACGAAGCCGTCGCCGGCGATGGCGCGATCGCACCCCGACGCGGCGTGGAGCTCCCGCAGTTCTCCCGCCGTGAGCCGGTGGTTCATCGGCGCGGCGGCGGCGCCGATTCGTGCCGCGCCGAGGACCGCGCTCAGAAAGAGCGTGCTGCAGTCGTCGACCACCATGACCCGGTCGCCGACGCCGACCCCCATATCGGCGAGCGCGTTGGCGGTCGACGCGATCCCCGCGCCCAACTGGCCGAAGGTGATGGTCTGCTCACCGATCACGAGGGCGGCCCGCTCCGGCGCCTCTTCCACCACCCGATCGAGCAGCCCCCCCAAGTTCTTGACGGTGGATTGCATCATGCCCGTGCCTCGCCCTCCGCCAAGACCATCAGGCGAGGGGTGACCAGGGGGCGGCGCGAAGCAGTCGGCTCTCCCACTGATCGCGTACCTCGAGCGCGTCGTGCATCCACGTCCCCGGCGCGCGGTATTCCGCGGGCACGTCGTTGCTGAACAGCCCGACGAGCGCCTCCGGTCGGATGACCCGTTGCCACAGCACGATCTCGCGACGTCGGCCGGTTCCCCACACCGGCGTCAACGCCGCTTCGAGGCGCAGCATCGACCGGCCGGACGCTTCGGCCTTGCGCAACGTGTCGACGTACTTCGTCCCCGCCTTCTCGAGGTACGCCTCGTAGCTGCCGCGGTACGGCCACGCCGTGTCCTCCATGAACAGCGCCTGGCCCGTGCCGTCCCCCGCCGTCGTCCTTGGCGGCGACTCGAAATCGATATTGGTCAGCACCGCGTCGAGTGGCGAGAACGGCAACGGCGTCAGCACCTTGGCGACGTGCTCGTGCCGCAGGGCGTCGACGGCGTTCGCCCACTCGCGCAGGTCGCCGTGGCGCATCCGGTGCGAGGCGCGGTGCCACGCGTTCCCATCGCGCACGGCGGTCATCGTGATCACGGTGTACGAGGGTCCCGTGCCGTGGGCGTGGTGAAGGTAGTAGAGGAGGCGCAGGTCGTCGTCGTCGGGATGCGATCGGTAGAGGTCCTCGAATTGCTCCTCGCCGTCACCCGTCACCCGATGCACTTCGTGGACGATCAGCATTCGCCGGCCTTAGCGAGCATGAACGGCCGGCCTGGTGCGCGCTTCCCCGAAGAGGGAGGCGTGCGTGACGGCGGCGAGGGTGTCGAGGACTGCCCCCCGATCGACCTTCTGGCCCGGGCCGAGCATCCCGGAGATGGCGTAGTAGTGGTAGCGCTCGATCATGGCGACGAGGGCGATCGCCGCCGCGGCCGCGTCGAGCTCCGGAGCGCCGGCCGCGATGCGCCGCCCAAGCGACACTGCGAACCCGCCGAGGAGATCCGTGCCGATCCTCCCGAGATCACTTTTCTCGGTCTCTGCCGCCGTCCAGGCGCCGATGATCGGTCCGGATCGCTCGTAGACCTCCGAGAACCGATCGAGCCATGCCCGGAGCTCGCGGCGACCGGCGTCGTCCGGGGTCACCTCGCCGAGGGAGTCGGCGAGCCCGGCCATCTGCTCGGCGACGTCGGAGGCGAGCGCCTCGATGAGGTCGTCCTTGTTGGAGAAGTACAGGTAGAAGGTTCCGTGGGACGTTCGAGCGGCCTTCACGATGTCGTCGACCCGCGCCGCATGGAAGCCCTTCTTCGAGAAGACCTCCACGCCGGCGTCGAGGAGCTTGCGCATCGTGCGCTTGCCCCGCGCGCGTAGCTCGCGATCGCGAGCGGGCGTGCCTCCCTGCGTGTCTTCGTTGGCCTGGGCCACGGCGGGCAGGGTAGAAGATAGGTGACACGGGCGTCAGTTTTCGCCCATCCGGCCGAGTCGTTCCCACGAGGTGGACCCCATGTTGCTGAAGGATCGTGTCGCCATCGTCACCGGTGCGGGCCGGGGCATCGGGCGCGAGTTCGCCCTGTGTCTCGCTCGTGAGGGGGCCAGCGTCGTGGTCAACGACCTCGGGTCGGGCCTCGACGGCGCCGGCGCCGACGGCGACCCCGCCGCGCAGGTGGTCAAGGAGATCGAAGCCGAGGGGGGGAGGGCCGCGGCGTCGTTCGACTCGGTTTCCGACTTCGACGGCGCGGCCCGCATCGTGCAGACCGCGCTCGACGCCTTCGGGAGGGTCGACATCCTCGTCAACAACGCCGGCATCGTGCGCGACCGCACGCTGCTCAAGATGGAAGAGGACGACTTCGACGCCGTCGTCGGTGTCCACATGAAGGGCACGTTCAACTGCACGCGCCACGCCGCACCGCACATGAAAGAGCAGGGGTACGGGCGGATCATCAACGTCACGTCACAGGCCGGTCTGCGCGGCAACTTCGGTCAGACCAACTACGGCGGCGCGAAGGCGGCCATCATGGGGATGACCTTCGTTTGGGCGCTCGAGCTGGGGCGCTACGGCATCACCGTCAACGCCATGTCGCCGGCGGGGGCGACCCGTATGACCGCGGCCTTGTTCGAGCGGGCCGGCACGGAACCGCCGCCCGAGCAGAACCCCGCGCTCAACGCACCGCTGGTCGCCTTCCTCGCCTCGGAGCGCGCCGGTCACGTGAACGGCCAGATCGTCGGTCGAACCGACTACGCCTACACGCTCTACCGGCACCCGCTCCAGAAGGCCTACATGTGGAAGGACGGCGGCTTCACTCCCGCCGAGGTGGCCGACAACTTCGACCAGATCTTTGGCACGCAACTCGAGCAGGTGGGGATGATCATGCCTGAGCAGATGCAGAAGAAGGATCAAGGGGCGAAGCCGGACGCGGGAGGCGCGTCGTAGCGACCTCCCGATCGATCCCCGCGCCGGGCGAGGCTCCGCTCCCCGCGCCGAGCGCCGCCGCCTTGCTGCGGCGGAATGCCGCCGACCCGGCGATCCGAGATCGTCTCGCCATCAAGTTCGGTGAGCGCGCGTGGACGCACGCCGAGTACTTCGCCGAGTCGTGCCGGTTCGCTCAGTTGTTCGCCGCGCGGCGGCGTCCGGAGCCGGCGCCCTTCCATGTGGCTGTGCTCTTAGACAACACCCCGGACTACCTCTTCGCCTTCGGCGGCGCCGCTCTCGTGGGCGCGACGGTGGTCGGGCTCAACCACACGCGGCCGCCCGACGGCCTGCTGCACGACGCGTCGCACACCGACGTCGGCTTGCTCGTCGCCGAGCCCCGTCACGTCGACAAACTCGGTCCGATCGTCGAGCGCCTCGGGCTCGGTACCGACGAGTTGCTGATCACGCGCCGATTCGTCGATGCCGACGACCCGGCCGTCACCCCGGCCGCCGCAGATCTCGACGACGCGCTTTCCGGCGTTCCCGACGCCGACCCGGGGATCGAGCCCGACCTCGACGCCCGGTGGGCGCTGATCTTCACCTCCGGAACCTCCGACGCGCCCAAGGCGGTGATCTGTTCGCAGCGTCGGCTCATGGTGACCGGCAACCGGCTTTCGATGATCCTCGGAGTCGGACCCGACGACTGCGGCTACGTCTGCATGCCGCTGTTCCATTCCAACGCGGTCATGGTGGGATGGGCGCCCTCGATCATCCACGGCGCCGCCGTCGGTCTCGCTCGCAAGTTCTCGGTCTCGCAGTTCCTTCCCGACATCCGACGGTACGGGGCGACGTGGTTCGGCTACACCGGGAAACCGCTGTCGTATCTGGTCGCGTCGCCGGCGAATCCCGACGACGCCGACAACCCGCTCCGCATCGCCTTCGGCAACGAAGGGTCCCCGGAAGTGGTGGAGGCGTTCTCGGTGCGCTTTGGCGTCGAGGTGATCGACGCCTACGGCGCGACCGAGGGCGGCATCGCCGTCAACCGCGACGTCGCTCCGCGGCCGGGCGCGCTCGGGCTCGCCACCGAGAACGTGAAGGTGGTGGACGAGGAAGGTCGGGAGTTGCCGCGCGCCCGTTTCGACGCCAACGGCCGGCTCGTCAACGCCGACGAGTGTGTGGGTGAAATCGTCAACGTCGCAGGAGCCGGGCCCTTCGAGGGCTATTACAACAACGCCGAAGCGTCAGAGCGCACGACCAAGAAGGGCTGGTACTGGAGCGGGGACCTCGGCTACGTCGACGACGACGGCTACCTGTATTTCGCCGGCCGCAACGCCGAGTGGCTCCGCGTCGGCGGCGAGAACTTCCCGGCGGGCCCGATCGAAGCGGTGATCTCCCGTTACCCCGGCGCGGTCGTTGCCGCCGTCTACGGCGTTCCCGATGACCAGGCCGGCGACCAGGTCATGGCCGCGCTCGTGATGCGCGACGACGCGCCGTTCGACCCCGCGGCCTTTGCCGAGTGGATCGACGCGCAAGACGAAGTGTCGACGCGATATCGCCCTCGATATGTGCGCGTCGCTCGCACGCTGCCGATGACCGGGACGAACAAGGTGGTCAAGCGCGAGCTCGTGCACGACAAGTTCCGTCTCGATCGCGTGGGGGACGACACCGTGTGGGTGCGCGGCAAGGACGACGCCGTGTATCGCGAGTTCACGCACCTCGACGAACGCGGGCTGCGCGACGCCTTCGAGCGGGCCGGCCGCCTCTCCTTCTGGGATCTATAGCGCCGTCAGAGCAGAGCGCGTAACTCGGCGTCGTCGGCGTCGATGGCGGCCCGCAAGGCGGCGAGCGTGTGTTCTCGAAGCCGCAGCTTGGTCCCGGTGTGGGCGGCGCGGTTCAGGAGGGTCATCGAGTGTGCGGTCTCGACGGCGGTCGCCACCACCTCGGTGGGCGAAACGACGCGATCGAGAAAGCCCGCGCCCACCGCCTCCTCCGGTGTGTACTGCTCGGCGAGGTTCACGGCGCGCGGCAAGTGCGCGGGGTGCAGCCGCTGACGACAGATCTCGACGGCGGCGCGGGGCATGGTGAGGCCGATGGCGACTTCGTTGGCGACGACCTTGACGTCAGGGTCGGCGGGGCCGATGCGGTAGTCGCCGGACAGCACGAGAAACACCCCCATCGCCATCGCGTGGCCGGTGCAGGCGACGATGACCGGCGAGGGGAATGAGAGCATCCGATAGGCGAGCTCGAACCCGCTCTTGAGCATCTCGACGGCATCGACCCCACCGGCCTGGAGCGTGCGCAGGTCGAACCCCGCAGACAAGATCCCCTCTCGGCCCGCCAGCACCACAATGAGGCCGTCGGCGTCGGCTCGGTCGAACGCGTCGTTGAGCGCGGCGAACATGTCGTTCGACAGGGCGTTGACCTTGCCATCGTCCATGGTGATGATCGCAACGTCGTCGTCGCGCTGATACCGCACCCGCTCGCTCACGTTCAAGCGGTCAGTCTCGCGCACGACGGATCGGCGGCGTACTGCGTTCAGATCCCTGCGTCGTCCGCCGGGTTCTCGAGGCGGAGTCCGTCGAAGCGGCGGAATCCGCGATCGGCCGTGACGAGGGTTGCGCTGTTCTCGATGGCGAGCGCGGCGAGAAAGGCATCGGGGATGAGGTTGCCGCGAGCGTCTCCAGTGCGGCAAAGATCGATGAAGATCGCCCAGTGTCGGTCACCCGGCGCGATGCTCGTGACGGCCGGCGAGCTTCGCAGCGCCTCCACGAAATCGATGGCCACGGCGAGGGGTGTCGGTTCGCGGAACACCCGCGGATGCGTGACGACGCGCAGGAATCCGCTGAGGACGAGATCGGTCACCCCGAGGGGTTCGTGATCCTGGCGGGCATGGTCGAGCCAGCGGCGATGATCATCGTGGTGAGGGGCGTCAACGCGATGGGCGTTGACGAGAACGTTGACGTCAATGCAGCGCATCGGTGGCGGCGTC
>DATDOY010000271.1:0-3195 GCA_035293045.1 Acidimicrobiia bacterium
GGTCTAGCGCACATCGGGCCACGGTGCACGAGGCTCGTACGGCTCTCCTGCCGGGCGGCGGTCGTGGTCTCGGGGCGTCACCGGGGGACGGCGTAGATCTGCCACGGGTCCGAGATGCCCTTGAGCGTGTGGACGCCCCGGGCGGGCCCGTCGAACGTCGCGACAATTCCGTCACCCGTCGACTTCACCACCCGCCCTCGGTGCTCCTGGACGGTGTCGGCGGTCAACCGGTCGTGGCGATCGAGCTTGAAGGACGGTAGCGGAGGAGCACGATGATCGAACAGGAGCAGCCCAACGGAGCAGGAGCAGGAGCCGCCGCCACGGGACGTCTTTTCAAGCCCACCAAAGCCCAACGAATGGTGTCGTGAGTGCACGTGAGTGCGCTGACAATCTGCTGACAGTTTCGTACCCGACCGTGTACGCGCGGCGCCGGGGGAAGCGCGGTCGGCGGCTTCCGGTCAACCGCTCGGACCGCGCGACCACCGCCGCGAACGGGTAGGGATGAAGTCAGCGAGCAGCGGGCACCACGCGATCGTCGCTGAAGCCACCCTGCAGGACGCCGATCCAGACGAGGATCGCCATGAGCGGCGGCACGATCACCCAGAAGAAGAGGAGGGGTGGGATCGTCGCCAGCAGGATCAACGTGTTCCCGCTCTGCCGGTCGAAGGGGCGACGCATCAGGCCAAAGAGCATGGCGAAGCCGAACGCCATCATCAGACTGCTGCCGACGATGCGGCCACCCCAGTTCTGGGCCTCGAAGATCGTCCCGATGCCGAAGACCACCATGAGCGCGCCGAGCAGCCCCGCGACGGGCGCCCACCACACTTGGACCACAGCGTGCCGGAGAGGAGCACGATCCCCGAAGGGAATCGACGCGAAGTGGTGGCGTTGGGTGACGAGGACGACGACGACCGCGAGTGCGATAACCAACGAGGCTCCACCGCCGAAGCTGATGGCGACCACCGTGGCGCCGAGGACGACGAAGGCGAGCGTGAGGACGCGGGCGCCAGAACTGAGATGAGCCATGGTTGCCTCGATTCTCTGTGTGGGAACGGTGCGAGCGAGGTCGGGGACGGCGCGGAGCCACATGCGGGCGCCGAAGTCGCGCACTTGGTCGCCGAAGAGCTGGACCATCGGGTCCGCGTAGCGCGCGCGGAACGCACGGGGGTACAGCACCATGAGCGCGCGATAGAGCGCCTGGTGACGGCGCATGGCGCTCCTGTCCGGCACCTCACGCCTCTCGGAGTCGGGGCACACGCCGGCGGGCCCACTCCGGCGATCCCGCCCGGCGGACCAGCGCTTCGAGCCGCGCCAACTCCAACGCGCACAGCCGCTCACCGAGTCCGGTGAGCCGGTAGTAACGGCGCCGCTGATCATCGGGCTCGGGATCTGGGCGCTCCGCAGCCTCCTCGATGAGACCGTCCGCGAGCATGCGCTTGATCGAGCCATAGAGGGTCCCGGGGCCCATGCGCACGGCGCCATCGGTGAGCGCCTCGACGTCCCGCATGATGGCGTAGCCGTGCTTCTCGCCGGCGGTGAGGGCGACCAGGATGTGAAGGGTCGCGGAGGGAAGGGGCAGGAAGGCCTCGGGGTTCTCCGCGTCCGTCATGTCCGCTCCAGAATAGTATCGACACTCGATATATCGACTACCGATAGTAATGCCCCCCCGAAACGCTCGTGTCAAGCGCGAACGATCGCTCCGGGCTGTTCGGGAAGGACGCGCCGTTGTGCGTGCTGATCCCGTCGACGGCTATGAGCCCTGGGCGCTTCTCGCGGTCATGGCTTGACCGCGCAGGTGATCGATGAGGAGCGCCTCAGCGAGACGCTCGCGGCACTAGCCAACTCGACCCGACGAGCGATCCTCGCCCGACTTGCTGTGGGAGAAGCGACGGTGAACGAGCTCGCCGAACCGTTCGCGCTGACGTTGCCGGCCATCTCGAAGCACATCAAGGTGCTGGAACGCGCCGGGCTCGTGGTTCGAGGGCAGCACGCCCAGTACCGGCCGTGCGCCCTGAACGCCGCACCGCTCGAGGAGGTCACGACCTGGGCTGAGCAGTATCGGCCCGTCTGGGAGGCCCGCTTCGACCGGATGGGCGAATACCTCAAGAGTTTCAAGGGCTCGAGGAAGGATGCGTCGACATGACCGACGAACGCACGCAGGACACGCTGGTGATCGAACGGACCTTCGACGCGCCGGTCAATCTCGTGTGGAGCATGTGGACCGACCCGGAGCATTTCCAGACCTGGTACGGCCCCGAGGGGGCCAGCATCCCGGTCGCCCGAATGGACGTGCGGGTGGGCGGCACGCGTCTGATCTGCATGGAGATGGCGACGCCCAACGGGACGATGGAAATGTGGTTCACCGGCGAGTACGAGGAGGTGACCGAGAACCACCGTCTCGTGTACACCGACTCCATGTCCGATGAGCACGGCGTCGTGCGGTCCCCACCAGAGCTCGGCATGCCTGGCGGGCACCCCGCCACGACGCGCGTCATCGTCGAGCTCGAAGACCTGGGGGGTCGGACGAGGATGCGGATGACCCACGAGGGCATTTCTGCGGACTCCCCCGGGGCGGCCGGGTGGGCGTCGGCCTTGGACAAGCTTGCGAGCGTGGTCGACGGCGCCGCGTCCCGCTGACCGTGGATGACAAGGCCGGGGCTCGACACCTCGAGCGGGTGCGAGCAATCGTGCGGGCGTTCCCGCGCGTCACCGAGCGCGTCAGTCACGGGGTGCCCTGCTTCTTCGTCGACGATCGACGCCCGCTGTGCTACTTCCATGACCACCACAACGGCGACGAACGGGTCACCGTGTGGTGCCCGCTGCCCGAGGGCTTCCAGGAACTGTTCGTGTCGTCCCGGCCGGATCGCTACTTCGCACCGCCGTCGTCCGCGAGCGGCACCTTTTCGACGTGGCTCGGCGTGGTGCTCGACGCCGCCACTGCCGACGACTGGGCCGAGATCTCCGACACCCTGGAGCAGGCCTACCGCCACGTTGCACCGGCTCACCTCGTTGCCCTGCTCGACCAACGATGACGCCCTCGCCTGTTCCATCGAGCACTTCTACAACTCGTCCCGTCGCCACCGCGCGCTGGGTTATCTCACACCGACCGAATTCGAAGACCTACATTCAGCCCAACCCCTGGCCGCGCTGCCGTAACGCGTGGTCCACCAAATGGGGTCAAGGCCTGCGAGCAGC
>DATDOY010000272.1:0-4376 GCA_035293045.1 Acidimicrobiia bacterium
GAAGCGCGCGCCACCCCGACGCTTGGCCTGATACATGGCGACGTCGGCGTCGCGCACGAGCCGTTCGGCGTCCATCACGGGACGACCGTCGGACATGGCGATCCCGACGCTTGCGCGTGCCACCACCTCGAAACCCTTGAGAAAGAACGGCTCCTTCAACTCCTCGCCGATGCGCTCGGCGACCCGCACCGCTTCGTCGACCCCGCCCACGCCCTCGAGCAGGACCACGAACTCGTCGCCACCGAGTCGCCCAACGGTGTCGGTGGGTCGAACGCAGGCGCCGATCCGCTGGGCCACGCCGGCGAGTAGCAGGTCGCCGACTTCGTGGCCGAGGGAGTCGTTGACGACTTTGAACCGATCGAGGTCGACGAACAAGATGCTCAGCAGCAGGCCGTCGCGCTCACTCCCGACAAGGGCGCTCTCGAGCCGGCGGAGAAAGAGCACGCGATTGGGAAGTCGCGACAGCGGGTCGTAGAAGGCCTGGTGCACGAGTTGGGCCTCCGACGCCTCCTTGCTGGCCGCCGTGTTGTAGATGACCCAACACGGAAAGAGGAGCCCGAGGCCGCCGAGCGCGGCGAGACCGTGATTGAGGCGGGCGCTCTCGATGACCGACGGTGCAATTTCCGCGGCGATGGCAAGCTGGCCGGCGAGGATCACACCGAGCGAGCACATGGTCGCGACGAGCACCGCCCTCGACCCGAAGCTCCGCACCGACGCGGCGACCGCGTACATGAGTCCGATCGTGAGTACGGGCCCCCATCCGGTCGCATAGATGACGGCGCCGCTCCCGAACACCAACACGGCGACCCGCGCCGCCATCGCGTCGCGCCGCACGGCGCGCACGCCCTCGCTGACGATGGACGCCGTCACAATCAGCGCCAGCAGCACCCAGACCGGCGTGTCGGCCATCAGCTCGAGACGTCGCAGCGCCCATAGGAGGCCGACCGACAGGGTCGCCGGAAGGACGATCTCCACGAGGCGTCGGGGCCGTTTCACCCCAGAGTCATCGGCCGCCGCCATCGCGGACACGATATTGATTTCGGGCCGGTCTGTCCGATGTGCGACAAGAAGACCGACAAGGGAATATCTTCCAGGCTACGCTCCGAACCAATGAGCACCGGGGCGTTCGAAGCAGCCACGGCCAGCGTCATTCTCCGCTGTCGCGACCTCGGCACCACCGTCCCCTGGTACCGCGAGTGCCTCGGTTGGGCGCCCGTGTCGTCGGGCAGTGAGGGCGGCGACCACCACGTCACGTTCTCGGTCGGCGGGCTGCTCATCTCCTTGTGGGAGCTGCCCGTGGGGGTTGAGCCGGCCCAGGCCGGCATCCGTGGGGCCTATGTGGCCATGTACGTGCACGAAAATCTGGAGCGCCTCCGCGATCGCCTCACCGAACGCGGGGTGGCGGCCCGCGCCATCATCGACGCGGGCGACTTCCGGTCGTTTCGGTTCTCCGATCCCGATGGCAACGTCTTCGAGGTGACGTCGTCCGTTGCATCCACGCCGGCCCCCACGTCCTGAGACGCCGCGCACCCGGCTCGCCCTGGGCGTAGGGAAGGGGATGCGGTCATCCGTTCGGTTCGTCGCGGCGGCCATCGCGGTCGCGGTCGCAGGGTTGGTCCCCACGGGGCCCGTCGCGGCCGCCGGATCGGGAAACGATTGCGGAGGCGGCGACACCCCGCCGGCGCACCACCTCACCAGCGGCACCTCGTGCACCGGGAGCCTCGACGAGGCGCACACGAGCACGACGACGGACCTCAACGGCAACACCGTGTACAAGTACGCCGACCTCTACGACTTCGACCACACCGACGGCGATCGAGTCCAGGTGATGTTCAACGGCACCTCCTGCATGGCGGTGAACCCGAGCGGCACCTACATCGCGTCGGGCGACGGCACCACGCCCGTGGACGTCACGGCCCGCCGCAACGCCACCCCCGGCGGCACCCCGATCGCGCCGTGCCCCGACCAGCCCGGCGACTACACGATCGGGGTCACCGTGACCCCGAACGACCGCCCCGCGGTGACGTCGGCGAACGTGCCCGCCTCCGGCCAGTACGGCGAGACCGTCGAGTTCGAGGTCTCGGGCAGCGACCCCGACGGCAACCTGCGCTCACTCGGGATCCGCTACGGAGGGCCGAGCCAGCCGATCGAGTGGAAAAACCAGCTGATCGCGAGCGCGTCGTGGACCACCACGTTCCAGATCGAAATCCGGTGGGAACTCGACGTCACCTTTTTCGCCCGCGATTCGCTCGACGCGATCAGCCCGCCCTCCGCCACATACCACGTCGCGCTCGTTCAGGACGACTGCGGATGGGGCACCGACGCCAACGGCCAGTCCGTCACGCTCCCGTTTCACTGCGCGGGTCTGTGGCCCGACATCTCGGACGTCGACTCGTTCACCTTCACGCTCCCGGCCGACCGACGGGCGCGCGTCCGGACGCTCGTCGCGTACATCGACAGCCTGACGGTACGGCTCACCTCGCCGAGCGGTGCGGTGACACACAACGCGTCCGACGACGTCATCACCATCGCCGAGGCCGGGACCTGGCGCCTCGATCTCCTGACCGGCGGCGACAACCTCACCTACGAGGTCGACGTGCGCGACATCGGATTGCAGGCGCCCCCTGTGCTCGTGCTCACGCACTCCCCGATCACCCACCAGGGCGACTACTTCCCTCTCCCGATGACCGGATTCGATCCGAACGACGAGACGCTCGTGTACCGCGTCGTGTGGAGTGACGGCCCAGCCGTCACGATGCCGTTCGACGGCTCGCGCGCACCGAGCGGGCAGACCCTGACCGCGTATCGCCGCTTCGTGTCAGAGACGCCGTCGTCATTCTCGGGAACGGTGACGGTGACCAACAGCGACGGGCTGAGCGACACCGAACCGTTCTCGGTCACGGTGGCGCCGCACAACGACTGCGGGTTCGGCACCCCCGTGTACGACGCACCGGATGCCGGCACCAACCTGCGCACGACGCCGCCGAGCGGCATCTGCACCGCCACCGTCGGGTATCTCCTTCCCAACCCGCTTGCCGAAACGCGCGACGCCGCCGATGCCTACATCTCGTCGGAGAAGTGCAGCGTGGGCGACTGCAAGTTGCGGGCCACCCTGACCACGGCGCCCGGACTCGCCGCCACCGTGCGGATCGACAACTTCCTCCAAGCCGCGGCGACCTCATGCGGCCACGGGGGATGCACGACGAGCGTCGAGCTGCTCGGCCCGTCGTGGCCCGCGAGCGGATACCCCCGCGTCCTGGTGACCGCCGACGGCGGCAAGGGCGTGTACACGTTGCAGATCGAAAAGCTCCGGATCAGCGACGACCTCCTCTGACCCCGGATTCGTCCCCGGGGCCCTATTCCAGTATTCAAATGATTACTTGACAAAGGCCGGGGCGAGGCCGGACACTGGTGGGATCCGAGCGCCGGATCGACGGAAGACCGGCGCGTTCGCACGGGAGGAACCTGCTCATGAGCGACGAAGCCGCCCGCGACGCGCTCGTCGAGCGCATGTTCGGGGCCACCATCCACGCGCTCGACCTCGTCCACATCTACGTCGGGGACAAGCTCGGCCTGTACCGCTGCCTTGCGGAGAGCGGCCCGCTCACGACGGTCGAGCTTGCCAAGCAATGCGCGATCGACGAGCGGTATGCGCGGGAGTGGACCGAACACCAGGCCGTCGCCGGCATTCTTCGGGTCGCCCTCGACGGCTCCGGCGGCACGCGCCAGTACGAGCTTCCGGCCGGGCACGCCGAGGTGCTCCTCGACGAAAACAGCCTCTCCTACATGGCACCCCTCGCATCCCTGTTCGTCGGCGCCATGAAGCCGCTCGACGAGGTGCTCGCCGCGTTCCGCACCGGGGCAGGAGTCGAGTATGCGGACTACGGCGAGGACCTCCGGCGCGGCATCGCACGCATCAACCGGCCCATGTTCCTCAACCTGTTGGCGCAGGAGTGGTTCCCGCAGGTACCGGGTCTGGCGGATCGCCTCGGCGCGCAACCTCCGGCGCGCGTCGCCGACGTCGGGTGCGGATCGGGCTGGTCGAGCATCGCCATCGCTCTGGGGTACCCGGCCGCCACCGTGACCGGCCTCGACCTCGACGAGGCGTCTGTCGTCGAGGCGCTCGCCAACGCCGCCGCGAGCGGCGTCGATGGCCGGGTCACCTTCGAGAACCGCGACGCCGCCGATCCTGGGCTCGCCGGCACCTTCGACCTCGTGTGCGCGTTCGAGACCATCCACGACATGAACGACCCCGTGGGCGCGCTGCGGGCAATGCGGGGTCTTCGCGCCGACGGCGGCACGGTGCTCGTCGCCGACGAGCGGGTCGCCGACGAGTTCACCACCGAGGTGGAAGACGGCGAGCGGTTCCAGTGGGG
>DATDOY010000273.1:0-5939 GCA_035293045.1 Acidimicrobiia bacterium
GACCTCTTCGGTGTCCTCGAGTGCGTCCCAATAGACCACGTCGTCGCCGCCGAGGATCGCCATCGAACCGGCGGTCGGTTTGCACGTGACGTGCTTGCCGTCGTGGTCGTCGCCCTCCTGCGACTCCTCGACGCAGTACTCGTCGGTGGCCTCGCCGTTGATCGTGGGCTCGGCGAACGGCGCGCCCCACTGTCCCACCTGGCTCGGATCGGCAGCTTGCGCGGGAACGGCGAGGACGGGCGACGCGAGCGCCACGGCGGCGAGCACGGACACAATGAGACGGCGAAGACCGCGCATCGAGAACACCCCCGGAGAGTTCTGGACTTCCTGCCAAGTACTACGGCGCGGGCACGGCAGGTGCGCGCCTGTCTCAGGCGTCGACGAGCCGAACGGCCTTGTATCCCGAACGTTCGAGGGTCTCGCGTTCGAGAATCTCCACGTCGGCCTCGACGCCGACCAGTTCCTTGATCGACGCCGCGCATCGTTGCCGGGCGTCCTCGGCCCCTCCACTCGATGGGCCCTCGAGCAGTTCCACCCGCACCTTGAGGGGCGCCGTCTCGCTGGTCGGCTTGACCACGACGTACTCGAGGGTGGGCTGGGTCACGGCGTCGACCTTGCGCAGTGCTCCCTCGACCTCACTCACCATGAAGTACTTGCCCTGGGAGTTGAGGAAGTCCCTGAAGCGCCCGCCCCAGAAACTGCGGATGGTCGTCTCGCCGCAGGGGCACGGTTCGCGCACCATCATGCAGGCCTCTTCGAGGTCGTAGCGCAGCAGGCCGTTGTCGCGATCGAGGGTGGTGACGACGAGGTTCCCCCACTCGCCGTCGGGGACGTCCTGGCCGGTCTTGGGGTCGACGGCCTGGACGATCGCCCAGTCCTCGTGGACGTGCGCGCCCGGGCTCTCGGTGCACGGTCCGCCGACGTACGCGTAGCACTCGAGGCCGGCGGTCATGAGCGGCAGGCCGCGCCCGCCACCGCCGCCGAGCGAAAAGGCGGGCAGGTTGAGCTCCACGCCTTCCTTGGCGGCGACCTCCATGAACCGACCGAGCGAGAACGCCACCATTGACACGTCGGGTCGCACGCGCGCCCACATGTTGATGCCCTTCACGGCGATCTCGTCGGTCTCGGGGGGCTCGACCCAGATGTTGAGCATGCCGAAGTACTCGAGGCAGCCCGAGAGCATCACGCCGCCTCCGTACTGGTACGCCGGGTGGGCGTGGGTGACGATCTGACCGGGGCGCCACCCGTTGCGCCACCAGTTGCGGCACGCCGACTCGTACTCGAGCCAGATGTCCTTTCGGGTCCACACGGCGATGGTCGGGGTCCCCGTCGTCCCCGTCGAGGTGCCGAGCCGCACCCACGACTCGCGCGGGGTGAAGCGGTATTCGCCGAACGGCGGCGCGCCGGCCTCCGAGTCGCGCAGGTCCTGTTTGACGGTCAGCGGGATCTCGTTGATGTCGTCGACCGACTTGATGTCGTCGACCGACTGGATCCCGGCCTCGGCGAGCTTGCGCTGGAAGAGGGGCACCGGCGTCTCGAGGATGCGACCGACCATGTCTCGCAGGCGATCGCTTTGGACCTGGTGGATCTGGTCCCTCGACATGGTCTGCGCTTCCGGGTCCCAGAACTGCTGGCCGGGGTCGCGCGGCTCCGGCCCGAGGATCCCGTCGTGGTACTGCGGCATGATTCCCCCTGCGCTCCTGATGTGAGTGTGTGCGTACCACGTCGCGTAGAACGCGACGTGGTACGCACACTCTGGCGCGAACCTGACGTCCGTGTCACCTGGGGGATGCTTCCCGGGTGGGACGGCCTGAATGCGGCGAGGAAAGAGGCGAGGAAAGAGGACGGCAATGCCCGAAGTGACGGTGGGCATCGACATCGGGACGACGTCGGTGAAGGCGGTGGCGGCCGACGGGGACGGGAACGTCCTCGCGCGCGCCCGGGTGCCGCACGACCTGCACGTCCCCGCGCCCGACCGGCTCGAACACGACGCCAACCTGGCCTGGCGGCGGGGCGTGCGGCGGGCGTGGAAGAAGGTGTCGCGCGATCTCGACGTGAAGGGCGTCAACATCGCCGCCTTCGTGCCCTCGCTCTGCGCCGTCGACCGGCGCGGCGTCCCGATCACCCCTGGGCTCCTCTACGGAGACGGGCGCGGGCACGCCGACCGCACGTTCGAGGGTCCCGGCAATGCCGGTGAGACGCTCGGGTTCCTGCGCTGGTGCGCCACCGAGGCACCGGACGCGGCCGGCTTCTGGCCCGCCCAGGCCGTCGGGAATCGGGCGCTCGGCGCCGAGGGCGTGCTCGACAGCGTGTCGGCCATGGGGGCGTTCCCGCTTTTCAACGGCGCGGGTTGGGACGAGGAGATGTGCGCGTCGGCTGGCGTCGATCCCGCGCGCATGCCGCGCGTCATCCCCGGCAACGTGGCCGTCGGACGCGTCGGCGACGCCGTCCTCGGCCCGGGCGTGATCGACGCCTTCGGCGAGCAGATGGTGGCGGGGGCCGACTCCGACGGCGACGTGCTGGTGATCTTCGGGGCGACACTCATCACGTGGGCGGTGACGCCGACGTGGCGGGAGGCGCCCGGATTGTGGACGGTGCCGCACACCGCTCCGGGGAAGACGCTCATCGGTGGCCCGTCGAACGCGGGCGGACTGTTTCTCGACTGGGCGTTGCGGTTGAGCGGCCGGGGCGCCGACGACGCCGTGCACCCCGAGCGGGTGCCGGTGATCCTCCCGTATGTCCGCGGGGAGCGGACGCCGCTGCACGACCCACACCGCCGGGCGTCGGTGCACGACCTCGACCTCACCCATGGCCGTTCGGCGCTTCGGCGCGCCGCGCACGAGGCCGGCGGCTTCGTCGTGCGCCACCACCTGGAGCTCGCCTTTCAGGGTGTGGGGGAGGACGCGGGTGACGACCCGCGCCCGCGCCGGATCGTGGCCACGGGTGGCGGGACGCGCTCAGCGGCCTGGATGCAGGCCCTGGCTGACTGCACGGGGCTACCGGTTGACGTCGTCGCCGTCCCCGAGGGGGGTGCGCTCGGCTCGGCGTTCCTCGCGCGGGTGGCGGCGGGTCTCGAGGCGGACGCTTCGGGGTCCGCGCGCTGGGCCCGCACGTCACATCGGGTGGAGCCCGACCCTGCCTGGGTCGACGCCTGCTCGGCGCGCTACGAGCGCTTCCGCGACCTCACCGGGCCGGTGGGTCCCGGCTGAGGGGCCACTGCTCGAGTGTGAGTGTCTGCCCGGCTCACGCCGGGCAGACACTCACACTCGAGCAGCGGCGCTACGCGGTCGTGGTGAGAGCGGCTGTGGCGAAGGCGACCCGGAAGCGCACGCACCAGACAACCACCGTCGAGTATTTGTCGAGGTCGACGTCGCTGGGGATGTCGTAGTTCTGGTTGCCGACGTTGCCCTTGAGGTCGCCGAGGTCGATGAAGTCGTCGTCGAAGGCGGAGGCCGCGGCGTCGGCGGGTGCCGGTGACAGATAGACGTTGAGGTCGGGGCCGTTGTCGGTCTTGAAGTCTTCGAAGCGCAAGACCCGCTCGCCGCTCCCGGCACCCTGGAGGACGACCGCCGTTCCCGTGGTGGGGTGGCTGCGGTCCACGAACGCCCCGCGGTAGGGGGCTACCTCGGCGATCGACGACGCCGTCCGCTCGTTGTCGATCGCACCCGCCTCGCCGGTCGCGGTGGTGGCGGTGGCGAAGGCGGGCACGGCTTCGTCGACTTTGTCGTCGATGAAGAGGTACTGCACGCCGAAGTAGCCGAATGCGAGCCACGCGCTGACGGCAACGGCGACGATCCCGACCGGCACGAGCACTCGACGCTTGCGCATGGAATTCAACGCTACGCCCCCGCACCGGCTTTGGGGCGTCGCCCGTCAGCAGTCGCCCGGGGGCGGCGAGGACGGCGCACCTTCCACCGGTGGTCGGCTCGACGTCACCCCGCGCCCGTGACGAGGGCTTGGAGTTCGGCGACGCGCACGGGGACGGCGCTCGTCTGGGTGATCGTGCCGAGGTCGCCGCCCGCTCCCCCGCTCCCTTGCCAGGTGACGTCGTAGACCAGGGTCGCGGTCACGGTGTAGGCGTCGTTGGGTTGACCCGACGACGACTGGCGGTAGGTGTAGGAGCAGCCCGTGCGCTGCGACGCGTCGGGGCGTCCCTCGTCGAACACGCTTCCGGGGCCGGTGCAGACGACGCGGTCGCCGTTGCCCATGTCCCAAACGACGCGGGTGGGGGTGGCCGTCGCCTCGGCCCACGCCCGGCCGGCGTCGGCGCGAGCGGTGGCGGGCCGCCACGCCGAGGGCTCGATCCAGAGCCACGTGGGGAACTGCACGATCTGCTCCCACTCCACCTTCGGGCTCATCCGGATGACCGGACCGGGCGGGGTGATCTGGTCGCGCGCCTGACGGATGATGGTCTGCGGCGGTGGCGCGGGCGGCACGTAGATGGTGCGCTCGAACGAGCCGGGTGAGTAGTTGCGCCACGCCCCGTAGGCGCACTCCTGGATGTCGTTGGGTCCGACCTCGCGGATCGTGCGGCACGTTGTGTTGATGACGCGCCAGGCCTCGTGCCCGGCGCGGTTCAGGTCGGCCCACTGGTCGTTCCACGCGGCGCGACGCTCTTCCACCACCCGCCGGTGGTTGGCGATCGCCCGGTCCGCCGCGTTCGCGCAGGCGCGATAGCTCACGCCGAGCACGGTGTGGATGGGGCTCCCCTGCCACTCCCATCGCTCGACGGTCGTCCACACCGTGCGGGTGACCCACCGAGGTTCGACGCGCCACTGGAGTCGGTGTTCGACGCGGTAGGTCGTGATGGCTCGGACTTCCCACGAGATGCGTGTGCGTCGCTCGAGGGTCCAGCGCCAGCCCCGGCGAACCCAGACGTAGTAGTGCCGGACGGTGGGGATGCGCTCGTAGATCACGACCGGAACGTGGACCGCCACGTAGTAGGGGATGTGTTCGTAGACGAGGACGCGCTCTGTGACCTGGACCCGCTCGGTGACGAGTACCCGGCGGAGCCCGCGAGCCTCGTGGTAGTCCGCGAGTCGCGTGCACTCGTCGCGGGTGTGGGTGAGGTTGCGGTGAACGGCGGATTCGTTGAGGCGCCGGTCGGTCTCGCGCAATTGCTCGAGCGCCATGGCGTTGATCAGGCTCTGGTACCGCGCTTCGTAGTCGATGGCCGGCCCCGACCGCCCCCGACTCGACCCCGGCCCGCCCCCGCCCTGCGTCTCAGTCTCGCTGGCATGCACGTTCACCGACGTCCCGCTGTTGGAGGCTCCGGTGTTCTGCTGCTTTCCTGCTCCGTACGCTGGGCTGGCGGCGAGGCCAATGCTGAGCATCAATGCGGCGGCGGCTATGCGCACGTATCCACCTCGAACGTTTTCTCGGCCACGAGCCATCTGTCTCTGACCTTGATGAGCCGGGCGGTCGCCTTGCCTGTGATCACGGAATCGTCGACGATCACACCGGTCGCGACGTTGAATTGCACATCGCCGTCGACCCCGCAGTCCTCGACAATCGCAGCGCCGGGCGCGATGCGAGTCACGCGCGGATGGTCAGTCGTCTGCGCGCCGCGTCGAATCCCGGTTCCCTCTTGGGCTAGGTCTTCAAGGTTCTGCCGCAGTCCCTCGAGCAGATCCCCCGTCGCCGTTTCGGCGAGGGCGGGGTGGTTGGGGTTGGGGGGGTTGGCGGCGAGGTAGAAGGCGTCGATCTCGGCGAGGTAGGCGGCGATGACGGCGGCTTCCTCGGCGGCCCGGTCGAAGGTGGTCGACGTTGTCCCCGACGACGACGACACACTCCCTTGCGAATCCGCGGACGCGCATGCAGAGAACGCGCATGCCGCGATCAGGGCCCACGTCGCCGACCTACCCACCTCACCTCCGAGCGCAGCCCCCGCCCGCTTCTCTTCAACGGGCGAGTCGGGAATTCGTGACGGACGGCCCCCG
>DATDOY010000274.1:0-2877 GCA_035293045.1 Acidimicrobiia bacterium
ATGTCGAGCGCGTGCGCCAAGCTCACGATGTTGACCAGCGCCAGGTTGCGCTCGCCGCGCTCGATGCCGCCGATGTAGGTGCGGTGAAGCCCCGCCGCCTCCCCGAGCGCCTCCTGCGACAGACCCAACTCCATCCGCCGAGCGCGCACTCGCTCGCCGAACGAGGGCAGCGGGGACGCGCCCCGACGGGGACGACGGGTTGGTGGCATGCCCGATTCCAGAACGATGATGACTTTGCGTCTACAGCCGATAAGTAGCGATGGCAGACACCGGCGCGTAGTGTGACGCACCAAGCGGGCACCAGCGTTACCCAACAGGCGGAGACCCATGGCCGACACGCATCTCGACGGCTCCGCCTGCGCGGCCACGGCACTGCTCGCCGCCCTCCATCCCACCGAGATCGCCGTCGCCCTCGACGCGCTGTCCGACGCGGTGCGGAGTGACCTCGCCGAGATCCTCGATCTCCTTCCCGGCGCGGCCCTTCCCGCGCTGCGCGATCAACTCGCGCGACGCGCAGCTTCACTCTCGCCGACGGAGGCCCACGAAGTCACCCGCCGAATCGTCTCGCCCCTTGTCCCGACCTTGCTGGCCAACCTCAACGGCCAGAAGGGCCTGGTCGCCGCGGAGATGGAAGCCGGGGTCCTCGCCCTCCTCAGCGAATGGCCGCCGCTGCTCGTCCACGCCCTGCTCGTTCTCACCTGGGAGGCGGCCGGCCTCCCGGCGGCGACGATCGCCCTTGATCTCTGGAGTTCATGATCCGCTGGCGGGTTCGGCCGCGCCCTCGTCGTTCACCCGCCATCCGGCGACCGGTCGGCCGTCTGTGTCGCACAGGTAGAGGAACGCTCGGGCGTCGACAGCGTCGCTCTCGGGATCGTTGACTCCGAGGACGATCCGGGCGTTGCCGGCCAGTTCCAAGAGCATCCAGCTGCCGTCCTCTCCCACCGCCAACGTGGCCCGGGCCCGCTCGGCGGCGTCTCGCAGCTCGACCCCCACGATCTGTCCGGTCGGCTCCGCCCGCTCGAGGAGTCCGAGGACGGCCCGCACCCTCCCCTCCCTGTCGACGACCTCGAACCGCTCGGCCCGGTGCACGATCGGGGTTTCATTCTCGCTGATCATGGCCTACTCCCTCATTTCGGCGGCGCGCCGACAGTGAGCAGGCGCGCCGACACACGACGGGGAGGGCCTTTGGACCCACGAGCGCCACAGGGCGAATGACAAAAATGTAATTCGAGGGTGCGACAGTTTCTTCCGGAGCCGGACGCCGGACCGGTCCACGGCCTGAACGCTACTCATCATCATCGGATTGTGGGACCCCGAACGGTTGAAACACCCACCCACGAAAGAGGGCAGGGCGTTGAGGTTGGGGGCCCGCCGACTCCCAGAACGCGGCGGACCCCCGCCCCCCGACCGTCCCGTCCGTGGCGTCACCGGGCGGGGGAGATGGGGGGGGTGCCGGCAACGTTGGAACCAGGACGGACGCTTTGGCTAGCGCACCGCGTGTCCCCGTGCGCCGGGAACGGCCCACCAGCCGCGGACACGCGGAGTGGATGGTCTCCCGCGGGTGCGGCCGACGCGCCGGGAGCCATGCGCGATCGATGTTGCGGTGCCGGGTGAATACGTCCACCGGGCCTCGGGGAACACGTCAGCCAGAGCCTCTTCGAGCCCACCGTGCTCATCCGATCCCAACACCCTGACGCCCCCGAGGCCTCGCAGAGCCATCGACACCAGAAAGCGGCGCCAGAAGTCAGCGTCCTCGCTATCGCCAGTATCGATCCCGAGGATCTCCAGCCCGCCGTCGGTCCGCGCCCCGGTCGCGGCGACGATGGCCTCGAAGACCACCTGCCCGCGCCGACGCGACTTCAGGTAGGTGACGTCCAGATACACGCGTGGGAAGGGAGCGTGGTCGAGGGGGCGGGTGCACAACTCCTCCAGCATGCGGTCGCCCCGAGCGTCCATCGTTTCCCCCGCCGAGCCCGCGTCCGACCCTACGGACGACGCCGCGTCGACGCCTCCCCCGATCGGGTGGGTCTGGCCGCGCGCACGTGCGAATTGGGTCACCGTGCCGCTCCTCATCGCTCCGCGCTCGCGTGTCGGCGAGACAAGAACGGCTCGAGCACGTCGACGACCTGACCGTCTCGCGAGCCCTCGTCGGTGGCGCTCGGGTCGAACGGAAACGTGATGAGCCGACCGGGCGCGCCGACCGACCGATGATGCGGCAGCCACCTGCTCCGCCGCGCCAGCAAGCCCGCCAGGGGCGCGAGCCACCGCCGACGCCGGCGCACGAGGATGACAACGGCCACCATCACCGCGACCATGACGAGTCCCGAGAGGGGCGATTCCTTGGTCGCGGCGGCCCGTAGGAACGGCGTCACCGGCACGTGCCCGGGCGCCATAACCGGCGCTCCTACCGTCGGGAAAACACCCCCGGCCGCCTGGATGAAGGCCTGTGCCCGCTCGCGGGCGCCCGCCAGCCACTGATCGAGGTAGGGCAACGGTGGGATCGCCTCCCCGCCGCCGGGGTGGAGCTCGTAATGCAAATGCGGCGGGGTGCCGGCGGCGTTCCCGGTCGTGCCCACGTATCCGAGCATCACACCGGCCCTGACGAATGTTCCCTCCACCACACCGGGGGCGAACCCGTCGAGGTGGGCGTAGTAGGCGTACGTCCCGTCGGGCTGAGTGACGCGGAGCGAATTGCCGCCGACGGCGGTGTCGATCCCGACGCCGGTTACCACCCCCGGCAGCGAGGCGACGACGGGCGTCCCCCGCGACGCAAAGATGTCGGTGCCTTCGTGGGGGTGCGGGTAGGGATTGTGCCGCGGAACCCCCCAGTCGTTCCCATACTGAGCGGCGCCGGCGACGGGGAACGACTGGGGGGTT
>DATDOY010000275.1:0-19208 GCA_035293045.1 Acidimicrobiia bacterium
ACGCCCTCGTTGTCACTGGGGTCGGCTGGGACGGCCTGCGCGAGCCCGCCGACATCATCGACTGCGGCAACTCCGGGACCACGGTCCGCATCGGCCTGGGGTATCTCGCCGGGCGACCGGGCTACGCCGTCCTCACGGGCGACGCGTCGATCGCTCGTCGACCGATGTTGCGGGTGGTCGAGCCGCTTCGAGCCATGGGGGCGACGATCGACGGCAGGGACGCTGGGGCGTTGACGCCCCTCAGCATCCGCGGCGGCAACCTGCGCGGCGGGCGACACGACCTCGCGGTGGCGAGCGCCCAGGTGAAGTCGGCGCTGCTGTTTGCCGGACTCCAAGCGTCCGGGGTCACCGAGATTGCGTCGCCGGCGCGCAGCCGGGATCACACCGAGCGCATGTTCATGGGCCTCGGCCTCCCGGTGTCAGAGGACGACGCGGTCGTGCGCGTGGAAGCGGCGGACGTGCCGGCGTTCGAGATCGACGTTCCCGGCGACGCGTCGTCCGCGGCGTTCTGGATCGTGGCCGCGCTCGTCACCCCTGGATCGGAGGTCGTCGTCGAGGGGGTTTCGCTCAACCCGACCCGCGTCCACTTTGTCGAGGTCCTTCGGCGCATGGGAGCCGCCATCGAGATCGACGTCCAGGGGGAGTCGTGCGGCGAGCCGTTCGGAACCATCACCGCGTCGACGTCGGAGCTCACCGGCACGTTGATCGCAGGCGACGAGATCCCCTTGGTGCTCGATGAGATTCCCGCCCTCGCGGTGGCCGGGGCGTTCGCCGAGGGGCCCACCGAGGTCCGCGACGCCGATGAACTCGTGGTGAAAGAGAGCGACCGCATCGGCGCCATCCATCAAGAGCTTTCCCAAATGGGCGTCGGCGTCGAAGCCCGCCGCGACGGCCTGCTCATCCAGGGAGGACGCCCCTTGGCGGCGCGATTCAAGTCGCACGGGGACCATCGCATCGCCATGGCCGCCGCGACCGCCGCTCTCGGTTGCGAGGGCGAGTCGCAGATTCAGGGCTGGGCGGCCGTGGCCACGTCGTACCCCGGTTTCAGCGCCGACCTCGAGGCGCTCACCGGCTACGCGATGGAGGAGTTCGCATGACCATCATCGTGGCGCTCGACGGGCCGGCGGGAGCGGGGAAGTCAACGGTCGCCCGGGCGGTCGCAGCCGCGCTCGGCCTCGAGGTCCTCGATACGGGTGCGATGTACCGGGCGGTGACATACGCAGTGCTCAAAGCCGGTGTGCTCCTCGAGGACGGACGGGCGGCAACGGAGATCGCCGAAGCGACCGAGATCGAGGTGGCGGAACGCGTGACGGTGGATGGCGTCGACGCCACCGACGCCATCCGGGGGCCGGAGGTGAGCGCCGCCGTGTCGATCGTGTCGGCGCATCCCGGGGTGCGTGAGCAGATGGTGGCGCGCCAACGAGCGTGGGCCGAAGCCCACGGGGGAGGGGTGATCGAAGGCCGGGATATCGGCACGGTGGTGTTTCCCGACGCGCCCGTGAAGGTGTTCTTGACCGCCGACCCCGCTGTCCGCGCGTCGCGCCGACAAGGGGACGAGGCGGCGGCCGCCCGCTCCGTCGACGTGGCGGTGGTCCGGGCCGACCTCGACCGTCGCGACCACCTCGATTCGACCCGGGCGATTGCACCGCTCCAGTCCGCCCCTGGCGCCCTCGTCGTGGACACCACCGACATGACGGTGGAAGACGTGGTGGCCGCCATCCTCGCCGGTGTCGGTCGTGCAGGATTGGCGTCGTGATCGGATATCGCATCGTCCGGGGGATCGTGTTCGCCGTGTCGAAGGCGTTGTGGCGGATTCGCGTTGTCGGCCAGGACCGCTTGCCCCGCACAGGGCCGTACATCCTCGCCCCGTCGCACCGCTCGAACCTCGACTCCTTCTTCGCTGCGCTCGTGACGAAGCGTCGCGTGCGGTTCATGGCCAAGCGAGAGATCTGGAAGTCGAAGCTGCTCGGACGCATCGTGGGCGGGCTCGGAGCTTTTCCCGTCGACCGCGGGGGAGTCGACCGAGCTGCGCTGCGGACCGCCGGCGCATGTCTCGATGGGGGCGAGCCGCTGGTGGTATTCCCCGAAGGCACGCGCCGGTTCGGGCCGCTCATCGAGGATCTGCACGACGGCGCCGCATACCTCGCGACCCACCACGGAGTCCCTGTCGTCCCCATTGGGATCGCCGGAAGCGAGGAGATCCTGGCCAAGGGTGCGAAGCTGCCCAAGCTCAAGCCGGTGCTGTTGGTGATCGGCGAGCCGCTCGAACGTCCCCGGCGGGAGGGCCCGATCCCTCGGTCGGAGGTCAAGGGGTTCACCGCCGAACTCGCGGTCTCGCTTCAAAAGGCCTTCGACGAAGCCCGGGCGATGCAGGAGCGCTGACCGTCGGCGGCCGTCGCGGTGCCCGCGTCAGAGCACGGCGGAGTGCTCACCAGTCTCAAGAATGTGCGCGTCGATGAGGTCTCGCAATACTGCTGAGGCGTCGACCGATGGGTCGTCGGCAAACGGCCCGCCGAGCAGCCGCGACTCGGCCGGATCGCCGCCGCAGGCCACGGCGACCGCCGCGTCGAGCGCACCCATCAAGTCGCGGAGCTGGCGCGGGGGAGGGAAGTACTCGTCCTCGTCGGTGACGTGCACAAGCTCGACCCCTTGCGCAGGGTCGAGCTGCCGGATGACGTCCTCGACAAGTTCCTCGGGCGCGCTGGCGCCGGCGGTGACGCCCACCACCCGCGCGTCGGCGACCATGGTGAGATCGAGGTCGCGGGCGCGGTTGACGCGCTGGACGGATGGACAGCCAGCCTCATGGGCGACGCGCTCGAGCGCCAAGGTGTTCGACGAGTTGGCGCTTCCGATCACGACCACGGCGTCGGCGCGCTCAGCGATCGCGCGCAGGGCCGCCTGGCGGTTCGTCGTGGCGAAGCAGAGATCGTTGCGGGTCGCCGTCCACAGTTGAGGGAACTCATCACGGGCTCGCTCGAGAATGCCTTCCCACTCGGACAACGCCAGGGTGGTCTGGGCCAACAGCGCGACCTTGGTGGGGTCCGCCACCGTCGGGGCGGCGGTTCCGAGGTCGTCCTCGGACTGCACGAGACGCATCGCCGCGGGTGCTTCCGCCAGCGTGCCGACCGCCTCGTCGTGACCCTCGTGGCCGACGTAGAGAATCGTGTAGCCCTTCTTCGCACGGCTCTTCGCCTCGTGGTGCACCTTGGTGACGAGCGGGCAGACGGCGTCGACGACGAAGGCGCGGTCGGAGGCGGCCCGGACCACCTCCGGCGACGACCCGTGGGCCGAGAGCATCACCGGGGCGCCCTCGGGCACGTCGGCGATGTCGTCCACGAAGATCACCCCGAGGCGCCGGAAGCGGTCGACCACGAGCCGGTTGTGAACGATCTCGTGGTAGCAGTAGACCGGAGGGTCAAAGACGCGCACCATCCACGCCAGCGCCTTGATCGCCATCTCGACCCCCGCACAAAAGCCGCGCGGCTGGGCGAGGAGGACCTGCTCGACGGGCATGATCAGGAGGGTACTTTCGTAGACTGGCCCCATGGAAACGACCGCGAGGGTCGTCGCGGTCGCCCCCGGTTCGCCTGCTGAGGCTGCCGGGATCGTTCCCGGCGATGAATTGGTCACCGTGAACGGTGAAATGCCGCGCGACGTCGTCCGTTATCAACTCCTCGTCGATGAGGCCGAGCTCGCCCTCGACCTCCGCTGCGACGGCCTCGTGAGGGCGGTCACCATCCGCAAGCGCGAGGGCGAGCCTCTGGGCCTCGAGCTCGAGTCGGCCGTGTTCGACCGCGTCAGGACGTGCGACAATCACTGCCCCTTCTGCTTCATCTATCAGCTGCCCAAGGGGATGCGTCGGAGTCTCTCTCTGAAAGACGACGACTACCGGCTGTCCTTTCTTTACGGGAACTTCACGACCCTCACCCGGTTCACGGAAGCCGACCTCGAGCGCACGGTCGATGAGCGTCTCGATCCGCTGTACGTGAGCATTCATGCCACCGACCCGAACGTTCGCGCCCGCCTGCTCCGCAATCGTCGCGGAGCGACGAGCCTCCGGTGGCTCCGGCTGCTCCTCGACCATGGCCTCGAGATCCACGGGCAGGTCGTGCTGTGTCCCGGCCTCAACGACGGCGACGTCCTTGAGCGCACCCTCCTTGGCGTGCTCGATCGCTACCCGGAGTTGGCGACGGTCGCCGTCGTTCCCGTCGGGGTGAGCGCACACAACACCGAGCCCGACATCCGACCCATGAGCCGGGATGAGGTCGACGCCGCCCTGGACACGATCGAAGCGTGGCAGGAGCGGTTCGACGACGCCCTCGGCCACCGCATGGTGTTCGCCGCCGACGAGCTGTACCTGCTTGCTGGGCGACCGTTCCCGGCGCTCGAGGCGTACGACGAATTGGCGCAACACGAGAACGGCATCGGGATGGCTCGCGTGTTCGAGGCCGAGGTGATGGCTCGCCTCGCCGGCGACGATGTGGAGCCGATCGGTTCGCGCGACGGATTCTTCGCCTGGGTGGAGGGCGCCCCCGCCGACGGGTACCGCGCCCCTCGCAGTGGCGAGGTCGCCGTCCGCCTCCGCTCGAAGCGATCCCGACCGGTCGGGATCGTGACGGGAGAGTACGGGGCCGAAGTCATCGAGCCGTTGCTTCCACTGTTGTCGGAGCACGCCGGCGTACCGGTGCGAGCGGTGCCCGTTCGCAACGACTTCTTCGGCGGCAACATCGGTGTGACGGGCCTCCTCACCGCCACCGACATCCGCGCTCGCCTGGCCGAGGAGCCAGAAGGCGATCGCTATCTCCTGCCCGACGTCGCCCTCTCCCGCGACCTGTTTCTCGACGAGGGGACGCTCGGCGATCTTCCGCGCCCAGTGGAGGTCGTCGCGACCAACGGTGTCGCCCTCGTCGACGCCCTCCGGCCATGACCACGCCGGCCCCGCTCCCGCTCGTCGCCGTCGTCGGCCGCCCCAACGTGGGCAAGTCCACGCTCGTCAATCGCGTCGCCGGCCATCAAGAGGCGATCGTCGAGGAGCGGGCCGGCGTGACCCGCGACCGCCGGGAGTTTGAGGCCGAGTGGCACGGACGCCGTTTCCGGATCGTGGACACCGGAGGGTGGCTCGCGGAGCGGGACGACCCGCTCACCCGCCAGGTGAGCTCGCAGGCCGAGCGCGCCATCAAGGAAGCCGACGTGATCATCATGGTCATCGACGTCACGGTGGGGATCACGGAGGAGGACGCCGCCGTCGCCCGCCTGCTCCAGCGGGCCGACACGCCCATCCTCCTCGCCGCCAACAAGGTGGACAATGACGTTCGGGAGTATGAGATCTGGGACGCGGTCAAGCTCGGGCTCGGCGACCCCATGCCGCTCTCGGCGATGCACGACCGCGGCGTCTGGGACCTGCTCGACACGGTGCGCGGCTTGTTGCCCGAGCCGCTCCACGAGGAGTCAGCGGGCGGCGATCTCAGCGCGTTCGCCGTCGCGATCGTTGGCCGACCGAACGTCGGCAAGTCCACGCTGTTCAATCGGCTGGTGGGCGAGGAGCGGGCGATCGTCCACGACATGCCGGGAACCACTCGCGACGCCATCGACGTGCTCATCGAGACCGAGGACGGCCCGATCCGCTTCGTCGATACCGCGGGGATGCGGAGAAAGTCGCGGGTTGACGAGGCCACCGAGTACTACGGGCTCGTGCGGTCCCTGCGGGCCGTGGATCGCGCGGACGCGGCGCTGTTTGTGATCGACACAACCGAGGGGGTCACACACCAGGACCAGAACCTCGCCGAGCGAGTCGACGCGTCAGGCTGCGCAATGACGATCGTGCTCAACAAGTGGGACGTCGCCTCCGCCGAGCAGCGGACCAGGACGAGCGAAAGCGTCGCCGACCGGCTGGCCTTCATCGGGTATGCGCCGGTGCTGCGGATCTCCGCCAAGACCGGCAAGAACGTGAACCGAATCCTGCCGGCGTTGTTTCAGGCCCGCGAGGAATATCACCGCAGGGTTCCGACCGCCGCCCTCAACCGGGTGCTGCAGGAGGCGCAGCAGCGCCAACCGGCTCCGCTCGACCGCGGCGTGCGACCGCGGGTTCTGTATGCGACCCAAGGGGCCATCGACCCGCCGACCTTCACACTCTTTGCGAACTACAAGCTCCCGCCGACCTACATGCGGTTCCTCGAACGCACGATTCGCGAAAGCTTCGAATTCGGCGCCACGCCTATCAAAGTGAGGGTTCGCCGCCGGACGTAGACGCGACGTCGTTGTGTCTGAGGCGGTCCCCACAACGGGTCCGCCGGTACGCTGGGCGGCGTGCCTGAGCTTCTCGAGCGAGTGTCGATCCGCGAGGTCGGACCTCGTGACGGACTCCAGAACGAGGCCCCCGTGCCCGTGGAGGACCGTGTTCGTCTGATCAACGCCCTCGCTGCAGCGGGCCTCTCCTGCATCGAGGCTGGCTCGTTCGTGCGCGCCGAGGCCATCCCGCCGATGGCCGGAAGCGACGAGGTCTTCGCCCGGATCGACCGGGTACCCGGCGTGCGCTACACGGCGTTGGTCCCGAACGCGAAGGGCGCCGAGCTTGCCCTGGCGGCCCGGGCCGACGCCCTCGAGGTGGTCGTGTCGGCGTCGGAGACCCACAACCGCAAGAACGTGAACCGCACCGTGGGGGAGTCCGTCGACGAGATCGTTCGCGTCGTGACCTTCGCCGCCGACGCCCGCCTTCCGGTCGAGGCGGTGATCTCCACCGCCTTCGGATGTCCCTACGAAGGCGACGTCGAGCCAGCGACCGTGGTCGCCCTCGCGCGTCGGCTCCTCGACGTCGGTGTGGAATCGATCTGTCTCGGCGACACCACCGGCATGGCCACGCCGCGCCGGGTCGACGACGTGCTGACCCGCCTCGACCAGGGGGGCCTGGGCGCCCCCGAGATCGGCCTTCACTTCCACGACACCCGGGGCTCCGGACTCGCCAACGCCCTGACCGCGCTGCGAGCCGGCGCTCGTCGCTTCGACGCCTCGATCGGCGGCTTGGGCGGCTGTCCGTATGCTCCGGGGGCGAGCGGCAACATCGCGACCGAGGATCTCGTGCACATGCTGCACGACATGGGCATGGAGACGGGCGTCGACCTTGAGGCGTTGATCGAGTGCGCGTTGCTCGCCGAGCGGATCGTGGGCCGCACCCTGCCTGGACAAGTGATGCGGGCCGGCCCGCGAACGCGATTGGCGTCCTGACCGACGATGAGGATCCGGCGATGACCGACGAGCGCATCCGCAATGCCACCGAACGCGCCTTGGGCGGCAACCTCGAGCGCGGAGCGGCAAAGCTCGCGGAGCAGGGGAAGCTGTTTGTGCGCGACCGGCTGCGGCTCCTCCTCGATCCCGACGGTGGCGTGACGGAGGACGCGCTGCTCGCCAATGCCCTCGCGGGAGATCTCCCGGCCGACGGGGTCGTTACGGGTGTGGGACGGATCCATGGCCGCCCCACCTGCGTGATGGCGAACGATCCCACGGTCAAGGCAGGATCGTGGGGCGCGCGCACCGTGGAAAAGATCATCCGACTGACCGAAGTGGCGTTGCGCAACGAGCTCCCGATCATCTACTTGGTGGACTCAGCGGGCGCGCGAATCACCGATCAAGTGGAGCTGTTCCCGGGACGACGCGGTGCGGGGCGCATCTTCGCCAACGAAGTGCGGCTCTCGGGCAAGGTCCCGCAGATCTGTTGCCTGTTCGGTCCGTCCGCGGCCGGCGGTGCATACATTCCCGCCTTCTGCGACGTCGTGTTCATGGTGGAGGCCAACGCGTCGATGTACCTCGGGTCGCCGCGCATGGCGGAGATGGTCATCGGGGAGAAGGTGACGCTCGAAGAGATGGGCGGCGCCCGCATGCACGCCACGGTGTCGGGTTGTGGCGACAACCTCGTCGCCGATGACGCCGAGGCCATCGAGATGGCGCGCCGGTACCTCTCCTACCTTCCCGGGAACTGGCGGGGGACGCCGAACAGCGCCGAGCCTCGCAAGCCGTCGCCGCAGGCGAAGGCCATCGCCGACGTGATCCCTGCCGACCACCGGCGTGGCTACGACATGCACCACGTCATCGACGCGCTCATCGACGAAGAGTCATTTTTCGAGCTCAAGCCGGCGTGGGCCAAGGAGTTGATCATCGGGTTCGCTCGACTCGAGGGCGAGGTCGTTGGGATCGTGGCCAACAACCCGAAGCACCTCGGCGGCGTGCTCTTCGTCGACTCCGCCGACAAGGCGGCGCGCTTTATCTGGCTCTGCGACGCGTTCAACATCCCTCTCGTTTTCCTCGCCGACGTCCCCGGCTTCATGATCGGCACCCAGGTGGAGCGGCAGGGCATCATTCGTCACGGCGCCAAGATGATCACCGCGGTCACGGAAGCGACGGTTGCCAAGATCTCGGTGATCGTGCGCAAGGCCTACGGCGCCGGCCTCTACGCCATGTGCGGGCCGGCGTTCGATCCCGAGGCCACGATCGCGTTGCCGAGCGCGCAGATCGCCGTCATGGGGCCCGAAGCGGCCATCAACGCCGTCTATTACAACAAGATCCAAGAGATCGAGGACGACGCCGAGCGCGCCAGCTTCATCGAAGGGCTCCAGCGCGAGTACGAGGAGGACATCGACATCCTCCACCTGGCGGCCGAACTCGTCGTCGACGCCATCGTGCAGCCCGAAGCGCTCCGGGACGAACTGGCGTTGCGCATCGCCGCCGCCGCCGGGAAGGATCGCGAGAAGTTCGGGCGTCGCCACGGCGTTCCGCCGGTCTGATGCCCTGGTGCCCGCAATGCGCGGAGTATCGGGCGCCCTCCGGCGTCCGTCGCGACGGGACGTGTCCGGCCTGCGGATCGGCGGTCGATCCTGGCGGCATCGCACTCAAGGTCACCGAAGGCGACGAGCGTCTGCCGCCCGTGCCCTGGCACCTCAAGGTGCTCGCCGCGGCCGCCGTGGTCTACCTGAGCCTGCGCCTGTGGCAGGGCATCGCCCTGCTCCTTCGCTGACGAGGCCTTCCGAGGTTCCGAGGGGGGTTGCGTAGACTCCCGCTCCGTACGGGCTGTGGCGCAGCTTGGTTAGCGCGTTGGTCTGGGGGACCAAAGGTCGCGGGTTCGAGTCCCGCCAGCCCGACTCCGTGGCTTCCCTTCCTGGGATGGATTGCTTGGCGCCCGCGTGCGCGTTTGATGTCGCCGGATGGTCATTGAAACTGCGCGCATCGGACAGAGCACGACCGTTCCAGGTCGGGAAACGCGACCTGCTCCCGTGCGACGTCGAAAGTCGTGATGGCGGTCGTCAGCGTCCTCGGCGTCCGTCGATGAGTTCACGAGTGATGTCGAGGTGACCGGGGTGATGGGACGTCGGCCCTCGGGCTGCGCTTCATCACGTCAGGTCACGCCGATACCGAACGCCCGTAAGGGCCCCCTCGACGACGCTGCGCTCCGCGCGCCTTGCTCCGTCTGGTTTCCACCCGAGGGCTTTGTAGAACGCACGCGCCTCGACTGCGGGTTCGAGCACCCAGAGCACCACCGTCGCGACACGGCGCTGCTTGAACCATCGGACAACCTCGGTGACGAGCGCGCGGCCGAGCCCCTCGCGCCAATGCTCCGGGTCGATGTACAGCCCGACGATCTCGCCAATGCCGCGCGCCTTGTTGCCCGCGGCCTCACAGAACCCGGCCACCTGCTGGTCGGTCTCGACGACGAAGATGGGATTGCCCGACTGGCCCGCCGCGAGTTGACGGTGCCAGAGCCTTCGGTACCCCTCGAGTTGCTGCTCGGCCCAGTCGCCGCGCTCGTGGGCTTCCGCCGACGGAGCCCCGGTCAGTTCACCGTACGCCCGCCAGTTCGCTAGGAAATGGATGCCTGCCACCACCTCTGCGTCGCCGGCATCTGCGCGCCGCACATGGACCACGCGCTGAAAGCTATCCCGCGCGACTGCCGCAGCCGTTCGGGTGCCGTCACTCAGTGGAAACCGATTCGCATCGCATCGCATCGCTGAGCGATTCGCCCGGCTGGTCGACGTGGGCGACTACTCAGGCGTCCGATAGTTGTTGTCGCCCGACTCCCGATACGAGACGCCGGACGGCACGCTCACCGGTCCGGACGCCACCATCGCCAGTTACCGCTGCCACTCTGACGCCGGCCCAGCGGTAATTCGACGAGGTCGTCTATGCGCCCGAGGTCGGGCCTGGCGTCCCCGACCATCCGGTGCTCTTCGTCGATCGGGTGCGAGTCGACGATTGGCGACACGAATGCCGGTGCTGCCAGGTGGTGACGATCATGCGCGGCAGGGTGGTCAAGATCGTCCACGAGGAGCTACCGGGCGAGCTCGAAGCGCTCAACGCGTGGTACGCGACGATTGGGCTGCTCCCATGAGGCTAAGTAGCCGTCCCAGCCCCACGCCGAACTGCCGTTCGGCTCGATATGAGCATCTTGCTGCCCGGGCGAGAATGGCACGTCGTGAGCACTGCGGTCGCTGCATGACCGGCTACGCGCGGAGTTTCACCCGGTGGTGGCAAGCTGCTGGATCGTACGAGTCGGACGGGCGCGGACGAGGTCGTGGTTCGACTGGAGGTTGAGCCAGAACTCCGGAGTGGTCCCAAAGGCGCCGGCGAGCAGCCAGGCTGTCTCCGGCGTGACGCCACGCTTTCCACGCACGAGTTCGTTGATCCGCTGGACGGGCACGTCCAGATGGTCGGCGAGGGCGACCTGCGTGAGACCGAGGGGCTTGAGGAACTCCTCGCTCAGAATCTCACCCGGGTGGGTTGGCGTTCGCTTTCTCGGCAGCATCATGTCACCTCAGTGGTAATCGACGATTTGGACGTCGTGGGCGTCGCCGGATTCCCAGCGGAAGACGATCCGCCACCGCTCGTTCACGCGGATGCTGTGCTTCCCCTTCAGGTCGCCCTTCAGCGCCTCCAATCGGTTGCCCGGAGGGGCGCGAAGGTCACTGAGCTCCTTTACAGCGTTCAGCATGTCGAGCTTGCGGATCGCGGCCGAACGGATCTCCGGCGGTAACTTGCGGATCGCCTTGCCACGCTCGCCATGGAAGAGCGCCTCCGTCGCCGCTTCGGCGAACGACGCAATCACGACCGGACCTTCACAAAGATCAAGAATACTCGATATCACGGATACCATGCAAGAGAGGACGCCCAGCGCGGCTATCTGGAGGGAGCAGTGCCCAGGCCGCGAGGAGGGCGCGGGAGGACGCGAAACGACGGCAAACGATGCGCGACGTCGGCACCACGTTCCCCTGGTCACGCCCCGTGATTCGGCCATTCCGGGAACGGCTGAGAACGTGCGCAGTTGGTCTGGGGGACCAAAGGTCGCGGGTTCGAGTCCCGCCAGCCCGACTCTGAGTTCCCGCCGGACTCTGCTCGCGTGCGACGTGGGAAGTCGTGATGCGGTCGTCAGCGTCCTCGGCGTCCGTCGATGAGCTCACGGGTGATGTCGAGGTGACCGGCATGGCGCGCGGTTTCCTCGACCATATGGGTGAGGATCCATCGCAGCGTCGTCCTGCGGCCGAGATCGGCGCGTGACCAGTCATCGAGGGCAGCGCCGTCGATGACGGCGTCGGCGATGGCGCACTCTTTCTCGTAGAAGGATCGCACCGACGCGGCGGTGGCGTCGTCGGCGAGTTCGAAACTCGGACGCATGCCGTCGTCCTTGAAGTCCAGGGGCAGGTCCTCGCCGGCGAACACGATTCGGAACCACCAGCGCTCGGCGTAGGCGAGGTGTTGGACGATCCCTCCGCACGAGTTAGCCGTGGACGCCGGTTTCCACCTCAGCTGGCGGTCGTCGAGATCGTCGAGCTTGGTTGCGGCACTGGCCCGCAGGTGGGTCATCCACCCCCGCAACATGGTCATTTCCGAGGCAGCCTCATCCTCGGCTGGGCGTGGCGTCAGGAGGGCCGGCGGCTGATGGATCGTCGCTGGTTGCTCTTCGGCAGTCACAACCTCCACGCTACGCGGTCAGATATACGTACTTCCTCCGATGTTGTTGGCCCTCGCGTGGCCCACGGTGAAGGCCACCACGAGCGAGGGGGTCTGGTCAGGTGGGAGCGATCGAGGATCTGGGGCTGGAGCGCAGGCAAGATACGGCGGATAATTCGGTCATCCTGCTACCAAGGGTCAATTGGGGAGAGCCTGTGGAGCCTGATGGCGAGTTCCTACTTCCAGTCGGCACGGTGACGCTGCTGCTCACGGACGTCGAGGGTTCCACGCGCCGCTGGGAGGAAGACCCGGCTGGCATGGCGACGGCCAGCGCTGAGCTTCGCGACCTGGCGGATGAGCTGATCGGACGCCACAACGGCGTGCGTCCGCTCGACCAGGGCGAGGGCGACAGCTTCGTGGGGGCATTCGCCCGGCCCTCGGAAGCCGTGGCCTGTGCCCTGGATATCCAGGCGAAGGTTCCCCTCCCGCTTCGGATCGGCATCCACGTCGGGGAAGTCCAGCGGACCGAGGAGGGCAACTACATCGGGCCCGCGCTCAACCGCGCCGCTCGCGTGAGAGATGCCGGCCACGGTGGGCAGGTGCTGCTGTCGCAGGCGGCGGCAGAGCTGGTTGCCGATCGGTTGACGGACGCGTCGCTTCGCGACCTCGGGACGTACCGGCTGAAGGACCTGTCACGGCCCGAGCGGATCTTCCAACTCCTGCACCCGGACCTTCGCAGCGACTTCCCGCCGCTCCGCTCACTGGACTTCTACCGCCACAACCTTCCGATCCACCCGACCAGGTTCGTCGGCCGCCAGAGCGAGATGCACGAGATCGAGGAGCTCCTTTCCGATTCGTCCATGGTGACCTTGACCGGAACAGGGGGATCGGGCAAGACCCGGCTGGCCCTGCAGATCGCCGCGAAGCTCGTCGACGAATTCGGTGACGGTGCCTTCCTCTGCGACCTGGCTCGGGTGACCGATCCCCAAGGGGTCGCGGCCGCAGTGGCAACCGCGGTCGGGTTCGCCGTCGAAGCGGGGCCCGCGCTGATCTCGCTCCTCAGCGAGAAGCAGCTCTTCCTGGTGCTCGACAACTGCGAACACCTGATCTCGAGCTCCGCGGAACTCTGCCAGTCGCTCCTCGCCGGCGCTCCCAAGGTGCAGATCTTGGCGACCTCTCGCGAACCGCTCAAGGTCGAGGGCGAAACCAACTTCGTGGTTCCGTCTCTGCCCGTTCCCCCGGAGGATGCGATCGGAGGGATCGAGGGGCTTGCGCCCTACGCGGCGAGTGAGCTCTTCCTCGACCGGGCCCGCCGCGCTCGCTCGGACCTCGAACTCGATGATCAGGACGCGGCGGCGGTTGCGGCGATCTGCCGGCGCCTGGACGGAATCCCTCTAGCGATCGAGCTGGCGGCCGCCAGGGTGAGGGTCATGTCCCCGAAGGAGATCGCGCAGGGTTTGGACGAGCGGTTCGGACTCCTCACCGGAGGGGCTCGCACGGCCGTCCCACGCCACCAGACGCTCACGGCATCAGTGGATTGGAGTCACGACCTTCTTACGGATGTGGAGCGGGCCGTGCTGCGCCGGCTGTCGGTGTTCATGGGTGGATTCACCCTCGAGGCGGCCAAGGGGGTGGGTTCCGGCCCGGAGAACCGCGATGTCGCGCCTCACCAAGTCGTGGACCTGCTCTCGCTGCTCGTCGAGAAGTCGCTCGTCAACGTGAGCAGAACCCGAGACCAGTCTCGATACAGCCTGCTCGAGACGATCAGGCAGTACGCCGCCGCCAAGCTGGCCGAGGCCGGAGAAGAAGAAGACGCTCGGCGGGCCCATCGGGACCACTTCCTTCAGGCTGCTGTCGGGCTGTCGAAGCTTGCGGAGGGGCCTGAAGGCGCGGAGGCCTTCGCCGCGTTCGTGAGGGACCGAGAGAACTTCGAGGCGGCCTTCAGGTGGACGTGCGCTCGTGAGCACTTCGAAGAGGCTGCCAGATTCCTGAGTGCCTCGGGCGACCTTCTCATCTCGATCTGGGTCGGTGAAGTGCTCGCGTGGGCCACGGCGGTGATGCCGAGCATCGAGAGCGTCCCTGAGCCGACTCGGACCGATGTCCTCTACCGCTGTGCACCGTTCCTCGCCTTCTCGGGCCCACAGACCGAGCTCGAACCCGTACTCAAGGAGTGCATCGACGTTCACCGCACGTCCGGAGACGAGCTGCATCTCTCGAGGGCCTTGCTCGCCTGGGCGCAACTCACGTCGACCAACGACGACCTGAACGAGGTGCTCGACGAGGCGGTGGAGATCACCGAACGCGTCGGCGATCTCCACACGGCCATCACCGCCAAGGCTCAATTGATCGCTCATCTGGGGATCGAAGACCAGGACCGCAGGGATCGGTACGTCGACGACCTCGTTCGGGAGGTGAACGAGGTTGATGCTCCCGTGGTTCGCTTCTGGCCCGGTACTTCCATCCTCACGAATCTCATCCTTCACGACGTCGCTCGTTCGATCGCTTTCACCGCGCCGGTGGCAGCAAAGGATTTCGAGCGCTTATCGAGCCTGGAGAGACACTTCCTCACCACCCATCCATATGCTCTGGTCTTCGCCGGCCGCTACGCGGAGGCAGAGGCGATCGCCGAGAAACTCATCAGGGGCCGGGAGGACGTCGGCGATCTGGTGTGTCTCACCGACCTGCACTTGGCCATGGCGTTCTCGGCTGAAGCGCGTGACGACTCCGAGGCCGCCCTGGCCCACTTTCAGCGATCCTCAGAGGCCTGGTCGCAGACGCCTTTTTGCCCGGAGGGGATGGAGGTCGTGGGACCGATCTTCAGCTTGGGTGCAGGGGACGTCGACGAGGCGGTTCGCGTTCGTGACAAGCTCACTCCGGAGGCGCTCGCGAGCGTGCACCCCTGGGCCGCGATGTTCTGGGCCGTCCTGTCTGGTGCGACTCGGTATCTGCAGGGCGAGATCGAACAGGCGGAGGAGCAGGCTCACAAGACCCTGGTCGAGGCGAGAGCCAACTGGCTGCTTCTCGACACATCCTTCGACCTGCTGGCCGCCATCGCCGTTCAAGACAACAGTCATGTCGAGGCGACGCGACTTCTTGCCGGAGCGGCCGCGCACCGCGACCGCATCGGGTTGCAGTGGGGATTCCGGGTCTTCAGGGACATCCGCAACGACACCATCGAGAAGATCAAGGAAGCTCTCTCGCCCCAAGAGTTTGAGCAGGCGTGGCGAGAGGGTTCAGCGATGACCATTCAACAGACCGTCGGCTACACGCAACGCGGCCGCGGGGAGCGCAAACGCCCGCCAGCCGGCTGGCGCAGCCTGACACCCACCGAACATCAGGTGGTCGACTTCCTGGCCCAGGGACTCAGCAACCAGGAGATCGCGGAGAAGATGTTCGTATCGGTCCGCACGATCACGACGCACCTCACGCACATCTACTCGAAGTTGGGCATGACCTCTCGCACAGAACTCGTCGCCCAGGCGACGAAGCGCGCGTAGGGTCGCGAGACAGGCCGAAGGAGCGTCCGTCGAGGCGAAGAACTCATCCGCGTCCTTCTTCCGATCGCACCCGTCGTGGTCGGTGACGACACAACGACCGACAGGTTCACAGAGGCAGCGGGAGCGACGAACTCCGCGGGCCTCACCGGTCGAGCCCGCCCGAACCCGACATCCAGAACCGACTTCCTCGGCCCGGCGGGAGTCTTGAACGAAGGTCCCCTCGCAGCGCTACTTGCAGTACGGGCCGTTGAGTGGCGTGGCGCCGTCCCACGTGAGGCCGGACGCGGCGAGGTTCGTCACCGTCGTCGCATAACAGTCGGAAGGCGCGTTGTTCGCTTTGAAGAGCACGGTGCCGTCACTCCCCGTGGTTCCCGTGGCGGTCCCGTACACGCCCGTGGTGTTGTCGATCCGGATCGAGACGGAGGCGCCCGAAGCGGGGTTGCCGAGGTTGTCCACGACCATCACCAGAACCTGCAGATGGAGCGCGCCGCTTTTGCCGCCCGTGGTGGAGTATTGGATCGACGACACCGACGCCGACGTGGCCGACTCGCTCACCGTCACCGTGACCGTGGCGGTGTTGCTGTTCAACAGCCCGTCGTGAGCCTGGTAGGTGAGGGTGTCGGTCCCGGTGAAGCCCGGCGGCGGGGTGTACGTGAGCGTGTTGTCGGCGTTGAGCGTTACTCCGCCCCCATTGGCGCTGGCGGCTGAGAATGTCCCGACGACGAGGGCGTCGACGTCGACGTCCACGTCGTTCGCGAGCACCGCTACCGCGACGGCAGTACCGACCGAGGTCGTTGGCGAGTCGTTGACCGCTACCGGGGCGTCGTTCACGGGGTGGATCGTGATGGTGACCGTCGCCACGTCAGTGTCCGGGCCGTCGGACTCGGCGGCCCTGTAGGTGAACGTGTCGGTGCCGTTGACGTTGGCGGTGGGCGTATAGGTGAACGAGCCGTCTGCGCTCAGGGCGACGGCGCCTTTGGAGGGTCCTGTCACGAGCGAGGCGCTGGAGGCGCCCGCCCCGTCGCTGTCGGTGTCGTTGGCGAGGACGCCTGGCGCCGCCAGCACGAGCGCAGTGTCCTCGTCGGTCGCGTAGGCGTCGTCGACGGCGTCCACGCTCGACGGTTCGGGCGGTGTGGAGCTGCCCGACCAACCCAGGCGCTCGGGCTTGGTGTCGGGCTCAGTGGCGGGCCAGTCGAGACGCACGCCGCTGGCCTGGTCCTTGCCCCCGTCGATGAGGGCCTGGCGGATCGTTGCCACGCCCGCGGCCGTCGTGGCGCGACCGTGTGTGGCGATGTGCAGCGCCGCGAGGCCAGCGCCGTGGGGCGACGCCATGCTCGTCCCGCTCATGGTGGCGTACCCGCCGCCCTTGTAGGTGGAGCGGATGCTCACCCCCGGCATCAGGAGGTCGATCGCCGCGCCCGGGGACGACACCGGGTTGCTGGCGACGACCCCCGTGCTGAAGTTGGAGAACGAGGCGAAGCTGTCGTCCTTGCCGTAGCTGGTGGCGGGCCCGGTCCCGCCGGGAGCGCCGTCGGAGTCGGCGAGAGCCGAAATGGTGGCCACCTCTGGGTAGGCGGCCGGGACGTAGTCGTCGCTGGTGCCAAACGTGTTGTCGGCGCCATACACGTTCTTGCCGTTGTTCCCCGCGGCCACGGCGAAGTAGACGCCCTTCCCGGTGGCGTTCTTCAGAGCGTCATGCATGGCCTGGCTGTAGCCGGTCCCTCCGAGGCTCATGTTGGCTACCTCGATCGTGCCGGCATTCTCGGCGACCTTGTCGATCCCGGCGATGACCCACGACCACCAGCCACTGCCGTTGTTGTCGAGCACCCGGACGGCCCACAGACGGGCGCCGGGGGCGACCCCTACCACCCCATCCCCGTTGTCGAGGGCCGCGGCGGTGCCGGCCACATGAGTGCCGTGGCCGTGTCCGTCGTCGTAGCCCTCGATATCACACGTCTTGTTGCCGGGCCCGCCTTTGGCGCAGTTCCAGCCCCCGCTCACGCGGAGGTCGGCGTGGCCGCGGTCGATGCCGGTGTCGAGGATGGCGATGTCGACGTTGACCACGTCGTCGACGCCGTTGATCGACACGACGCTGGACGCGTCGACGTCGATCCGGTCGACACCCGTCGGCGTGGTCTGGGCGGTGGCGAACACGCGCCCGTCGCGCTCGACGTAGGCGACCCTCGGATCGGCGGCTACCCGCGCGGCGGAGGCTGGCGACATGGCCGCCGTGTACCCGTCGATTGCGTGGCGGTACACGTTGCTGACGCGCGCGGCGTACCGCCGACTGTGATCGTCGGCGACGGCACTCGAGTCGATGCCGTCGTCGACGACGACGATGTAGCGCTGCGCGGACTGCGACGCCGGCGGATCCGATGATGCCGCCGCGGTATCGGGAACAGCCAGCGCGACCACGCCCGCCAGCACCAGCCCGGCAGCCACGACACCACTCCCACCCCTGCGCATCGCGACGACTCCCTCGGTTGCCCGTCTCAAGCGTACGGCGCGCCGTCGCGAAAGACCAGGGATCGTCGAAGCGTTCGCCCCGGGGGATCGGAATTCCCCAATCGCCCTAGATTTGCTCCCGGTTGCGGGCTATGGCGCAGCTGGGTTGCCCGTCCTCTGGGGGGGAGTCTGGGCGGAGGATGAAGTGGACCTGACCGGCACAGTCTTCCTGCTCAATCTCCCGTACGGATTCGGTCATGCTGCGTCTAGGGCTGCAGTCGCTGAGGAATTCCGCGGGTCGTGGCCTTCGAGCACACTCGCCCCGGGTTCCAAGAGAGGCTCAGGGCGTCGCGACGGGCAACTTGTTGGATCGTAAGGAGGGTAGTTTTATTCGCTTCGTCGGGACCCTTGGGGGTGGATGTGGAGCAGCAGTCCGTTGTCCGCCCGGCCGGTCGCCGGTGGCGGAGAGTCATCCTGGTTCTCCTGGCATTCGTCGCCACCGTGGCAACGCCGCGGGCGGCCCAACCGGCACTGGCGAGCCCGCCCGGCTTCGATCTCACTTTGGTCGGCCCTTCCTTCCCCAGGGCTAACACGGCCGCCGTATACCAGGGGGTCCTCTCCGCCCTGGCATACGGCGTTCCCCAGGTATCCGTCGATGCCCTAGTCGACGGCGAGGTGGCGGCATCGACGGCGACCGCCGTCGATGGGAGCTACTCGCTCACGGTGAGCCTCTCGCCGGGGACCCACGAGGTGCAGACGGTTGCCGCCCGGGCGACCCCGCTCGAGACGCGGAGCCCGGTGCTCGTGGCGACAGCGACGGTGCCGGAACCCCCCGTCTTGACCGGAACGACGCCGGGTTCGCCGTCGGCCACGTGGACCACCCCTAGCATCGAGGGGACCGCCGAGGCTGGCTCGACGGTGCGCCTGTACACGAACGCGGACTGCTCGGGCGGCGTCGCCGCGACCGGCACCGCGTCCGAGGGGACCTTCTCGATCGGCGTAAGCGTGCCGACGAACTCGACCACGACCTTCCGCGCCACCGCCGCCGATGCTGTGGGGAATGTCTCCCCCTGCTCGGCGTCCAGCATCACCTACGTGCACGACTCGTCCCCGCTGACTCTGGCCGGGGGCGCGTCCCATACGTGCGCGATCGTCTTGGGTGGCGAAGTGCGCTGCTGGGGATCCAACGAGTATGGCCATCTCGGCGATGGAACCACGACTGAGCGCTCGACGCCGGTGACGGTCTCGGGGATCTCCGCGGCCACCGCGATCGCCGGGGGCGGGTCCCATTCGTGCGCGATCGTCTCGGGTGGCGAAGCGCGATGCTGGGGCGCCAAC
>DATDOY010000276.1:0-7719 GCA_035293045.1 Acidimicrobiia bacterium
GTGGCCGGCGTCGGCCAGCGAAAACGGGCCGGGTGCTCCGGGCTCGCCCATTTCGGGCACGGGAACGTGCTGGAGTGCGGCAGCCACCGGGACGGCGAGCCACTCGTTGTCGAAGAGTCCCTGCCAGCACACGAACTCGAGGCGTCCGCCGGAACGCAGCGCACGCCCGAGGTTTGCGAACGCGGCGTTGGGGTCGTCGAAGAACATGACCCCGAACCGGCTGATGGCGAGATCGAACGATCCGGGATCGAAGGGACGGACCTGGGCGTCCGCCTGTTCGAAGGCAACATGGGTGAGGCCGCCGCGGTTGGCGCGCTCGCGGGCGACGGCGAGCATTGGTCCTGATAGATCGACGCCCAGCGCACTTCCGCCCGGGAGCACCCGCTCCGCCGCTGCGAGCGTGGTCGCGCCCATCCCGCACCCGACGTCGAGGACCCGCTCGCCGGGTTGGGGATCGGCGGCCTCGACGAGGACCTCGCCGAGGGGCCCCGTCATCCGGCTGTAGCGATAGGCTTCGGCAACCCAGTGCTCGCCGCCGGGCCCGTCCCAGTACTCCGCCTGTTCGTCGTTCGGCATGCCCCGGAATCTAGAGCGTGGGACGATGGAGCATCGCCCCGCCCGAGGGCATGGAGGTTCGCATGTACGAGTGGCCTGAAGAGCTGAAGATGATCCGCGACGCGGTGCGCGAGTTCGTCGACAAGGAGATTCGGCCCCACCGCGAGGAGATCGAGTTCGGCGACACGCCCCCGTACGACCTCCTCCGCAAGATGTACAAGACCTTTGGTCTCGACGAGATGGCCAAGGCCGGCTTCGCCAAGCGAATCGCCAAGGAGAAGGCGATCGCGGCGGGCGAGCAGAGCGCCGACGCCGATGACGATGGCGCGGGGCCGGGCGGGATGATGGCCATGCTTCCGATCATCGAGCTGTGCAAGTGCTCGCCCGGGATGGTGACGGCCATGGGAGTCTCCGTCGGCCTCACGGGGGCAGCCATCAACAACAAGGGGACGTTCCGCCAGCGCGAGAAATACGTGCCCGATCTGCTGAGCCTCGAGAAGATCGGCGCGTGGGCGATCACCGAGCCCGACTCCGGGTCGGATGCGTTTGGCTCCATGAAGTCGGTAGCACGGATCGACGGCGACGAGTTCGTCATCAGCGGGTCGAAGACCTTCATCACCAATGGTCCCTACGCCGACACGATCGTGTTCATCTGCAAGCTCGACGAGGGGAACCCGCCCGAGGAGCGACGCGTCGTGCAGTTCGTTCTCGAGAAGGGGATGCCGGGGCTCGAGCAGAGCCCGCCGCTTCGCAAGATGGGGTTGCACTCTTCGCCGACGGGAATGCTGTTCCTCGACGACGTTCGCGTCGGCAGCGAGCACCTGCTCGGCGAGGACCTCGCCGGTTACGGCGGCTCCGCCGGTCGCGAGGCATCGAAGGCGACGTTCACGATGGAGCGCACTGGGGTGGCGGCCATGGCGATGGGCATCGTCGAGCGTTGCCTCGAACTGTGCATCCCGTACGCCAAAGAGCGCGTCCAGTTCGGCAAGCCGATCGGTGAGTACCAGCTGATCCAGCTCAAGCTGGCCAAGATGGAGGTTGCCCGGGTCAACCTCCAGAACCTGGTGTTTCGCCAGATCGAGATGGCGGGCGACGGCGTCTACCCCTCGTTGGCCGAGGCGTCGGCGATGAAGTTGTATGCGGCGCAGACGGCGATGGAGGTCACATTGGAGGCCGTCCAGCTGTTCGGCGGCAACGGCTACATGGCCGAGTTCGAGGTGGAGCAGCTCGCGAGGGACGCCAAGGTGCTCCAGATTTACGGCGGCACCGACGAGATCCAGATCGGCCACATCGCCCGCGAACTCCTCGCCTAGGGCCTTGTTCGTGTGTGAGTGCGTGCCCGTGCATGCACGGGCACGCACTCACACACGAAGGTGCGAACCGTCGTAGCCTGGGCTCCGCGTGATCATCGACGGGTTCGTCCACCAGCTGCCCGACATCGATCCCGAGGAGACGAAGGAGTGGCTCGACTCCCTCGACTCCGTCGTCTCGGTGCGAGGCAAGACGCGTGCCACGTATCTCCTCGCCCGTCTCATGGAACGGGCCCGTGAGGGCGGCGTGGGGGTCCCCGCCATGGTGTCGACGCCCTACGTCAATACCATCCCGCCCGAGGAGGAGCCGTGGTTCCCGGGCGACGAGTTCCTCGAGCGGCGCATCCGGGCCTACATCCGCTGGAACGCCGCCGCGATGGTCACCCGCGCCAACCGGCAATACGACGGAATCGGCGGCCACCTGTCGACCTACCAGTCCGCCGCGGCGCTCTACGAGGTCGGCTTCAACCACTTCTTCCAGGGCAAAGACGGTGGATTCGGCGACCAGGTCTTCATCCAGGGCCACGCCGCGCCCGGCATCTACGCCCGCGCCTACCTCGAAGGACGTCTTACCGAGACCGAGCTCGACTCGTTCCGCCGTGAGGTCGGCGGCGGGCTCCCGAGCTATCCGCACCCGCGTCGCATGCCCGACTTCTGGGAGTTCCCCACCGTGTCGATGGGCCTTTCGCCCCTCAACGCGATTTATCAGGCCCGCTTCAACCGCTACCTCTATCAACGCGAGCTCGTCGACACGTCGGCCGCGAAAGTGTGGTGCTTCCTCGGAGATGGCGAGACCGACGAGCCGGAGTCGATGGCGGCGCTGTCGCTCGCGGGGCGTGAACGACTCGACAACCTCATCTTCGTGATCAACTGCAACCTGCAGCGGCTCGACGGCCCGGTGCGGGGGAACGGGAAGATCATCCAGGAACTCGAGGCCGTGTACCGCGGCGCCGGTTGGAACGTCATCAAGGTCATCTGGGGCCGGCAATGGGACGACCTGTTGGCGCGCGACGTTGACGGCGTGCTGATCAACCAGATGAACACCACCGTGGACGGGGAGTTCCAGCGCTATTCGATCGAGACCGGCGCGTACATCCGGGAGCACTTCTTCGGACCCGACCCGCGGCTGCGCCAGATGGTCGATCATCTCTCGGACGACGACCTGCGCAACCTCCCGCGCGGCGGTCACGACTACCGCAAGCTGTACGCGGCGTACAAGACGGCGGTCGAACAGGAGGGCGCGCCGACCGTCATCCTCGCCAAGACGATCAAGGGGTGGACGCTCGGCCCCGAGATCGAGGCGCGCAACGCCACCCACCAAATCAAGAAGATGACCGAGGAGGAGCTGAAGACCTTCCGCGACCGGCTCTACCTCGAGATTCCGGACGAGCAACTCGAAGAAGGTCTCCCGCCCTATTTCCACCCCGGGCTCGACTCCGACGAGTGCCGTTACCTGATGGAACGCCGGGCCGCGCTCGATGGCTCCCTGCCCACGCGCGTCGACCGCTCGAAGACCATCGCGTTGCCGGGAACGCCGACGGCGACCGACGAGCAGGCCGACCCGTTCGGCGAGTTCCTGCTCGGCACGGGCGACAAGGTGGAGGCGACGACCACCGCCGCGATGACACGGATGATCCGCAACCTGCTGCGGGACCCGGTCATCGGCGAGCAGGTCGTGCCCATCATCCCCGACGAGGCCCGCACGTTCGGGATGGACGCGCTGTTCGCCGAGGTGAACATCTACGCACCCTTCGGCCAGCTGTACGAGCCGGTCGATTACAACGTGATGCTCTCCTACAAGGAGAGTCCCAAGGGCCAGGTGCTCGAGGAGGGCATCACCGAGGCGGGCTCGATGGGGTCGTTCACGGCGGCGGGCACCGCGTACGCGACGTGGGGCACGCCGATGATCCCGTTCTTCGTCTTCTATTCGATGTTCGGGTTCCAGCGGGTCGGCGATCTGATCTGGAGCTTCGGCGACCAGCGGGGGAGGGGGTTCCTCTGCGGCGCGACGGCCGGCCGCACGACCCTCCAGGGCGAGGGTCTGCAGCACAACGACGGCCACAGCCCGATGCTGGCGGCGAGCCACCCGTCCTGTCTCGTGTACGACCCGGCGTTCGCCTACGAGTTGGCGGTGATCGTCCAGGACGGGCTGCAGCGGATGTATGGCGAGGACAGGGAGGACTGCTTCTACTACCTGACCCTCTACAACGAGGCGTACCCGATGCCCGCGATGCCCGACGGCCCAGCCGCTCCCGGGGCCACGATGTCGATCGCCGACGGGATCGTCCAGGGGCTGTACCTCTTCCGTGCCGCCACCGCCGAACGGACGCACCGGGCGCAGATCCTCGCCAGCGGGACGGGGATGCGGGCGGCGCTGCGCGCCCAGGAGATGCTCGCCGCGGATTGGGACGTCGCCGCCGACCTGTGGAGCGCGCCGGGGTGGAAGCAGCTACGCGAGGATGCGATCGCCTGCGAACGCTGGGACCGTCTCCACCCGACCGCCCCGCCCCGCGTGCCCTACGTGCGCGAAGCGTTGGGCGGAGCCGACGGCCCGGTGGTGGCGGTGACCGACTTCGTGCGGGCCGTGCCCGAACAGATCGCCCGGTGGGTCCCCCAACCGTTCGTCCCGCTCGGGACTGACGGATACGGCCTCTCCGACACTCGGGCGTCGCTGCGCCGCTACTTCGAGGTCGACGCCGAGCACGTCGTGGTCGCCGCCCTCGCGGGGCTCGCTCAGACCGGAGACGTGAAGGCCGAGCTCGTCGCCGAGGCGATCAAGCGGTACGAGATCGATCCCGAGGCTCTCGACCCGATGAGCGTGTAGGGCCAGGGAGGCGTCCTCACCTCGCCGCCGGTTTCGTGTGCACTTTCCGTCGTGATTTCGTGGGCGGATCCAAGGGATCACGACGGAAAGTGCACACCAAACGGTGATGGCCCCGCTTCTGGCTAACGATCCTCGCCGTCGGCTTCCTCGAACTCGGCGTAGGGGTCGGGGACGTCCTGGGCGTAGGGGTCCTCCTGCTGAGCGAAGTCGCAGTCGGGGTCGTGTTCCTCGCCCAGGGTCAGGTTGGCGTGACAGAAATCGCAGAAACGCTCGCCGGGACCTTCCTTGAGTCGGCGCGCGGCCCGGAAACGACGGGCACGTCCACTACCTGCCACGGGCTTCCCCTTCCTTCGATGAACCCCATTCTGCCGCAATCGGCTGGCCGATGGTGCCTCGGGCAGCGAGGAAATTTCGTGTGGCGAGGGTATCCTCACCGCCTCGGGCGCTTAGCTCAGTGGGAGAGCGCTGCCTTCACACGGCAGAGGTCGTGGGTTCAAAACCCTCAGCGCCCACTTCGGTGACCTGCGGTAATGGTTTGATTTTACCTCCCCGTAGGTTCGATCAATCCGCGGCAGGCCGCGGTCAGGCCGCGGGATTGCTGCGGGCGCCGGAGATTCACATGCTGCGGGCGCCACGGAGCACCTCATCGAGACCCACGGCGATGTCGCCATCGAGGCCCTCATAGAGGTGTCCGTAACGGTCGAGTGTGATCGACACGGTGCTGTGGCCCATGCGTGCCTGGATGGCCTTGGGGTGCGCGCCTTGCTGGATTGCCAGCGCCACGGCAGTGTGGCGCAGGTCATGGAACCGAAGGCCCTCCAACTCGAGGGCGTTGGTAGTAGGTGTCCAGACGCGACGGCGGAAGTTCGAGCGCCGCATCGGCTCGCCGAGCGGCGTGGGAAACACGAGACCGCTACGAATGACGGCGGGTCGAGTGAGTTGGGTCGCGAGCATCTCGGCCAGCGCGCCTGGGATCGACACGGCCCGGCGTCCGGCAGCGGTCTTCGGGGGGCCCCAATCGATTCGGCCGCTGACCTCGTTGAGTTGTTCGACCACCATGAGGGATCGACGAGCTACGTCGACACGGGCGGGGCGAAGGCCGGCCAACTCGCCCCAGCGAAGCCCGGTGTAGGCGGCCGAGTAGATGAGCGCCTCCCACTCCGGCCCGACTGCTCGCGCCAGCGTCGCGACCTGGTCGGCGGTGAGGAAGCGCATTTCCCGACGGCCTTCGGGCGGGAGTCGCACTCCCTCGCACGGCGAACGGACGATGAGACCTGCGTCCACCGCCGAGCGCATGACCCGGGACAGAACCTGGCCGACCTTGCGCACGGTTGCAGGCGCGTGCTGGCTCGTCGCGAGCATGTCGGCGATGAATCGCCGGACCATGAGGTTCGAAATCTTGGCGAGGGGGACATCGCCGAAGTAGGGGAGCAATTGCACCCGCACCGCCCGCAGGTCGCGATCGCGTGTCGACGGACGCAGATCGACGATGGTGGCCGCCCACTCGTCAGCCCAGGCGGCGAAGGTGCATTGGCCCAGGGCCGGGTCGACCCAATCCCCTTGGGCCTTCGAGACCTCGATGCCGGCGACCCACCGCTCGGCGTCGCTTCGCCGCTTGAAGGTCTTGGACCGCTCGCGCCCGTCGGGTCCCCGGTATCGCGCTCGCCAACGAGAAGGCCCGCGTTTTTGGATATGCGCCACGTCGGCCGTTCCTTCAGAAACGCGCGCGAACGCGCGAACGAAAAGTGAAGGGACGGCCAAACGCAAAGCGGGCCGACGAGCGCTTGCCGCCAGGGTACTCCTGACGTCGTTACCGGTTGTCGATAGTGACGCGCGCGTCCGCGAGCCACGCGTCGATCTCGACCGGGTCGAATCGGAGCAGGTGTCCCCACTTCAGGTAGGGGATCCGGCGCTCATGGACGAGGCGGCGAATGTGGCGATGGTTCACGCCGAGCCGTTCAGCCACTGCGGGCAAATCCGTGAGCGGGCGGGTGTCGTTCAATTCGGTGTCCATCAGGTTGACCCTCCGTTGCTTGTGGTTGTCCGGACGAGGCCAGTTCAGGCCACAGAATCTGACGCGGGTTGTCGTCGAGGTGAGCTGCATCTCGCTGATGGGTTTACTTTCAGTGCCGAGGCCTCCGTTGGGGAACGCTTTTCTCGTTTGTCCCTCGAGGACTGACATGAGACCGCGTCCCCGGTGGGGGGCCTTGGAGGCCTGACGCCAACAACGGTGTCGTCGCTTGAGGACTGGTCCATCAGCACGGCGTTGTGTCTCCGCGGTCAGGGTTCGTCATGGAGGTGTGGCGTGCGACCCCGCCCGGAGTGATCGTCGCCGGGCTGGTTGTCGGACAGGCATTCGGGGCGGTCGGCGTCGCGCGTCCTCATGACTCGGGCGGAGCCAACAGGACGGCGATCCAACGTGGGAAACGGACCGTGCGGACCCGATGTCGCCAGGCCGCGGTTGCCTGGAGTTCGCTCCAGGTCATTGGCGCGTCGGGTACCGAGTTCGGGTCGCGCCAGCCGTCCGCCCAGGCCCTGCGGACCTCGGCTGCACCGTTGCGCCACAGACAGGCGGCGTTGGTCGCCTGGTGGGCTTTCTGCCTCCGGGCGGCGATGAAGGCGCCGCAGCAAATGCACTCGACGTGCGCGCCAGGGACGAGTACCTCTGCCTCCAGGCGGTGGAACTCGTCCGCGTCGAGCGCGCGCCCAAGGCCCTCGTCGCCGAAGCGTTCGATGGCCGCCATCGCGACGGCCAGCCAGCGCCGCGGCCGGACGCCGGCGATGGGTGTCTCGAGGGTCAGTAGTCCGCCAGCGGGATGTGTCATGCGCTTGGCGCGCCCGTCGCCGGGGACGGCCCACGACTCGCCGGGGTCGGAAACCGTGCCCAAGAGGCTCGCGTCGACCACGCGCGCGATGCGTGCCGTGTACTCGAAGGGGATGACGGCGACCTCGGCGACGACGTCGACCCAGGGCCGCCCCCGGCACCGAGCGCGGTGATCGAAAACGGAAGCTCTCGGGTGGAGCCAGGCC
>DATDOY010000277.1:0-2220 GCA_035293045.1 Acidimicrobiia bacterium
ACCTATCCGCTCGAGTCCTAAGAGGGGCGACGGAGCGCCACCCCCATGACGCACCCCACAGAACCGCCCGCCGTGCCGACGCGTGACGACGATGAGGCGGATGAGGCGCCGGTCCGTCCACCGGGCCTCGCCCTCGCCCGCACCGCCCGGGGCGCGATGGCCGTCATGGTGGGCCTCGCCCTGTGGGGAGGGTTCCAGATGCTCGGCGGCGACTCGTCGTCGGATACCCCCGACCCAGCCGGCGACCCGTCCGCGCTCGATTCCGACGGGCCGCCGCTCCCCGCCTTCGAGCGCGATCGGTATCCGGAAGCCTGGGACGAGCGGTTCGTGGCGCTGGTGAGCTTCGTCGAGCGCAGCCGGGGCTTGCCCTTCCGCGCGCCGGTGAAAGTCGAGCTGCTCGATCCCGAGGAGTTCCAGCGCGGCCTCGTGAAGGATCAACGACGCGCCCTCGAGCGGTTGAGCGCCGCCGAGCGCGACGCCCTGCGCTCCGAGACGGGCGTCCTGCGGGCGCTCGGGCTCTTCGACGGCGAGTACGACCTCGTGTCGCACCTCGACGACCCCGCCAGCGCGGTGCTCGGCTACTACGACCCCGAGACCAAGGTGATTCGGGTCTCGGCTCCCACCCTCGACCTGTTCAGCGAGGCCACGCTGGTGCACGAACTCACCCACGCGCTCCAGGACCAGTACTTCGATCTCGGCCGGATGGAGAACATCGAGAGCGACGGGGCGCTCGCCGCCTTCCGCGCGCTCACCGAAGGCGACGCCAGCCGCATCGAAGCCGCCTACGTCGAGAGGTTCAACGACGAGGAACTCGCGCAGTATCTCGAGGGGGCGACCGCCTACTTCGAAGCGTCGGTCGGCGGCGAGGACGGGGAGGACGGAGTGGAGCAGGCCGACACGCCCGAGATCTACGGCGTCTACGCGGCGGCCCCGTATGTGCTCGGGGAAACGTTCGTGAGCCTCCTCGAAGCGGCGCGCGGTGCGGAGGCGGTGGACGCCGCCTTCCGCGAGCCGCCCACGGGGGAAGAGCACATCCTCGACCCCTGGACCTTCATCGACGGCCACGAGCGACGGCCCGTCGATCCGCCGGCACTCGAACCCGGTGACCGCAAGATCGAGGACGGCGATCTCGGCGCGCTCACGTGGTACCTGCTGCTCGCAGAGCGCATCGACCCCAAGGCGACGCTGCTCGCCTTCGACGGGTTCGGGTCGGACGCCTACGTCACGTTCGACCGTGCGGGGAGGGTCTGTCTCGCCGCTCGGTTCCAGGGGGATACGAACGCCGACAACCTCCAGATGGTCGGGGCGCTCGAGGCGTGGCGCGACGCCATGCCGCCCGGCGTGGTCACGGTGACGCGGCGGGCGAGCGTGATCGACGTGCTCTCGTGCGACCCCGGGACCGGGGCGGTCGCAGTGACCGGCCGTGGTCCGGTCGCCGTGCTCCTCCCCATCGTCCGGACGGGCATCGCCGTCACCCTGCTCGACGAAGGCGGCACGCGGCTCGAGGCCCAGTGCGCTGGGAATGGCGTCATCGAGGAGTTTTCGCTCGACGAACTCGTGGAGTTCGGGGTGGCCCTTGCGGGCGGCTCCGGCGAGGGGTTCCTCCAGCGCATGTTCGGCGTGTTCCAACGCTGCGTAGGGCCCGACGGCCCGGGCGGATCCCCAGGGGCGCTCTGACCTCCCGCAAAGCGCCCCTCAGGTCAGAAATCGGACGCATTGATCCCGCTCTCGGTGGTTTTTCTCCCGGGATCCCCGCGCTCAGCGTAAGAGTCGGCGCTGCCTGGCGTCTCCTTCTCGGAGCGCGACCTCTGTCGCGCAGTCGGACGCACACCAAGAGGCGCCACCATGAAGCGGTTTGTCAGCATCTTCGGAGCGGTTGCCCTCGTGACCACCGTCCTATTCGGGTGGTCGAACGGCGTGCTTGCCGGAAACCAGGACGGGGGCACCGGCAATAACGGCGTCGTCATGATCGACGGCATCGACACCGACGACAACGGCAACGACCCATTCGTGCCGTGCACCTTCGATGTCACCTTTTGGAACTATGACGTCGGTGCCGTCGGGGATGTGATTTTCACCGCCCAATCGCCCACCGGAAACGGCGATTCTGTCCTTAGTGACCTGGACTTCTCCCTCGAGTCCGATGCCCCCGGCGGGGGAGATGATCTCGACGCGACCCGGTCATACGACCTCGCGCCGTACCTTGTCCCGAACTTCGAT
>DATDOY010000278.1:0-2549 GCA_035293045.1 Acidimicrobiia bacterium
GGCCGGGAGGCCGAGATTGATGTCGCCCCAGTGGCCGATCGAGCGGATGCCGGCACCTTCCCACTGGTCGGTCGCGTCGAACCGGGCGAGGGTCTCGACCAGTCGCGCCATGGCCGCGTGCGCCTGGGCTGCTCGGTCGAGAAGCTCCTGCTCCAGTGCCGTCGGCGACGCCATGCCGGCACTCTATCGAACATACGTTCCCCTCCGCTAGAAGGAGTGGGTGGATGTTCGGCTCGTTGTGGTGATCGGGCCCGTGGGCGCTGGCTGGATGAGGCAGGTGGCTGGTGACGCGAAACGCGCACGAGCGGGAGGCCCCTCTTAGGTTCGGAGTTGCTACGACAACGAGCCGAAGGGAGCGCCGCACGTGCGCGTCTCGACTGCATTCAACCGGATGCTCGCCATTGTTGGCGCGTCGGTCACGGCGGTGGCCTTCACCGACGACGGGATCGTGGTATCGCTACGCCGACGTGCTCGCCGGCATCGATGCCCGTGCGGGCGACGAGCGCCCGGCTATGACCGCTCGACCCGGCGCTGGCGACACCTGGATCTGGCCGCCTCGAAGCTCTGGCTGGAAGCCGAGATCTGGCGGGTCGACTGCCGCGCCTGCGGGCGAGTCCGCACCGAGATGGTGCCGTGGGCTCGGCCCGGGGCCCGACTGTCGCGTGACGTCGAGGACGTCATCGCCTGGTTGGCGCAGCGCACCGACAAGACCTCGATCTGTCGGCTGTTGCGCGTGGGCTGGACGACGGTGCAGGCGGTGGTGACCCGCGTCGTGGCCGACCACCTCGACGACTCGCGTCTCGATGGTCTGTTCAACCTTGGGGTCGACGAGATCTCCTACAAACGCGGGCACCAGTACTTGACCGTCGTCGCCGATCACGACACCGGCCGAGTCGTCTGGGTCGCCGAAGGTCGCACCCAGGCAGCATTGGCAGGGTTCTTCGATGCGCTCGGCCCCGAACGCCGCCCTCTCGTGCGAGCGGTGTCGATGGACATGGCGACCATCTATCGCGACGCCACCCGCCGCGCCGTGCCCCACGCGGCGATCTGCTTCGATCCGTTCCATCTCGTCAGCTGGGCCAACCAGGCCGTTGACTCGGTGTTCCAACGCGTGGACCGGCGCAGCAGCGAGCTCACCGGGCGGGACTGGCGCACCGCCCGCTATGCGCTCCGCGCCGGCGCCGAACGCCTCGGTGACCGACACCACCAACTCCTCGCCGCGATCGAACGCGACCGCCACGAGCTGTTCCAGGCGTGGGAGCTCAAAGAAGAGTTCCGGGCGCTGTTCCAATCTGTCGAACCAGACGACGCCGCCAGCTATCTGCGCGACTGGATCGAGCGCTGCGTCGCCAGCGGACTGGCTGCCATGACCAGCCTCGCCCGCAAGATCGACCGCAACTTCGACGGCATCGTCAACACCGTCCGTCTCGGCCTGTCGAACTCACGGCTCGAGGGCATCAACGCCAAGATCAGGCTGATCAATCGGCGCGGCTTCGGTCACCCCAACGGGCGCAACCTCGCCGCCATGATCCACCTCTGCCTCGGCGGCATCGTCATCCCACTCCCCACAGAAACCTAAGGAGGGGTACGTATGTTCGGAGCGTTGAAGGAGGCGGTGGCCGGGGTTGATCCGGTCGACGACAGCGCCACGCTCGCCGCACTGGTGGCGCTCGACGACCGGCTGCACGCCAAAGTCCTCGCCTCGCTCGCCGCGTTCGACGTAGCCGGCTGTCGCGCGGGCAGCTCGACGCCATCGTCGCCAACCTCAACACCCGCACCGTCGAGTTCTTCGCCGAACAGGAGCACGAGCTACTGCCACCACTGGTGGTCCTCGACGACGAAGGCGGCACCACCCTCGACACCGCAGCGCTGGCATTCAGCGACGACGCCGACGGCGAACGGCCCCGGAGCTTCGCGCATCGCCGCGCCGACGCCCTCGTCGACATCGCCCGCTTCTACCTCGACCACGCCAACCAGACCCCCAAAGGCCGCCGCCGCCCCCACGTCAACGTCCTGATCGACCTCGACGACCTGCAAACCGGCCAACCCGGCGCCACCATCGACGGCCGCCCCCTCGTGTTCAGCGACATCGGAACGCTGCTGTGCGACTGCAACCTGCACCGCGTCCTCACCGACGCCCGCGGCGTCATCCTCGACTACGGCCGAGCCACCCGCATCGTGCCCACCCCCCTGTTCAACGCCCTCGCCCTACGCGACCAAGGCTGCCGCCACCCCGGCTGCAACGCCCCCGTCGCCTGGTGCGACGCCCACCACGTCATCCACTGGACCAACAACGGCGAAACCAACCCGAGCAACCTCGTGCTGAAATGCCGAAAACACCACCGCCTCGCCCACAAACGACGATGGCGCGAACAACTCCTCCCCGACGGCACCCTCACCATCACCACCGAAACCGGCCACACCCTCACCAGCCGCCCACCCGGCACGCTCCTCGCCGCCGCCTGAGCGACCATGCTGTCGTCGTGATCGACGTGCCGCGCGACCGCTTCGAGGAGCTGGTGGCGGAAGCCCTCGACAGCATCCCCGAC
>DATDOY010000279.1:0-15495 GCA_035293045.1 Acidimicrobiia bacterium
ATGCCGTCGGGGCGCCGCCGCTACCGGCGGGATCGGGCTCCGGCCGGCGCATCGTCTACTCCAACTCCCGTCAGCGGGTGTGGCTGGTCGAGGCGAGCGGCGTCGTCTCCCACTCGTGGCTCGTGTCCGGCCGGCGCGGCATTCCCGCCCCGGGGACCTACAGGGTGTTCTCGAAGTCGCCTTCGTCAGCGGCGGGCCCGATCGGCGGGCTTCGCCTCGGCCACATGGTGCGGTTCGCTCGCGGCCAGCGACTCGCCATCGGCTTCCACGCCATCCCCACTGCGCGCGGGCGGCCGATCCAAGGCATCGACGAACTCGGCGAGTTCCGGAGCGCGGGTTGCGTCCGTCAGGATCCGCGCGACGCGGCCACCCTGTACGCGTGGGCGCCCATCGGCACCGCGGTGGTCGTCACGCCGTGACCGGCTCTGACCGCTAGTCCTCGGCGCGCCAGCGCACCTTGAGGTCGCGGGCGGCCCGGGCCTCGTCAACTCGCGAGACGACGGTGGTTCGCGGAGCCGCCGTGGCCGCCTCGGGATCGGTCGCTGCCTCCTCGGCAATGCGCAGGAGCGCCTGCGCAATGGCCTCGACGGTCTGCGGGCTCTCGGTCTCGGTCGGCTCGACCATGAGAGCCTCGTCGACGATCAACGGGAAGTACATCGTCGGCGGGTGGAACCCCTCCTCGATGAAACGCTTGGCCAGGTCGAGCGCCTTGACTCCCGTCTCGCGCCTGATGCGCGCCGCAGACGCCACGAACTCGTGCATGCAGGGATCGTCAAAAGGAAAGTCGTAGGACCCGCGCACCCGCTCCTTGAGGTAGCGGGCGTTCAGCACTGCGGCGTCGGCGACCCGACGAAGGCCGGGGCCTCCGTATCCGAGGATGTATGAATACGCGCGCGCCAACACCATCGCGTTGCCGTGCCACAGGTGCATGCGGCCGATCGACTGCGCCGGCGTGAACCAGCGATACGTCTCGGCCTCGTCGTCGTGTCTCACAAGCGGGCCCGGAAGAAACGGTGCGAGCCGCTCGGTCACGGCCACCGGGCCCGCTCCCGGACCACCTCCACCGTGCGGCGTGGCGAAGGTCTTGTGGAGGTTCATGTGGACGATGTCGAACCCCATGTCGCCGGGTCGGACGACACCGAGGATGGCGTTCAGGTTGGCGCCGTCGTAGTAGAGGAGTCCGCCCACCTCGTGGAGGGCCGCAGCGATCTCGGTGATCTCTCGTTCGAAGAGCCCGAGCGTGTTCGGGTTGGTCAGCATCAGACCGGCGACTTCGTCATCGAGCAGGTCTCGCAACGCGGCGAGGTCGACAAGCCCCTGGGCGTTCGACGGAACGGTGACGGCTTCATACCCGCCGAGCGTCACCGAGGCGGGGTTGGTGCCGTGGGCGCTGTCCGGAATCAGCACCTTGGTGCGGGGGTTCCCTTGCGACTGATGCCACGCCCGCATGAGCAGGAGTCCCGTCAACTCCCCCGCGGCGCCGGCGGCCGGCTGCAAGGTCGCCGCGGCCATTCCCGTGACTTCACAGAGCGCCTCGGTCAGGCCGTGCATGAGGGCGAGCCAACCCTGGATCTGACTCTCAGGTTGGGCCGGATGGCAGCCGACGAGCCCCGGCATGGCGGCGACGGCGTCGCACATCTTCGGGTTGTACTTCATCGTGCACGAACCGAGCGGATACGCGCCAAGGTCCACGGAATAGTTGCGGTGGCTGAGGCGCGACGCGTGGGCGACGAGGTCGCGCTCGGACACTTCAGGGAGGGCGACGGGCTCGAGCGCGAGGTGCTCGGCCGGCACCAGCTCCTCGGCCGCCCACTCATGGACGCCGGTGTTACGGAAGGACCATGCCCGGCGACCGGGAGCCGAGAGCTCGAAGATCGTCGGCTCTGCCTCGTGGCCGAGCAGGGGCGCCGACGCGGCGCGGCCCGCGCCGGGACTTTGGAGTGCGGGCGGGACGGTCATGGGGAGCAGGCCTTCTCGAACGCGGCGGCGAAGGCGTCGATCTCCTGCCGCGTGCGCGTTTCGGTCACCGTGGTCAGGATGGCGTTCCCCAGCTCGGGGTAGTCACCGTCGAGCGCGATGCCCCCGAGGAAGCCCTCATCGGCGAGCCGGTCGAGCACCACCAAGGGCGAGCGCGGCACGCGATAGGCCTGTTCGTACAGCGTGGGAGCGCCGACGGCGGGCTCGACCCCGGCAATCATCGTGAGGCAGTCGCGCAGATAGCGAGCGCCGCGCGCACACTGGAGCGCCATTTCTCGGATTCCCCGCGGTCCTAGCCACGCCATGTGGAACGCCGCAGCGATGGCGATGACCGTCTGGTTGGTGCAGACGTTCGACGAGGCCTTTTCCCGGCGAATGTGTTGCTCACGCGTCGACAGCGTCAACACGTAGGCGCGTCGCTCATCGGCGTCGACCGTCTCGCCGACGAGGCGACCCGGGAGCCAGCGGCGAACGTAGGCGGCGTCCTTCACGGCGAAGAGGCCGACGTAAGGGCCGCCGAAGGACATGGCGCTTCCGAAGGGCTGGCCCTCACCGACGGCGACGTCGGCTCCCATCGAGCCGACCGAACGGAGCAGTCCGCTCGCGACGGGATCGGCATACGCCACGAGCAGGGCGCCGTTGGACTCCGCGAGCCGGGCCGCCTCGCTGACATCCTCGAGGACCCCGAGGTAATTCGGGTAGGCGACGAGCAGGCACGCGGGTTCGGCGAGGTCGGCCGGCCATGCCGTCACCCCGTCCGCGAGCGGCGCCTCGGTGATGGCGAGGCCGGATCCTGCGGCGTACGTGTGGAGCGCGGCGCGTACGTGAGGGTGGATCCCGCGCGACACGACGACATGCCGGCGTCCGGTGGCCGCGGCGGCGAGGTTGACGCCCTCGACGGCGGCCGACGCGCCGTCGTAGAGCGAGGCGTTGGCGACATCGAGGCCCGACAGGGCGCACAGCATCGACTGGTACTCGAACAGCGCCTGGAGGACGCCCTGCGCGAGCTCGGGCTGATACGGCGTGTACGACGTGAGGAACTCGCTGCGCGACGCCATCGCCTTGACCGCGCTCGGCAGCTCGTGCTCGTACGCGCCGCCGCCCGCAAAGCACACCAGGTCGGTTGCCGCGGCGCGGTTTCGCTGGGCGAAGCCGTCGAACGCGGAGATCACCTCCGACTCCGAGAGGCCTTCGGGGAGGTCGAGACCTCGGGCGAGGCGCACGGCGTGGGGAATGTGGTCGTAGAGCTGACCGAGATGATCAAGGCCGAGGAATCCGAGCATGGCGTCGATCTCGGCGTCGGTATGGGGGACGTAGTCGGGCAAGGGACTCCTAGCGATGCACGAACGGCGGGTCGACGACCGTCGCCGGTTCCTTCTTATCGCGGATCTCAACCTCCACCGTGACTCCGGGCTCGCAGTCGGGCCGCAAGAAGGCGAGGGCGATCCCATGGTTGAGGGTGGGTGAAAAGTTGCCACTTGTGACGGCCCCCACCGGCTCGCCGTCGCACAGCACGCGGTACCCCTCTCGGGGCGGCCGACGGCCCTCGAGGGTGAGACCACGCAGGAGGCGGGCGACACCGGCGTCCCGCTCCGCGGCAAGCGCGCGAGAGCCCCGGAACGGGCCTTTGTCCCAGCCCACCACCCATCCGAGCCCCGCTTGCAGGGTCGTGATTCCCGGACCGAGTTCGTGGCCGTGGAGGGGGTATCCCATCTCGAGCCGCAACGTGTCGCGTGCGCCGAGGCCCGCCGGCGTGACGCCGGCCGCCAGGATGGCCCGCCAGAGTTCGACGGCCACCGACCCGGGCACGTACAGCTCGACGCCGTCCTCACCGGTGTATCCCGTGCCGCCCACGATCACCTCCGCGCCCGCGAACATCGTCGTGCCGACGCGGAATCGACCAACGTCGACCGCTTCGGGGAGGACCGCCTTCAGCCTCGTTCGGGCCTCCGGACCCTGGACGGCCAGAAACGACCGCGTATGGGTGACCTCGTCGACCGCGCCCCCGGGAACGGCCTCACGGAGGGCAGCGAGAGCGGGGTCGGTGTTGGAAGCGTTCGGGATCACGAGGAAGTCGTCGTCACCATCACCGGACGATGCGAGCCACCACACGATGATGTCGTCGACCACGTGGGCGTCCGCTTCGTCGAGCAGATGGGTGTATTGCGCCCGACCGGGCTCGACCTTGCGCAAGTCGTTGGTGAGGAGGCCTTGGAGGCCGTCGAAGGCCCCAGGGCCGCCGACCCGCACGTTTCCGAGGTGAGAGACGTCGAACACAACGGCCTGCTCCCGGCAGCGGCGGTGCTCTTCGAGTACGCCGTCGTACTGAAGCGGCATGTCCCAGCCGCCGAACGGCGTCATGCGAGCTCCAAGGGCTCGATGCTCAGCGTCGAGAATCGACCGCTCCACAGTGGCCACCTCCCGAGCCTAGGGCCGGCATCGAGGGGGTCGAGGAACGGGCAGACGGGGAACGCTCAGGCCGTTCCGGCCTCGTCGAACGGGGTCCCGGAGACGACGTCGTCGAAACGCAGCTCGGTGACCCCTTCGTCGTCAAGGACGTGTTGGCTCGGCGGTTCGAGGCCGTACTTGACGAGCAGGCGCAAGTAGTCGCGCTGATAGAAGATTTTGACTTTGACGCCCGGGTACGACTCGCGAAGCCGTCGAACCTTGCGGTTCTTCTTTGTCACCAGCTTCTGATTCAGCGTGGTGATTTCGATGAAGAGGTCGTAGGCCGGCAAGTAGAAGTCGGGCGTGAATGCCTCCTGCGGCTTGCCCTCGCTGTCGGAGGTGAGGACGAACGTGCGCGGCTCGTAGTCCCACTCGATGCCATAGAAGTCGAGCAGCTTCGCGAACTGTCGCTCCGAGTTGTGAGCGAAGCGAACGCGCTCGTGCGGCAACGCCTCCTCGTTGATGCCTACCCTCCTCCGGTCGCCCGGACTTCGGCCTCCGCCGGGGTGCTCGGCACCGGGCGGGAATCGTGGGGATCGCCTGCGTTCTGAGAGGCGCGAGGCACGAACTCGTGAATCTTGGCGTCCAGCTCGGCCTTCAGCGACGCCAGCGGCATGATGTTGAGGACGCCCTGGCCGCGCCGGACGAGATCGACGATCTCACCGTCGGTGTGCGCGAGCACGGAGTTGTTCCCTGCAATCACAAGACTCACGGAGGAGAGCTCCTCGCCGAGGTGCTCGCGTAGGTACTCGACCGCCCGTCGCGCCTGGCGGAGGGCGACGCCGCCGTCGAGCAGGTTCTTGATGACCTTCACCTCAACGAGATCGCGATACGAGTAGAGGCGCTGGGTTCCGCTCCCCCGGGCTTCCGCAACCGAAGCCCGGATCAGATTGGTGCGGGTCCAGTAGTCGAGCTGCCGGTACGACACCCCGACGATCTTGCAGACCTCAGGCCCGCGAAAACCCTCAGGATCGGCATCCTGGTGGGTGTCGCTACCGAGAGGAAGTTGGCTCATGGGTGCTCCAGGTTCTGGGCCGCGGATCGACTCACACGAGTGTAGTTACCGGCCTGTACGCTACCCCCTACCGCGCGGACCGTCAACGCTCGCTCACCCAGGGGCGTTCTGGCGCTCCGAGCCTCGATCCCGACGCTCCACGTAGGCGTGGAGCCGGTCGAGTTGCTCGGGCGTCCCGATGGCGATGACGGTCATCCCCGGGTCCAAGAGGGTGTCGGGACCGGGATTCGTGACGAAGTGGTCGTCGCCGGATCGCAGCGCCAGCACGAGGGCGCCCGTGCGGTCGCGAATCTGCGCATCGCGGATGGACGAGCCCGCCACGCTCGCTTGATCGTCAATGCGAAACTCTTCGAGTCGGTACGCGACGTCGCCAGAGCCGTGGACGACGACGTCCACGAAATCGGAAACCGCCGGCTGCAGGGCGAACGCCGCCATACGCCGAGCGCCGATCTCCTGCGGGTTGATCACACGATCCGCACCGGCGCGGAGCAGCTTGGGTTCGCTGACTTCAGCCCTCGCCCTCGCGACGATGTGGAGCGACGGTTCGAGAGCCCGCCCCGAGAGAACGATGTAGAGGTTGTCCGCGTCCGACGGGACTGCGGCGACCAGCGTCCGCGCTCGTGCGAGCCCGGCGCGGGCGAGCACCTCGTCGTCGGTGGCGTCGCCTTCGATCGTCGGGTAACCGGCCGTCGCCGCGTGCGCGGCCCGTTCCGCCTGATTGTCGATCACGACCACACCGATGGACGGATTCAGCAGCTTGGCCACCGTGCGCCCAACGCGCCCGTAGCCACAGACCACCGCGTGGCCGCTGAGTCCAGCGATCTTGCGCTCCATGCGGCGCCTCCCTATCCGGCCGATTTGGTCCTCTACGACGGTCTCGAAGAACGCTGTCACGGTGAAGAGGGTGGCCCCTACGCCGAACAGGATGACAAAGATCGTGAAGATCTTCGCTCCGTCGTCGAGAGGGTGAACCTCTCGAAAGCCCACCGTGGAGATCGTCAACACCGTCTGATACAGCCCGTCGATCAGTGAGAAGTTCTCGACAAGGGTGAACCAGCTCGTGCCCACCACGACGACGCCGGCGAGGATCGCGAACCCGATCGTGACCCGGTTCTCGGGCTCGAGGCGAAGGCGCGTGACTGGCCGGCGCCACCCCCGCCCGGTGCGGCTACGTGGCAAAGTCCTCGGGGTGCACGTGGTCGAGGAACTCGCGGAACTGAGCGACCTGTTCCTCTTCGTCATCGGGCTCGAGGACGACGCCGACCTCCTCGAGCACGGCCTCGTCGGCGAAGATCGGAACGGGCTCCTGCTGGCGCACGGCGAGCGCGATGGCGTCGGACGGGCGGGAGCTGATCCGGTAGACCTCACCATGCTGCACGAGTTCGAGCTCGGCGTAGAACGTGCCGTCGCGCAGCTCGGTGACGTTGACCTGATTGAGCCGAATCTCGAGTTCCTTCCACACGGTCGTGACGAGGTCGTGGGTCATCGGACGTTGCGTCTCGATGCCTTGCAGCGCGTAGACGATTGCCGTGGCCTCGGGTTGGCCGATGAAGATCGGAAGGTGCCGACCGCCGGTCTCGAGTTCGCGGAGGAGCACGATGGGCTGATTCGTCGCCTGCTCGACCCGCACCCCCACTAGCTCCACCCGAATCACGGCACCTCCTCGCGCCCCGCGGTCTCACGCCGGCCGGGCGTCTCGTCCCGGCCACCCTACCATCGGCCTTCGCTGCCCCGGCTGCGACGGGACCTGCACGCGGGTCGCGTTTAGCGCGTGCCGTAGAGGTCGACGACGTGATGGTTCGCGTCGTCGGCAAGCGCCTTGATGTCGCCCACGACGATGCGGTCGAGATTCCGATAGCGCTCCTCGAAGTCGAGTCCGTATCCGAGGACGAACTCGTCGTCGATCTCGAACCCCCGGTAGTGCACCTCGATGGGGACGATCCGGCGGTGAACGCGATCGAGCAACGTGCAGATGCGAACCGAGCGCGGGCCGAGCGCCTCGACGTGTCGTCGCAGAAATGTGGAACCCAACCCGGTATCGACGATGTCCTCGACGAGGACGACGTCGAGGTCGGTCACCTCGCCGTCGAGATCCTTGATGATTCGCACGCGGCCGGTATCGGGTGCGAACCGAGAGATGGCGAGGAAATCCACCTCGACCGGAGTGGGAATGGCTCGCACGAGGTCGGCGAGGAACACGACCGACCCCTTGAGCACGGCCACGAGGAGCACGCCGTCGGGGTAATCGGTCGAGATCTCCTTGCCCATGCGCTCGACCGCGCCATGGAGAGCCTCAGGGTCGAGGAGATCTCGCGCCGCCACCCGCGGCGCTACTCGCCGAACGCCGCGCGCAGCTGCACGCGGAGGAGCGCCGCCCGCATGCCTCCCCCCAGGCGCGCCAGTTCGGCGACCGTCTCCCGGGCGGTCTGGCGGGCCTCGGGATTCTTCTGCCGAAGAATCGGATTGACGAGCTGGCCGACGAACGTCGCTTCCCGCTCGGCGAACGTGCGGTACATCCGGAGGTGGCGGACTTCGACGCCATGCCGAAGGAAGCCCCGCGCCAGGCGGGCGATCACGAGGGCGTCCTCGTCGTAGATGGCCTCGGATCCCGTGACCATCGGGGCCGGGAGAAGCCCGTAGCTCTCGAGTTCGTCGAGGGTCTTGCCGTCGAGACCAGTTGCCCTCGCCAGTTCTTCTCGGGAAAGAGCCGCGCCGGAGGTCATGGCAATGCCCTCGCCGTTTCCCGGAACATCCTTGGCCACGGTCACATCGACTCCGTCACCCATCGGTACGCGGGCCGGCTCGGTGGCCGGTGGCACTGTGGCAACCGCGATGGTCGACTCGGGCGTGTCCCGGAGCGCGTCGTGCTCCTCGAGTTGAGCGAGTCGGCTCTTGATCACCTTCAAGGGGAGAAAGTGATCTCGCTGTTGACCCAGGATCCACCGCAGGCGATCGACGTCGGGACCGTAGAACTTCCGATACCCCGACGGCGTGCGCTCCGGGGCGATGAGCCCCTGGCTCTCCAAGAACCGGATCTTCGACACGGTGACATCGGGGAACTCCGGCTTGAGAAGGTCGAGCACCTCGCCGATCGATCGATGCGACCCGTCGCTCATGCTCTCGCCTTCCTCATTCGCCTCATGCCCGTGATGAGAGGGGTGCCCGTAACGGGCGTCGCCTTCATGCGGACGCCTCGGCCTTTGCCTCGCCCGTATAGAACACCAGACGGAAGCGCCCGATCTGCAATTCGTCGCCGCTCCGCAAGACGGCCTTCTCCACTCGCCGACGGTTGAGGTAGGTGCCGTTGAGCGACCCCACGTCGCACACGGAGAACCCGTCCGGTCCACGGTGAATCTCGGCGTGTAGGCGCGACACGGTGATGTCGTCGAGAAGGATGTCGGCCTCCGGGTGACGCCCCACGCGCACCAACTCTTGGTCAAAGAGGAAGCGGCTGCCGGCGTTCGGTCCTCGCAGAACCAACAGCAGGCCCTCGGTCGGGCTGATGTCGTCGACGCCGCCCGCGTCCTCGGATCCGACCGCGGGAAACGACGCCGTCGTCTGCTCGGCCACTTCGTACTCCAGCTTGGCGCCGCAGGACGAGCAGTAGCCCGAGCGCGGCGGGTTGTCATGCCCGCACTGATTACAGAACAAGGAGACGGTCCCTTCGTTGGCACCCCAGGCTACTGACGGGCCTGCCTCGCGGCAACGAACGCCCTCGACCTCTCGCTCCACTGAAGGTCGAGGTCGAGGGAAGTGGCAAAACCCCTGGTCAGCGCCATGGCGAGGGCGCTCACGTCGACGTCGACCCCCAGCTCCTCGAGGGTGATCGTCGAGGCCCGCAGGCGGGCGCGGGCCTCGCGGCGCCGCGCCTCCTCGTCGAAACGGAGGAGGTCGCATTCGTCGAAGGCCAGGCGCGTGCGGAGCACCGAACCGTGCTGAAGCACCGCGTGTTCCTTGTGCACCTGGGCGGAGCCGACAAGCTTCCGGTCGTTCACGCGGAGATCCGATCCGCGGAGGCTCGCGAAGCACGCCGCCGACGTCTCACCCGCGTGGTGCGCGACCTGCGCGCACACCCCCAATGTGCGGAGCCCGGTGATCAGGCCCTCCGCCAAGGTGTTGTAGAGCGCGGCGACCGAGCCCGCCTCGCCCTTGGGACGCGGAACGGCGACGGCGTAGGTGAGGTCGCCGCCATGCAGCAACGCTCGACCGCCCGTGGGTCGCCGGACCACGTCGACCCCGCGAGCCCTGCAGGCGTCCTCGTCGACATCATCGGCGGGCTGGAACCGACCCAGCGAGAGCGCGGGCGGGTCCCACGTGTAGAAGCGGAGCGCTGGCCGACCACCTCGGGCGACGTCGGCGAGCAGCGCGAGGTCGGTCGCCATGCGTTCGGCGCCGGTCTGCACTACGTCGAGATCGTCGACGATCCGCCAGGAGGCTGCCATGGCCGACCTCAGGCTTCCTCGACGACCTTCCGGTAGCCGTCGGCGTCGAGAAGCGCCTGCGCCTCCCCTAGGTCAGCCGCCCGAATCACGCAGATCCACCCGTCGCCGTAGGGGGCGTCGTTGATCTTCTGGGGCGAGTCGCTGAGTTCCGTGTTGACCTCGATGATCTCCCCCGCCACGGGCGCGTAGATGTCGGAGACGCTCTTGGTCGACTCGACCTCGCAGAACACCTCGTTGGCCGCGACCGAGCGTCCGAGCGCCGGAAGCTCCACATAGACGATGTCGCCGAGCGCGTCCTGGGCGAAATCACTGATGCCCACCGTGACGCGGTCGCCCTCGACGCGGGCCCACTCGTGGGTCGGGAGGTATCGGAGATCGCTGGGAAAGTCCATGACGGCAGACGCTAGTGGACCGTGCCCCTCGCTCAGCGCAGCAGCGTTCGGATCCGCTGCGCGTATTCCTCGGCGAGACGGCGGGCGTCATGGTCGCTCGTGCCTTCTGCCCAGATCCGCGTCACCGGAGCGTCGCTGTCCGGTGCCACAAGGACCCAACCGTCTGGGTGGAAGACCTTCACCCCGTCGATCAGCACGATCTCGTGGTCCTGCGCCCGCTCCATCAGCGTCCGCATGACCGTGCCCTTCTGCTCCCAGGGCGTCGGTACGGCGTCCTCGACGACGTGAGAACGCGGGAGCGACCTCACAATGTCGGAGAGGCGGCGGCCGCTCGCCGTCAGGTGGTCGATGACCTGAGCGAAGGTGGCGACGGCATCGAAGGCGGGAAGGAACTCCGGCCAAACGAAGCCCCCATCCCTCGACGCGGCAAAATCGGCGGCGTCTTCCACGGCCGCCTCCATCAGCGCCGCCGACGTGAGCTTGGTCCAGACGACGCTGGCGCCGTTGGCCTCGGCGATCCGCGCCGCGGCAGCGCTGACGTTCACCGGCAGCGCGACGCGCGCTCCCGCCCGGCGAGAGGTGACCAGCTCCACGAGGGCGAGCAGGGCCTGGTCGGGCGTGAGGACCGTACCCTCGTCATCGACGAGGATGAGGGTCTCGCCGTCCGGATCGAGCAGACATCCGAGGTTGCTCCCCGACGTGCGCACAAGATCGCCGATCCGGGGGGCGCGAGCGCCCGCGTCGCTCAATTCGGTCGCGGCGGCCGTTGCCGCGTACGGGTTGACGACGAGGACTTCAGCGCCCAGTTTCGAGAGCACGGTCGACATGACGAGCGACGTCGATCCGAACGAGTAGTCGAGCACGGCCTTCACGCGGTGCTCTTGGATGCGCTGGGGGTCGACCGAGCGGGTCACCGCGGCGGTGTAGAACTCGAGCGAGCGCGGCGGGAACACGAGATCCCCGATGTCACCGGCGAACGCGCGGCGGAAGTCCTCGCGCATGAGCTGGCGCTCGATCTTGCGCTGGGCGCCTTCGGTGAGGTCCTTGCCTTCCGCATCGAAGAACCGAATCTCGACGCTCTGAGCATCGCCGGGCGCCAGCCGCACCGTGATGCCTCCGCTCGCTCGATCGTTGCGCACTTGGAAGCGCGTCAGCGGGACCGGCGCCAACTCGAGGTCGTCGACGTGGATGCCCGACAGGTTGAGGGCACCTTGGATCACCCGCTTGAGCGCACGTGCGGTGCGGCTCGTGTCGCGGCTCACCGTGACGACAGAGCCCTTCTTGAGCGTGCTGCCGTAGGCCATCGCGAGACGCACGGCGAGTTCCGGGCCGATGTCAACGTTGGCGAGGCCGCTGACGCCACGCGCGCCGAACAAGCTTCGAGCGCCCCGGCTTTCCCATACGACCGACGAATTGATCACCGCGTCGTGCTCGATCGTCTTGAACGGGTACACCTTCACGCCGGGGTTGATGACCGCGTGCTCACCCACGAAGCACTCGTCGCCGAGGACGACGCCCTCTTCGACCCGCGCGGCGTGGCGCAGGTCGCAGGCCCTTCCCACCGAGCAGCCCCGCAGGCGCACGGCGGGGGCCAAATACGTGTGGTCGTGCACGACGCTTCGTTCGATGACCGCGTCGTGCTTCACGATGACGTCGGAACCGAGCACCACGTACGACCCCAGCCGGGCACCGGCGTCGACCTTGCAGTTGTCACCGATGACGACGGGGCCCTCGATGATCGCCTCGGGGTCGACATCGGCGCCCTCCCCCAGCCAGACGCCCTCGCGAATGCGAAATCCCGGCACGTCGACGGAGACCTTGCCGCTCAGGACATCTCGGTGGGCACGGAGGTACGCCTCCGGCGTGCCGACGTCCTCCCAATAGCCCTCGGCGACATGCCCGTGCATGAGGAGTTCCTTGTCGAGGAGCGTCGGAAACACGTCCGACGAGAAGTCCACCGATGTGCCCTCGTCGATGAAGTCCAAGACCGTGGGTTCGAGCACATAGATGCCGCTGTTGATCGTGTCGGAGAAGACTTCTCCCCACCCTGGCTTCTCGAGAAAGCGCTCGATCGATCCGTCGGGCCGCGTGATGACGATGCCGAACTCGAGCGGGTTGTCCACCCTGGTGAGCGCGATGGTGGCGGTCGCATTCGCTTGCTGGTGCGCTTTGAGCACCTGGCCCAGATCGATGTCGGTGAGGACATCGCCCGAGATGACGAGAAAGGTGTCGTCAAGCTCGGAGGCGGCGTTGCGCACGGAGCCGGCCGTGCCGAGCGGCTCCTCCTCGACGGCATAACGGATCTGCACCCCGAACTCGCTGCCGTCTTCGAAGTAGTTGCGGATGTGGTTGGCCAAATAGGCCACGGTCACGACGATGTCGTCGAACCCGTGTCGAGCAAGCAGGCCGACGATGTGCTCCATCATCGGCCGGTTGACCATCGGCAACATGGGCTTGGGGACGTTGCTCGTGAGCGGACGAAGGCGGGTGCCCTCTCCCCCGGCCATGATGACGGCCTTCATCGCGCCGACCCTTCGGGGTGGGCAGCCGCGCTCGCGGCACGTTTTTCGCTGAGTGCCGACGGCACGAGGCGGGCGTATTCGTAGGCGGCGTAATAGCTGAAGGCGACGCCCGGGATCGCGCACCCCCACGCGAGAAAGCGCCACAGCTCGCGGGAGTCGTCGACCGCATGCGCCAGGAGGAAGAACGGGAAAGCGAACATCAGGCCGAAGGCGCCGGCCTTTCCGACCCAGAGGACGTCGAGACGACGAGCGCCCATTGCCGCTAGGGCCACAACCGCGATCGAGATCAGGATCTCTCGGATCACGACCGGCCAGAAGACGATGCCGGGAATTCCCCCATCGATCCAGATCGCAACGGCTGCCACGCCCAGCAGAATGCGGTCCGCCGTTGGATCGAGCACTTTCCCGAACTCGGAGACTTGGTCGAAGCGACGGGCGATGTAGCCGTCGACCCAGTCGGTGGCGCCGAGGACGGCGAGGAGCACAGCGGCGCCGACGCGTTCATCCTGGGCGAAGAGCAGCCACAAGAACCACGGCACACACAGCAGGCGGCCGAACGAGAGCAAGTTCGGGACGGTCAGCACGCGGTTGGGGCGCGCCAGGACCGACTCGAGGCCGGCCGCTTCGTCCATCATGGCCTGAGTGTACGCAGTGACCACGCGCACCAGCCCCGGGCGTCAACGGGCGGGGATCCCGGACTGCCTCGGCGTCGTCGGGGTCGGGCCACGCCGTCACGTTCATCCACTCACCTCCGTGCCCTACCCGTGGTCACTCGAACGCCGTTGTGACCAGGGCCTCGGCGGAAACCCTGGCGGCCCGCAGCCCGCGGGCCTGGAGGGCTCGCAGATCGCCGGCCGCCTGGGCCCGCTTGAGATCTGAGAATGAATACCCCGCCCCGGGAATTGCCAAATCCTCCGCGTCGGGTTGGACCACCTGGAGGAACACACCGATCGGGGGTCCGCCTTTGTGAAGTTGCCCGGTCGAGTGGAGATACCGCGGGCCCAGCCCGACCGTGACCGCGACGCCCCGCTCGCTCCCGATGCGATGCGCCGCCGCCTGAATCTCGTGGATGAGGTCGCCCTCGGGATCGACGAACGCCTGAACCGCGAGATAGTCGCCCGGCGCCATCGCGGCCAACAGGACCGCGGGGTCTTCCTCGCCGACCGCCGGAATCCCGCTGGCGAGGACGGCGTCGGTCGCGTCCTTGGCCGCCTTCACGTCGGGCTGATCGAACGGATTCACGCCGAGAAGATGACCGACGAGCGCAGTCGCGACCTCCCATCGGACGACCTCGCCACCGAGGTCGTAAGGGTCGTCGAGGGGGAACCGCAGCGTCGGATGATGCGGGACATCGACCGGAACCCCTAAGCCGACAAACAGGCGGTCGTCTGCATAGGCGGTCGCGTGCCGCTCGGGCTCGCCGTCGATCGGGATGATCCCGGTTCCCCGCTTCCCCGTCGACTCGGCAATCAGCTGTTCGATCCATGCGCCGAACGCGGCGACGGACGGCGCTAGGCGAAGCGTGAGCTTGTCGCGGCCGCTCGCGACGCCGGCCGCCATCTGCGCGGCCAACACCGCTCCCGGATTGGCATCTGTCAGGTCTCGACATGCGTCGACCATGTCGAGCGCCCGCCGGAGCAGCTCCTCAAGCTCGAGGCCGACGAGGGCGGCGGGCACCAACCCGAAATGTGAGAGGGCGGAGTACCGGCCCCCGATGTCGGGTCGGTTCTCGAACACAGCATGGAACGAGCGATCGCGCGCCAGCGAGGCGAGCGGGCCCCCCGGGTCGGTGATGGCGCCGAACTGCTCCGCTCGGCCGACGAGATCCCAGAAATACGCGAGCTGGCTGCGGGTCTCGACGGTGGTCCCCGATTTCGACGCCGCGATGAAGAATGTGGTGTCGAGGGGCAATTGATTCGTGACCCGGCGGATGGCGGCGGGATCGGTGGTGTCGAGAATGACGACCCGAAGGGCGCCGGCGCCGTCGCCCCACGTCCGCACGGCGACCTCTGGGAAGAGGCTGGAACCCCCCATCCCCATCAGGACCACGTGCGTGAAGCCGTTCGACGCCAAGCCGATGGCGAAGGACTCGAGTTCGCCGATTCGGTGCAGCATGTCGTCGGGACTGTCGAGCCAGCCGAGACGATCGGCCACTTCGGCGGGGCTTTCCTGCCAGAGCGCGTGGTCGCGGGCCCAGAGCCGGCGCACTGCGTCCGCGCGGGCGAGTCGGCCGAGCTGCTCCGCGGTCGCCGTGGTAAAGGCAGCGTCCTCGCTCACGACGCTCCGCGCGCGGTCTTGCGAACCTCGGGGTTGTAGCAGACGCCCTTCATGCCCAGCATCTGCGCGGGGACACACAGGTTCGAGTACTGGCACAGGGCCTCGGTCTGACGATCACCGAGGATGCGCTCGGCAAGGTCGGCCTCCGCGTAGAAGGGTCGCCCGATCCCCACCATGTCCGCCTCGCCCGATTCGAGGATCCCCTCGACCTCGTGCCGGTCGCGGATCCCCCCGACGGCGAACACCGGGATCGACACCCGCTGCTTCACCGCCGTGAACCGCGAGCGGTTCCATACCGGCTCAAAGGGGCTCGCCCGTCCGCCCCACCAGTACCCCGCCTTCAACACGGCGCGGTCAAACCTTCTCGGCGCGGCGGCCTCGAGACGCTTGACCATGGCGGGGTTGTTCCAGATCGAGCGCGG
>DATDOY010000280.1:0-12992 GCA_035293045.1 Acidimicrobiia bacterium
GCCCGCCCGCCGGCGTGGCGGTCGGCGCCGCACGAACGCCCGCCACCGCTGGGCCGTCGACGACCGCCGCCAGCGACGCCACCACGACCACCGCGGGCGCCCAGGTCCTCTCTGTCGACCTCGGCGCCACCGCCGGACGGCTCCCCGCCCCGACCCCGATCCTGCCCGCCCAGGCCGGCGACCGGAGTTCGTGGGTGTCGTACCTCGGGCCGGTCGCCCCCATGGACGCTTCCGAGGCGGAGATCGCCGGCGCGCTCTTCGCGTGGGTCAACCACGAGCGCGCCGTCCACGGCCAGAGCCCGCTCGCCTGGTCGCCTGACCTCGCCCACTCGGCCCGCTACTGGTCGATCGAGATGATCGGGTACGACGCCTCGCACAGCGACTTCCTCGGCCGGCTCCCCGAGCGGTACACGCGCACGGCGGAAAACGTCGGCACGATCGTGCCCGGCGACGGCGCACTCATCCACAAGGCGCTCGCCCAGTCGCCGCGACACCTGATGAGCATGCTCGACGCCCGCTTCGACGTCGTCGGAATCGGCGTCGCGTGCACGTCGGGTGGACGGCTCTACATCACCCAGCACTTCGGGGCCCGAGCACCCGAAACCACCACTGGAGGCCGGGCGCCGTCGTGGCAGGGTGACGTCGACGCCGCCGTCGGCCCCGATGGCCGTCGCGCGCCCGCTCGGTGCGCCGGGTCGTGGCCAGTCCGTGAGGATCCCGTCGAGACGCCCGCGGAGGTGCCGCCGGCCGAGACCACGACCACCACCGACCCACCGTCGACGACGTCGACCTCTACCTCTTCGACGTCGTCGAGCACGTCGTCAAGTTCCACCTCGTCGACCTCGTCGACCTCTTCTTCCTCCTCCTCGTCTTCGTCGTCCTCTTCCTCTTCTTCTTCGTCGAGTTCCACTTCGACCGGCCCCACGACCACGACCACCACCGCGGCCTAAGACCGGTCCGAACTGCTGGCCGCCGGAATGGTCGAAGCGCGGCATCCGCGCAAACGCGGTCAGGACCACGTCCGTATACTGAAGGGCGACCACGAGCCATCGGCGCCATTCCACGCGCTCCTGACGGGAGGCCACATGCGGCGGACAGTCGCAGGCATCGTGGCGATCCTCTTGCTCTCCGTCCCGGGTTGCGGCGGCGACGAGGACGCCACCCAGAAGGTCACCACCATCGCCTTCCTGCGGTCGGTCAACAGCGGCAACCCAGCCCCCCTGCTCGCCGAGCTTCGCGGCGCCGGCTTTCGGGAGGGCGACACGTTGCGCATCCTTCCTACCGACCCCAACGAGGCCCACGCGCTTCCCGAGGACGCTCGGGAAGTCGTCGAGGGATGGATCGGCGACGGCGCCGACCTCATCTTCGCCTTCTCGAGTACCGGCGCCGCGGCTGCCGCCGAAGCGACCGCAGACGTCCCGATCCTCTTTCTCGTCAACGACCCCAGCGCCGTCGGTCTCGTCGAGAGTGAGGAGGCCCCAGAGGGAAACCTCACGGGCGTGACCTTCCGCGTCCCCGCCGACCGCACGCTCGCCCTCGCCCGAGACGCGATCCCGGGACTGGCCAAGATCGGAATCCTGTTCCCCGCCGACGACCCGGCGGCACCGCCGCACCGAGACGCCCTCACGCGAGCAGGGCCTGACCTCGGGATCGAGGTGGTCGCCGAGGCATTCCGGGGCGACGACGACGTGGTCCGGGCCATCGACGCCCTCGTCGGTTCGGGCGCCCAGGCGATCGTGGTGGCCAACGCCCCCACGGCGATTCGCTCCCTCGCCACAATCGAGCCCGCGGCGGCCGAACGGCGGATTCCCCTCATCGCCAACACGGACATCGCGGCCAGTGCCCTACTGGTGCTGCAGCCGGATACCGACGAATTGCTCGCGCAACTCGGCCGCCAGGCCGTGCGGATCCTCACCGGCGCGGATCCGGGCGACGTTCCCGTCGAGAATCCCCGGACCTTCGAGGTCATCGTCAATGCCAAGGCGGCCGCCGACCTCGGCTTGCCCCCACTCAGCGCCGACCTCTTGCGTCAAGCGGACACCGTGATCGAGGCATGACCGCCCGCCTCGGAAGCCTGGGGGTCCGCCTCGTGCTCGTGGTCCTGACCGTGGGGCTAATGGGAGGGCTCGTCGGCTCGATCGTGATTCGCGAATCCGCCCGCGACGCCCTCCGCAACGAGGTCGAGGCGGAACACGTTGCGGACGCCGAACGGCTCGCCGCGGTGCTCGAGGCGCGACTCAGCGGCCTCCAGCAGAGCTTGCTGATGCTGTCGACGCGGCGCGAGCTCGCCGACCCCATCGCAGCGTCGACCGAACTCGCCGTGGCCCTCCGCGCCGGAGCAGCATTCGACTCCTTCGTGCTGTACGGACTCGACGGCACCGCCCTTGCCGCCGCCGCGCACCGCGAGCTCGTGGACATTGCCGGGCTCCCGCCGCGCCGCGACCTCTACGAGCGACTCGCGCCGGGGTCGAGCACGGTGACGACGACCAAAGCTCCCGCGCCCGACGTCGAATTCATCGTGCCGATCGAGCGACCGCCGGGAACCATCGTGGGTGCCCTCGTGGGGCGCGTCCCCCTCGAGATCGTGAGCCAGCGGCTGCAAACGGGTCTCACCGGATCCGACGCGGTGGCGTTTGTGACCGACGGTACCGGCCGCATCTTGTTCCACCCCGAGCGAAACCGCGCCATCGATGGCGAGGTGTTCCCCATCAGCCGGGTCCTCGAACGCGAGCGAGTCACCACCCTCGATCGCGATGGCAAGCAGGTCCTCACTGCGGTTGCGACGGTCCCGGACCTCGACGTCGCCGTGGTCGTCGAGCAGGAGGAGTCGGTGGCGCTTCGGGGTATCGGGCGCGAACTCGGGAAGATCACGGTGTTGCTCCTCCTCGTGGTCCTTCTCATCGTCATCGCCGTCCTCGCGCTCACCACCCGTCTGCTCCGTCCGCTCCGAGGTCTCTCGCGAACGGTCCAACGGATCGCTCAGGGAGAGCCCGCGCGGGCCGAGGTGCGTGGGAGTTCGGAGATGCGGGCCGTCGCCGAGGAAATCAACCGGATGGCCGAGGCCCTCGAGCGTCGCGTCGGCGAGCTGCAAGAGGCGCAGCGAACCCTCGCCGAGACGGAGGCGCGTTTCCGCACCGCTTTCGACCAGGGACCCGTCGCCATGGCCATCGTGGCGCCGGACGGTCGGTACCAGGAAGTCAACCCGGCGATGTGTGCTCTCTTGGGACGCTCCGAGCACGAGCTGGTGCGACACACGCGGCGGGACGTGACCCATCCCGACGACATCGCCGACACCGAAGAGGTGCTCTCCGGCGCCATCCGTTCCGGGAACCGGAGCTTCCAGATGGAGGAGCGATACCTCCACGCGGACGGCCGCACCATGTGGGTGTTGCTGAGCGTCGGCATCGTGAACCCTGGCGACCCCCGGACGTCGACGGTCGTGCACCTCCAGGACATCACCGAACAGCGCCAGGCCCGCGAGGATCGCGAGACGCTGCTTCGCACCGCGATTGCGGCCGAGGAGCGGACGAACCGGATCCTCGAGGCCGCTCCCGACGCGACGATCGTCGCCGACGCCGACGGTCGAATCGCGTACGCCAACCGCCAGACGGCCGAGATGTTCGGTTACGCGCCAGCCGATCTCTTTGGACAACACGTCGAGCTTCTCCTCCCTGAGCGCTTCCGCGAGCGCCACGAGGCCCATCGCACCGCGTTCATCCAGGACCCCCAGGCGCGCCCAATGGGGGCGGGGCTCTCGCTCTCGGGACGGCGCCGCGACGGGTCGGAGTTCCCCGTCGAGGTGAGCCTGAGCCCGCTCGAGGTCGACGGCGAACGGCAGGTCGTGGCGGCGGTGCGCGACGTCACCGAGCGGCGCCGCGCCGAGGAAACGGCGCGAACGCTGGACGCGATGCGGTCGCGGCAACGCCAGGCGGTTGAGCTCAACGACAACATCGTGCAGGGGTTGACCGTGGCCAAGTGGGCGTTCGAGCGCGAGCGCCTCGAGGAAGCCCAGCGAGCCATCGAGCGCACGTATCGGGCCGCTCAGGCGCTCATCCAGGACATGTTGCGCGAGGCTTCTGCTGTGGACATTGCCCCCGGCGACCTCGTGCGCCAGAGCCCGGCGGAGTTCGGTCCGTGAGCGCGCCCTCATGAGCACCTGTCGCGTTGCCATCGCCGACGACGCCCCCGACGTGCGCATGTTGCTCCGGACCATCCTCGAGGAGGAGGGGTTCACCGTCGTGGGCGAGGCCCGCAACGGCGTCGAGGCCGTCGAGCTGGCGGAGACCGAACAGCCCGACGTGATGCTGCTCGACCTGTCGATGCCGGTCATGGACGGTCTCGAAGCCCTCCCGTTGATCCGGGACGCGTCGCCCGACACCGCAGTGATCGTGCTCTCGGGCTTCGTGAACCCCGACGTGAACCAGAAGGTCACGGACCTCGGCGCGGCGGCGTGCGTCGAGAAGGGCATCAATCTCGCAGGGCTCGTGCAGACCGTGAAGGACCTCTGCCCAGCCGCAGGGAGAGCCGGTGCGACCGCTCGTCAGGCCACGGGGACCGCCGCCGTTCGACCTGGGTCGGGGGGGACGCGGGCCGCTGGGCGGGACACCGGGTCGCCGTCGGGCGCGTCCACCATCGCCCCAACCGCCATGGTGCGAACCGCTCCGGTCCTCGATGCCGACGACCTCGTCCCGGTGCTGTTGCACGAACTCAACCCGGCCGTGTCTGTCCTGCGCCGGTCCGTCGACCTCGCCGTCGCCGCCATCGACCGGGGGGATGCCGCGGCCGCGGCGGCTCCGCTCGACACCGCCCGCCGCGCCCTGTCAGGGGTGACCGGGATCCTCGACGCCTTCGCCGACGTGAGGGCGGCCGACGCCGGCCAACTCCAACTCCGGCCCGAGCTGCTCCCGGTCGCCGCGGTGATTCGCGAGGCGGTGGACGACCTGCAATCCGTCGTCGCCGAGCACCCGGTGTCGGTCGTCGTCGACGCCGACGTCACCGCGCCGATCGACGGTGGTCGCCTCCGTCAGGTGCTGGCGAACCTGCTCTCGAACGCCGCGAAGTTCTCGAAGCCCAACTCACCGATCGAGGTTGGGGTGGGCGCGAGCAACGGCGACGCCCTGGTTTGGGTGCGAGACCACGGCAAGGGCGTTCCCGGTCACGCAGCCGAGGCCGTGTTCCGCAAGTACGCCCGCATTGGCGACGCCCCCGGAATGGGCTTGGGGCTGTACATCGCCCGGGCCATCGTGCGCGCGCACGGCGGTGACCTCTCGGTCGAGGCGCCCGAGGGAGACGGCGCGAAGTTCGTCGCCCGGCTCCCGATTCACTGACCCGACGTCACCGACTCCCCGAGCGAGGACTCGGCTCCGCGCTGGCGGTGCGCACCCCACCGGTCCCAGTGGACGAACTCGTCGACCGGTCGCCGGCGCGCCTCGCCGAAACGCCCGAGCGGGTGCCCCACCGGAATGACGGCGAAGATCTCGACGTCGTCGGGAATCCCGAGCAGGCGCCGAACCTCGACCGACGTGGCCTTGTGCATGGTGGTGAGGGTCGCGCCGAGCCCGAGGGCGCGGGCGGCCAGGAGGAGGTTCTGCACGCCGGGGTAGACGGCGGCCTCCACGTCGCCCCGCCGGCGCGCGCACGCCACGAGGATCACGGGTGCTTCGCCGAAGTGCTCGGCGAGGTGGGCCGCTGACGCCATGTTGGCCCGCACGGCGGGGTCGGCGCGGCGATCGTCCGAAAGATCGGCCTGATATCGGTCCCAGACCTCGCGATAGAGGACCCCGAGCGCGGCCTTGAGCGCTGGATCGCGCACCACGATCCAGCGCTGCTGCTGGCGGTTGCCTCCCGACGGACCCTTGGTGGCCGCCTCGAGCATCGTCCACAAATCGGCGTCCGCGACGGCGCGGTCAGGGTCGAGACGGCGCATGGCGCGCGTCGTGCGGATGACTTCGAACACGTCCACGAACGAGAACCTCCGGTTGGGGCGCGAGGGCCGCTCACTAGGATGCTCCGTCATGGCCCGCGTCGCCTTCCTGGGGCCGGCTGGCACCTTCGCTGAAGAAGCCCTCTTGACCCAGGCCGATCTCGCCGAAGAGGTGCGCGTCCCCGAACGGGGCGTTCCCGATGTGATCACCGCGGTCGAACGCGGGGAGTGCGACTTCGGGGTGGTCCCGATCGAGAACTCGATCGAGGGAGCCGTGACGGTCACGCTCGACACGCTGGCCTTCGACACCGACCTGCTCATCCAGCGCGAGATCGTGCTGCCGGTCTCGCTCAACCTGTTGGCCAAGCCGGGAGTGAAGAAGAGCGCACTCACCACCGTGATCTCCATTCCCCTCGCGGCTGCGCAGTGCCGTCGGTGGCTGGCCAAGAACCTCCCCGACGTGGAGTTCGAGGCCGCCAACTCGACCGCCGAAGCCGCCGAGCGGGTGTCGCGCTCGAAGCGCAAAGACGTCGCCGCCATCGGAACCGCCCATGCAGCCGGCATCTACAAGCTCGCGTCGCTCGCCAAGGACATCGAAGACCATCCCGAGAACGAGACACGCTTCGTGCTGATCGGCCACGGGGTGCCCGCGCCGACCGGGCACGACCGGACGTCGATCGTGTGTTTCCAGAAGCAGGACCGCCCGGGGTCGCTCCTCGCCATCCTCCAGGAGTTCGCGGCGAGAGCGATCAACCTGACCAAGCTCGAATCGCGACCGACCAAGGCGGGCCTCGGCGACTACTGCTTCTTCATCGATCTCGAGGGACACGTGTCGGATGAACTCGTCGCCGACTGTCTCCGCAATCTCGTCGCCAAGCAGGCTGACGTGAAGTTCCTCGGGTCGTATCCCTCGGGGCATGGAGAGGCGGGCGACAAGCGCAAGGCGGCGTCCAAGGCGTGGCGCGACGCGTCGCTGTGGCTCGACCGCATCCGCCGCCAGGTGCGCGACTACCCGGAGATCCCGCATTGATGCCCTTCTCGATGCGCGTCGGCGCGGCGTAGGAGGGCCCGGATGATCGACCTTCGCCGCGCCCGCGAAGACGACGCCTACCGGCGCGGCATCGTGCGCAAGGGGTGCGACGAGTCACGGCTCGACGCCCTGCTGAGCGCCGACGACGAGCGCCGCGGGCTGCTCACCGGGGTCGAAGAGCTACGCGCCCGCCAGAACGCGGCCAGCAAGGAGATCGGCAAGGCGGCGCAGGGGGACCGGCCGGCCAAGATCGAGGCCGCCGCGAAGCTCAAGGAGGAACTCTCGGCGCTCGAAGCACGGCTGTCGGCGGCCGACGTGAAGGTTCGCGAGCTGGCGCTGCAGATCCCCAACCCTGCATCCGAGGAAACGCCCGACGGAGGCGAGGACGACTTCGAGGTGGTCGGCACCGTGGGAGAACCGGGCGCCGCGCCCCCGCTCGACCACGCCGACTTCGGCGCGGCCATGGGGTTCGTCGAAAGCGAGGCCGCGGCCGAGATCTCCGGCTCGCGGTTCCACTACCTGATGCGCGAGGCCGTGCTGTTGGAGTTGGCCCTCGTGCAGTGGGTGATGACGCGACTCGTCGAGCACGACTTCGTCCCCGTGCTGCCCCCCGTCTTGGTTCGCGAACAGACAATGGAGGAGGCGGGGTTCTTCCCGACCGATCGCGCCCAGGTCTACGACGTCGACGACGGCGACCTGTTCCTCGTCGGCACCGCCGAGGTGCCGCTCGCCGGTCTCCATCGCGACGAGATCGTCGAGGGCGACCTGCCCCTCCGGTATGCGGGGTTTTCGACCTGCTTTCGTCGCGAGGCCGGGACATACGGCAAGGACACACGCGGGCTGTTCCGAGTCCACCAGTTCGACAAAGTCGAGATGTTCTCGTATGCGGACCCCGACCGGTCGTGGGACGAGCACGACTCGCTGCTGGCCATCGAGGAGTCGATCCTCGCCGACCTCGGCATCCCGTACCGCGTGGTGAACGTCGCCGCCGGCGACCTCGGCGCGCCCGCCGCGAAGAAGTACGACATCGAGGGGTGGCTGCCCTCCGAGGGTCGTTATCGCGAGCTCACGTCATGCTCGAACTACACCGACTACTCCGCCCGCCGCCTGGGCACTCGCATCCGGGCCGAGGGCGGGACCCGTCTGGTGCACACGCTGAACGGCACGGCCTGCGCCGTGGGCCGCACCCTCCTCTTTCTCTTCGAGCACTACCAGGACGCGGACGGCTCGCTCACCGTCCCCGATGTCCTGCGCCCGTTCTGCGGTTTGGATCGCATCCCGCCTCGATAACCTCGTCGCCGGAGGGATGCGAGAGCGGACGAATCGGGTTGCCTTGAAAGCATCTGAACCTTCGGGTTCCGTGGGTTCGAATCCCACTCCCTCCGCGCGCTCACCCGTGTCTGTGGCGCGTTATCGGGGATAATCCCCGATAACGCGCCACAGACGCCGAGCCTTCGAGCCCGAGCACGCCGGCCTGTGTCGGCGGCGAGCTCACGTCGTGTCGATAACCACGGTGTCGACGCGGTAGGTGACGGTGTCTTCTCGCGTGAAGATGAGGTTGCGGAACGTCAGGACGTAGCCGCCGTCGAGTTGTTCGACGTCGACCTCGCCGGTCGGCCCGGCGAGCAACGGGGGTGTCGGCCCCGCACCGCCGTCCGGATCGAACCGCACACAAATGCCAGCCCCGATGCAGTCGGTGGCGAAGAGGCCCAACTCTCCCGTCCATCCCGGCCCCTTCTCGTGCAACTCCACCCCAAACCAGAAGTTGTCGTGACCCTCACTGTGAAGTTCGTGGAAACGGTCGTCGGGGTTCTCGTCGTCGATCCGAGTGGCCACGCCATCCCACGCCTTGGGGTTGAGGCGGACCGGACGGTGCCCGTCGGCGCCGGGCGCGCCGCCGATCACCACGGGAGGATCGTCGTCCGAGAGCGTCGTCGAGGTGGTGCCGAACGACACCGCGTCGGCAGGTGGAGTCTCGGTCCCTCCGTCGGCTCCGCACGCAGCCAAGAGGGCCAAGGCGGCGACCGCGACGCCGGCGCGGCGGAAGACGAGCGAGGGTCCCACGACGTGGCTCACGCTATCCCGCCCGGCGCCTACCGCGGCTTCTCCCCGCCGAGCCGCCTAGTGTCCCGTCCGGCATGTGGTGGCGCGACGCGGTCCTGTATCAGATCTATCCCCGGTCCTTCGCCGACAGCAACGGCGACGGCATAGGCGACCTGCCCGGCATCACGGCGCGCCTCGACCACCTCCAATGGCTCGGCGTCGACGCGCTGTGGCTGTCTCCGATCCACCCGTCGCCCAATGCCGACTGGGGTTACGACGTCGCCGACTACCAGGGCGTCCACCCGGACCTCGGCACGCTGGCCGACTTCGACGTTCTCGTCGCCGAGGCCACGGCGCGCAACCTGCGCGTCGTGCTCGATCTCGTTCCCAACCACACCAGCGACCAGCACGCGTGGTTCCAGGACGCGATCAAGTCAACGGATTCCCCGTATCGCGACTACTACGTGTGGGCCGATCCCAAGATCGATGACGCCGGAGTCGCCGGTCCGCCCAACAACTGGGTGAGCAGTTTCGGTGGGCCGGCCTGGACCCTCGACGACGCCAGCGGCCAGTACTACCTGCACAACTTCCTTCCCGAGCAGCCCGACCTCAACTGGTGGAACGACGGCGTACGCGACGCCTTCGACGACATCCTGCGCTTCTGGTTCGATCGGGGCGTCAGCGGCTTTCGCATCGACGTGTGCCACATGGTGGTGAAGGACAACGAGTTGCGCGACAACCCGCCGGTTCCCGACGACGCGCACTGGTATGAGCGGCTCCGGGGCCAGAGCCAGGTGTACAACGCCGACCGGCCCGAGGTGCACGACGTCATTCGGCGATGGCGGGGGGTGGCCGACGGCTACGACCCCGCTCGGATGCTGCTCGGTGAGGTGTACCTCCTCGACATCAACCGGATGGTGCGCTTCTACGGCGAGCGCGACGACGAGTTGAGTCTGGCGTTCAACTTCAACTTCCTGCACAACCCGCTCGACGCCGCGTCGTTGCGGGAAGGCGTCGAGATCGTGGAGGGCTCGATCCCACCGCACGGCTGGCCGGCGTGGACGGGGTCCAACCACGACGTGAGCCGTTTTCCCACGCGGTGGGCGGAGGGCGACGCCGCCAAGACCAAGTGCGCGCTCTTGATGCTGCTCACGCTCCGGGGGACGCCCGTTCTCTACTACGGCGATGAGATCGGCATGGAGGACACGGAGTTTCGCAAGGAGCAACTGCGCGATCCGGTGGGCCAGCGCTTCTTTCCGGTCTACGCGGGGCGCGACCCGTGCCGGACGCCCATGGTGTGGTCCGACGCGGCCGGTGCGGGGTTCACCGGCGCCGGCGTCGAGCCGTGGCTCCCGTTCGGATCGCTCGCGCGCAACGTCGACGCTCAGCGCGACGACCCCGACTCGATCCTCACGTTCTGCAGGGACGCGCTCGCCGTCCGCAAGGAACTCGGCGATCTGCGCGGCGCACCGTATGAGCCGCTCGAGACGGGCGATGGCGTGTGGGCGTGGCGGCGGGGGCAGGCCGCGGTCGTGCTCAACCTGTCGGACAACGATGCAGTGGTCGACGGGGTCGTTGGGACGATTCGCCTCGCCACCGTGCGCGGGCGGGAGGGTGAATCCCTCCAAGGGGCGATCCGGATGGGTCCATTCGAGGGCGCTCTCGTTTCGTGACGCCCCTATGCTGCTCGGCGGAGGGCTGACCGAGTGGCCGAAGGTGCTCGCCTGCTAAGCGAGTAGGGGCTGTTAAGGCTCCTCGGGGGTTCAAATCCCCCGCCCTCCGCCAACGTGATGCCGCGAGGCGCCACACCGCGCTGCGGGGGGTTCAACGTGCCCGATCCGATCGAAGTGTGGGTCCGCACGCTGGCGCGCGCGTTTCATGACGACCCCTTGTCCGAGTACATGCTCCTCGGTGGCGCCCAGAATGAACGCGCCCAGAAGCACTTTTGGCGTGGCGCCATCTCCCATGCCGTGCGCCATGGCGGCGAGATTCACACCAGCGATTCGGCGGCGGTGGCCGTGTGGAACGCTCCCGGCCATTGGAAGTGGAGCGTGAGCGACGTCGTTCGGAGCACGCCGCGGCTCATGCTCGCGATGGGGCACCGGGGCCTGGCCACCTTGATGGGATTGCAGCACATCGAGGCGGTGCATCCGGCGGAGCCGGAGCATTGGTACCTCTCCGGCCTCGGGACCGACCCCGCCGAGCAAGGGAAGGGGCACGGCTCCGCCGCCATCAGGCCGATACTTGACCGCTGCGATCGCGAGGTCGTCCCCGCGTACCTCGAGTCGTCCAAGGAAGCCAACATCCCGTTCTACGAGCGCCACGGGTTCCGCGTGACCGGCGAGGTGCGGTTCGGCAAGAGGGGTCCGCTCATCTGGCCGATGTGGCGCGACCCCCAACCCGACGGGTGACTCAGTCCTCAACCGAGTAGAGCTGGATTTCCTCGTCGATGCCTTTGAGGGCGTGGCGGCCCTGGTCCTTGAAAGAGAGAGCCACGCCCGACGCGAGTGAACGGACCGCGTCCGACACCCAGACTTCCCCCGGCCCGGCTGCCGCCTCGATGCGGGACGCCATGTTGACGGTCATCCCAGTGACGTCTCCGCCAACAAGGTCGCACTCGCCGATGTGCACTCCGGCGCGGATCTCGACCCCGACCGCTCGAACCTCCGCCCTGATGGCGCACGCGCACTCGACGGCGCGAGTCGGAGAGTCGAACGTGACGAGGAACCCATCGCCCATGGTCTTCACCTCCCGGCCTCGAAAGCGTTCGAGATGACGCCGGACGACGGCGTCGTGGCGCGCCAAGACGTCACGCCATGCCGCGTCCCCGAGGCGCGCCGCCTGGTCCGTCGACCCGACGATGTCGGTGAACAGAATCGTGGCGAGCACCCGCTCGCCCGCGCCACCGGCTCGCGGCCCGGACACGGGCACATCGAGGCTGACATGGCTCGCCGTCGCCACGCAGGCACGCCCGTCGAAGACCTCGCCCCGCGCCACCATCAACTCATCATCTCGGTGCTCCAGCCTTGCGACCGCGCGGAGTTCCTGTCCGTCGGCACGTACCGAGCGGGCGCGCAACTCGAGATCGAACCGGAGCGTGATTGGGGTTCGGCCCGGATCACATGTCCACGCGGCCGGCGACATGCACGCGACCGACGCGAGTTGGGCCAGCGCGCCCACCATGAGCCGGCCGGTGCCATCGCTGAGCCACGCGGTGGCCGGCATGGTGACCTCAGCCCCGTGGTCGCCGATGTCGGTGAGTCGGAGCCCGGTGAGCCAGGACAGAGGCGGGATCGCCGTGCGGGCGACGACGGCTCGGAGGCGTTCGTGCCAATTGGGCAACCCGCCGGCCATCCACTCGGACGCCTGGGGATCGAGGGGCCGTTCGTAGGGATCAGGGGTCGGGTAGCTCGGGTGTGCCGCGCGCTCGAGCACCGCCGGAGGAGGTGGCACGTCCTCCATCGGGCGGAGCCGCGCCTGCCAGGTGGCGTGCCAGACCTGGCGCCCGGACCCGTCTTCGACCATGACCTCGGCCAGGGCGAGTTGGCGCCCACTGTGGATGATGCTGCTCCGCGCAAAGAGCATCCGGTTATCGGCCTCGATATGACGAAGTTGGGTCGACGACAGCCAGAGGACTTCGACACCGGTGGCGGGTGGAGCGACCGTGCGCGTGGCCAAAAGGAGGGCCGTCTCCACGAGCAGGTGGGGCTCCACGACTCGCCCCACCACCAACCACGGGGTGGCCGGCCCCACGACCGTCGCCGTCCCCGGTCCACACTGGGTCGGCATGATGCCGGTGAGGTGGTGGATCGGCGGGATTGGTGCCACGCCCTGCACGTAGGCCCGGACCTGCTCGAGGCCAGACAGCCCGAAGAAACTCCGGTCGGGCCCCCCGCCCCTTACCGGTTCCTGCCACGGTTCCACGGCCACTCCCTAGTCCTCGACCGAGTAGAGCTGGATTTCCTCGTCGATGCCTTTGAGGGCGTGGCGGCCCTG
>DATDOY010000281.1:0-20250 GCA_035293045.1 Acidimicrobiia bacterium
CCGAGCCGATCCCTCCGAACGGATCGCAGAACGACCCGTCTCGGACGCGCGAGAGGACCAGCTTCTGGAGCTCAGGCAGGGTGCTGGTCTTGGAGCCGAGGTACCTCACATCACTCTTCCGTCTGCTTCACGGTTGACCAATCACGCATTTCTGGACGGCCGCCGGACATGATGCCGCAAGGAGGCCGGCAGGGTGTGACCGTGCGGTGCGGAGGAACGCGAGAGCTAGCCGCCGGGGCAATTGGCGTCATCGGCTGATCGATCAGACCCACCAGCCCCTGTGCTGCGTACCGGCGGAGCCAGGATGCACGCTCTGGCGAGTCACGCCGAACCGGATGGCGACCTCGGTCACCGTCGCCCCGTCGTTGAGCACTTCGAGCACAGCCTGATAACGCTGCTCCACCAGTCCCAGCTCCACCAACACGACAACCCTCCCGGCCGACAACGTCGAACCGGAAGCACAGCCCGTCAGCCAGAGAGGTGTAACGCAGGTACCGGAGCCACTGTCGCCCAGCTACCGGAGCCGCGTCCGAGGAGTGTCACCCATCTACCGGAGCCACAGTGGAGAGCATCTACCGGGACCGCACACGCGACCGCACACGCGGATGTCGCGGACTCTGCGCGGACCTGGAAGGAGGCGGCGAAACGGCGGCGGCACGACGCTGGCGCTGACCAGCACATTTACCGTGGAGGTGAGGGGACTTGAACCCCTGACTTCTACGTTGCGAACGTAGCGCTCTACCAGGCTGAGCTACACCCCCGTGCGACCGGCGAGGGTACTACGACGGAAGTGAGGTGCCTCATGTCAGAACCCGGCAGCGATGACATCGAAGCGCGGGTCCGACGCACCCTCGACGAGACGGGCATGCCGTACGAAGTCATTCCCTGCGATCCCGACTACGCCGACACCGCGGCGTTCTGCGAGCGGTATGGCTACGCCCCCGAAGTCTCGGCGAACACGATCGTCGTGGCCTCCAAGTCGGAGCCGCGCGACTACGCGGCGTGCGTCGTGCTCGCCACCTATCGCCTCGACGTCAACCACACCATCCGGAAGCGCATGAGTGTCAAGAAGGTCTCCTTCGCCGACGCCGATGAGACCGCCGTCCTCACCGGTATGGCCATCGGCGGGGTGACACCCCTCGCCCTGCCGAGCCATCTCGCCATCTGGGTCGACGCCGCGGTGATGAAATGCGACGAGATCATCCTCGGGGGTGGAAGCCGCTCGCTCAAGGTGAAGGTGGCGCCGCAGATCTTCGATGCGCTCCCCCAGGCCGAGGTGGTCGAGGGGCTCGCGAATATCCCGGTCAGCGGGTGACGAGCCCGTCCATCAGGCGTTCCGCGGAGGCGGCAATCTCGACGATGGCGCGTTCGAACACCTCGCGGTTGGCCTGCGATGGCTCGCGGTAGCCGCTGAGCTTGCGCACGAACTGGCGGGCGGCCGCCTCGAGGTCGTCGCGCGCGAACTCCTCACCCCGCAGCGTCTTGATGCTCCGACACATTGGCTGGCGCTCCTCCGCAAACTTTGGGCCGCCACTACGGCCGGGCGTGATGAAAGAAACAAAGTTCGCTAGAGGGGCGACGTTACCCGCGGCCGATCTGGCGGCGGGTCCGCGGAGCGTGCAAGCTGCGGCCATGAAAGCTGCCGTGTATCGCCGCACCGGTCCGCCCGAGGTCTTCGAGTACGCCGACGTCCCCGATCCCGTGTGCGGGCCAGGCGACGTGCTCGTGCAGGTCGAAGCCATCAGCATCGAAGGCGGCGACACCCTGAATCGCGCCGGCGGCGACATGGTCGACGATCCCCACATCGTCGGCTACCAGTGCGCGGGGACGATCATCGAGGTCGGCGACGACGCCGCCGCCAACGGACGCTCGGTGGGCCAAAAGGTCGTCACGACCATGACCCACGGCTCGCACGCCGAGTTGCGGGCCGTCCCGTGGATCGTGAGCTTCGTGATTCCTGACGACGCCGATCTCGTCGAGGCGGCATGTGTGCCCATCGCCTTCGGGACCGCAGACGACTGCCTCTTTGAGTTCGGGCGGCTCCAAGCCGGCGAGACGGTCCTCATCCAGGCCGGCGCCAGCGGCGTCGGCATCGCCGCCATCCAGCTCGCCAAGCGGGCGGGCGCCACGGTGCTCGCCACGGCGTCGAGCGACGAGAAGCTCGCCCGCATCGAGCACCTCGGCCTCGACCACGGGATCAACTACCGCGACAACGACCCGGTCGCGGCGGCCCGCCAGCTCACCGGCGGGGCGGGGGTCAACCTCGTCGTCGACGCCGTCGGCTCCACCCTCGAAGGCAGCCTCCAGATGCTGGCCCATCGGGGACGCTGCATCACCGTCGGCAACGCGGGCCGGGACACCCGCTTGATCGACTCGTCGCTCCTGATGGCCGACAACCTCACCCTCACCGGCGTGTTCTTCGGCGGCGAGATCTTCTACCCCCGAGTCCAAGAGATGATCTACGGCCACCTCAACGACGTGGCGTCAGGCGCGCTGGCGGTGATCGTCGACCGGACCTTCCCGCTCGCCGACGCCGCCGCCGCCCACGCCTTCGTGGAAAGCCGGGAGGCCGTCGGCCGCGTGGTCCTCATCCCCTAATGATTTCGGGAGGGGGGCAGGCCCGCGCTACTCCCGGGGCAAGCGGGATTCGATGGCGTCTTGGAGGCGGGCCTGGAGGATCGTCGTGGTGACGTCGCTCCTCGTGCGCTCGAGCACGGCACGCAGCGCATCGGTGCGGCGGCGCAATCCCCCCGACACCGCGTCCGGGTAATCGATGGTGACGAGCAGCGTGTAGACCTCGTCCATCGCGCCGAGGAGCGCCTCGCTGTGCTCGAGGTGGCCGGCGCGCAACTGGTCGAGCAGGCGGCGACGCAACTCGCTGGCCGCCTCCGCGAGGCCGTTGAGATAGGGCGCCACCTCGACGCCGACGTCTTCGGGCATCGGCAGGCGGTCGCCACGGACGAGGGCGAGCGTGATGCGGGCCTCGGCATACTCCTTGGCGGCGTCGGAGTAGTAGCCGGCATAGCGAAGGTCGGGGTGGGCCGCCACGGCCGCCTCGCCCTCGGCGAGATACGCCTTGGCCTCGTCGGCCAGCGACACGGCGTCGTCGTATTCCTCGCGGTGGACGGCGCGGATCGACGCCGCACAGGCCTGGATGATCTTGCGGGACACCCGGAGGGCGACCTCACGGGCCTCGTGGCGCTCGTCGAGCACCGCGCGTGCGGCGTCTCCGAGGCGGGCGATGTCGGCGGCGAGATCCTCGCGCTCGGACAAACGCGGGACTAACGGATGGCGGCGCGGCGCTGCGTGAGGTCAGCGACGCCGTCGGGCAGCCGCTGGAGGCGGGTGACCTTGGCCTGCCACTCGGCCCGCTGGGCGGCGGCGATGATTTGGGAGCGGCGCAAGAGGGCGACGTAGCCGACGAACATGAGGTCGGCGACGACGTGGAGGAGGAGCAGGCTCCGGAAGGACGGCATGAGGCCGAGCACGAGGGTGCCGGCCATGACCCAGAGGAGGGTGACGAGGACGTCGCGGCGGCGCTTGCGACCGAGGTCGGCGGACGAGATCCGGATCGGGGTTCGCGGCACCGGCACGGCGCCGAACTCGCCGTAGCCCGCCCGAGGGACGTAGCCGCCGGTGCGGCGGAGGACGTTCAACTGGTGGTGGAAGCTGCCGATCGTGTCCGCCGGACTGGCCTCGGCCCGAGCGCGCAACGCTGGCGGGATCAAGACTGCAGCCCAGACGGCACCAAGGATGAGCAGAACCAACGCGGTCAAACTCCTCGACCTGCTTTCTGACTCGTCGGACCGTAATGGCAGGACCAAAGGAGGTGGTGGACCCCCGCCCCCTCAACAAGCCGCGTGTTCTATACGGGGTCGCCGCGGCCACGCAAGTAATTGCGATCACGAACGCTAACTCTTGCAAGCACCTCAGGTCAAGCCACGCCGGGCGGTCGAACGTCACACGGATTCCTCCGCAGGGTGGCGAAACCCTGCCAAATCAGGGGAAACAGGGTGTCGCCAGTCACATTCGTCGGCACGCGGACGCCCCATCGAGCCCTTGCGATGGGCCTACGGGCGCAGGATCGCTAGGTCTCGAGGTCGTGGAGGTCGTCGCCGAGCCCGTCGAGGCTGTCGGCCGCCGGCGCCACGGCGCGGTTCGACGCGTCGAGCGCTTCGTCGATCGTCTCCTCGAGCGACTTTCGCCGGAAGATGCCGCCCGCGCCGCCGGTCTTTTCCCACAGCGCCACCTCGCCGATGGTCATCTCCCGATCCACCGACTTGCACATGTCGTAGACGGTGAGGGCGGCCACGGCGCAGGCGGTGAGGGCCTCCATCTCCACGCCGGTGCGGTCGAACGTCTCGACCTGCGCTTCCACCTCGACGTAGCTGTCCTCGATCGTGAAGTTGACGTAGACCGAGCCCACCAGCAGCGGGTGACACAACGGCAAGAGGTCAGGCGTCTTCTTGGCGGCCTGAATTCCGGCCACGCGGGCCACCGCGAGCACGTCACCCTTGGTGATGGCCCCCGACGCGATCATCGAAGCGGTCTCGGGCTCCATGTGGATGCGGGCCCGGGCCACGGCCCGACGGTGGGTGGGGTCCTTGGGCGTGACGTCGACCATGCGGGCGCGCCCGAGCGGGTCGAGGTGGGTGAATTCACGAGCCACGTGTCATCCTCCTGGCGGTGGTGCCGCAGGCTCACGGTGCTTCCGTGGACCGAACTCGAGCCGCTTCCCGCCGTGTCGCCTCCGCCCGGCGTCCAGCCTCGTCATTCTAGGGGCTGGCCGGCCCACCCGGGGGCGAGGCCCTACCCCGGTCCCGCTCGTCGGCGGCTTGGCCCGGAATCAGCCGCCGATCTGGCTCATCGACCGTGACGGCCGGATGAAGTCGATTTTTCCGATCCGGTGGCCGGCCCATTTGGCGCCCACCGCAGCCTCGATGGCCGCGGCGATCTCGTCGTCTTGGTGGGCGGGTGGCGCTGCCGATCGCAGGATCGTGCGCAGGTCGTGCTCGTCGAGCGAGAAGAGGCACGAGCGGAAGCGGCCGTCGGCCGTCACGCGAACCCGATCGCAGCGGTCGCAGAACGGCTCGGTGACGCTCGGAATCGCCCCGACGAATCCCGCCCCGTCGCGGTAGCGCCACCGCGCCGCGGGCTCCTGGTGATCCGACGCTGATCTCCCGTCGACCGGTTCGAGCGGGAACACGGCGTCGATCCGTTCGATGATCTCTCGCGCCGGGACGACCCGGTCGATGTTCCATTCCCCTTGCGCGTCGAGCGGCATGAACTCGATGAACCGCACTTCGACGCCCCGATCGCGCCCGAAGGCGGCGAGGTCGACGATCTCGTCGTCGTTGACGCCGCGCATGACCACCGTGTTGACCTTCACCGGGGTCAGGCCCGCCGCCAGGGCGGCGTCGATCCCCTCGAGCACCCCGGCGAGTTCATCGCGGCGGGTCAGCTCGGCGAAGGTGTGCGCACACAGCGAGTCGAGGCTCACGTTCACCCGCGTGAGGCCGGCGTCGGCCAAGGCCTGCGCGGCCCCCGCCAGCTTCAGCCCGTTGGTGGTGAGGGCGAGGTCGACCCCGAGCGGCGCGAGCATCGCGACCAGCCGCTCGACGCCGGCCCGGACGAGCGGCTCCCCGCCCGTGATGCGGATGGCGTCGAACCCCCAGCGCTCGACGCAGACTTGCGCGACCCGCGTCAGTTCCTCGAAGGTCAGCACCTCGTCACGCGGCAGCCACTTGAGCCCCTCTTCGGGCATGCAGTACGTGCAGCGGAAGTTGCAGCGGTCGGTGATCGAGAGCCGCAGATCCTTCACGACCCGCCCGAACCCGTCGACGAGCGGCGTGGGCCGGGTCGTGAGGGGTGAGGGGGTCACGGTGCCAGAGTACGGGGCAGATCGAGGAGCATCACATCTACTTCTTCGCCCGCCGCCGCGCCGTCGCCGTCGGGGAGGAAGGCGAGGCCGTTGGCCAGCGCCATCGCGGTGAGCACGTTCGATGCCTGGATCCCGCTCCGCTCCGCCATCAGGCGGCCCGCGTCGTGCCACACCCGCACCCGATCCAGGTGCGTCTTGCCGTCGGGACGACGGGTGAGGTCGGCGGCGGCGACCGCCCGCACCACCGGCCGGTGGAGGTCGCGATGTCCCATCATCCTGCGAAGGGCCGGGCGCACCAGCACCTCGAAGCTCACGAACGACGACACGGGATTCCCGGGAAGGCCGAAGATCGGCACCGAGCGGCCGTCGGGAGCCGCCGCCACCCCGAAGGTGAACGGTTTGGCGGGTCGGATGGCGATCTGGAACCACCGGGTGTCGGCGATCCGGTCCAGCACGACCTTGACGAAGTCGTACTCGCCCATCGACACCCCGCCGCTCGTCACCACCGCGTCGTGCGTCGCCATCGCATCGGTGAGAGCAGCTTCGATGGCAACCTCGTCGTCCGCCACGACGCCGATCGAAGTCGCACACCCGGTGCGTTCGAGCAACGCCGCCAACATCGGCCCGTTCGACTCTCGGATCGCTCCCGGCGTGAGCGGCTCGCCCGGCCCCACCAGCTCGTCCCCGGTCGAGAGGACGGCGACGCTCGGCCTGCGCACCGAAACCTTCGCCATCCCGAGGGTCGCCAGCACCCCGACGTGGGCCGGCCCGATCTCGGTGCCGGCCGGAAATACGAGGTCTCCCACTGCGACGTCGCCTCCGGCCGGCCGGATGTGCTCGCCCGCCGGCTCGCGCACCACCACCACGTCGCCGCGCGTCTCGGTGTGCTCGACGATCACGATGGCGTCGGCACCCGCGGGGATTCCCGCACCGGTCATGATGCGCACCGCCTCGCCCGCTCCGACCCGGGCGCCGGTGAGCGGGCCGGCCGGCTGCTCGCCGACAACCTTGAGTTCGATGGGGTCGGCCGGCGTCGCCGCGGCCACGTCCGCGGACCGCACGGCGTACCCGTCCATGGCGGAGTTGGCGAACGGCGGCACCGGCTCAGCGGCCACGACGTCGTCGGCGAGCGCGAGACCGACGCAGTCTCCGAGGTCCACCGGCGCGGGCTCGATGGGACCCACCCGGGCGAGGACGTAGGCCTGCGACTCCTCGAGCGGCACGAGCGGCACGAGCGTCACGCGCTCCCGCCGCCGCGCCCGATCCCGTGTCGGGCGGCGACCTCCTCGAGGAGGGCCCGCACGTCGTCGCGGAGGTCGTCGCGGACCATGGCGAGGTCGAGCGCCGCTCGCAGCATCCCGACCTTGGTCCCCACGTCCCAGCGCCCGCCGCGGGTCACGACGCCGTAGACGGCGCGCTTGCCGGCGAGCAGGTCGATGGCGTCAGTGAGTTGGATCTCCCCGCCGTGGCCCGGCTCGACGTGCTCCAGTGCGTCGAGGATGTCGGGCGTGAAGACGTAGCGACCGATCGTCGCGTACGACGACTGAGCGTCCGCCGGCGCGGGCTTTTCGACGATCGACCGGACGCGCACGAGGTCGTCGGCGATCGTCTCGGCATCCGGTACGCCATAGGCCGACAGCTCCTCGCGCGGCAGCTCGATCAGGCCGATGACCGACGCGTCGCGCTCCTCGTGGACGGCGAGCATGCGAGCAAGCAGATCGGCGTCCACGACCTCGTCCGGCAAGAGGACGGCGAAGGGTGCGCCGGCGACCAACGGAGCCGCCGTGGCCACGGCGTGCCCCAAACCGAGCTGCTCGGTCTGGACCACCAGCTCGACGTTGGCGAAGGTGGTGCTGGCACGCACGGCGGCGAGCGCCTCGGCCTTCCCTCCCGCTTCGAGCGCCCGCTCGAGATCGGCCACGGGCGCGAAGTGGCGCCGGATGACGTCCTTTTTCTCGGCGCTCACCACCACCACGATGTCGGTGATGCCGACGGCCGCCGCCTCGGCGACCGTGTACTCGATCACCGGCCGGTCGATGACCGGCAGCATCTCTTTGGGAATGGCCTTGGTGGCAGGAAGAAAACGCGTCCCCCAGCCGGCGGCGGGCAGGACCGCCCGCGTGACGGCTTCGCTCACCCGGCCTCCTTCTCGGGGGTGGGTTCGCGAGCGTCCGCTCCCGCGCCGTCGGCGGCCGCCTCCGCACCCTCCCGAGGCACATCCCGACCCTCGCCCCTGTCCACGCCGTCCGCGTCCGGGTCGCCGCCCATGCCCCGCTCCGAGGGCGGGAGTTGCCACGCCGCCGACACGCGGTCGCGCCCCATCCGCTTGGCGTGATACAGGGCCTCGTCGGCGGCGACCACGAGACGCCGCGCCGACACACCGTCGTCGGGAAAGGCGGCGACCCCGACCGACACGCCGATCGGGAGGCGCTGGCCCTCGAACTCGAAAGGACTCGCCCGCACCGACTCGCGGATCTTCTCCGCCACCGAGAACGCGCCCTCGGGCCCCGTCTCGGGGAGCAGCATCGCGAACTCGTCGCCGCCGTAACGCGCCACGGTGTCGATCTCGCGGGTGACCTGCGCGAGGCGCCCCGCCAACTCGACGAGCACCGAGTCGCCGCCGTGATGGCCCCACGTGTCGTTGATCTCCTTGAACCGGTCGACGTCGAGGAGGATGACGGCGAAGCTCCGCTGGAAGCGAGCGGCCCGCTCGAACTCCTGACGGCACCGCAGCTCGAACTCCCGGCGGTTCCACAGGCCGGTGAGGCCGTCGGTGATCGAGAGCCGTCTCGTCTCCTCCTGCAAGTAGACGTTGTCGATGGCGGCTTCGGTGTGGCGGGCGAGCGCCAACAGGGTTTCGAGCGTGTCCTCGGTGAACGGCTCACCGTCCTCGCTGTCGTACACGCAGAGCACGCCGAAGATCGCGCCGCGCGAGAAGAGGGGCACCGCGGCGGCGGTAGCGGCGCGGGGCTCTGGTTCCTCCGGGTTGGCATCGCGGGGAGCGACGACGGCCCTCCCCCACGCGGCCACGGCCCCCGCCACGCCGGCGCCCCACGCGAGATCGCCCTCGACCTCGACGTTGACGTTGGCGCGAGCCTGGATGCGCATGCGGGCGGGGTTGACCGAGAAGAAGATTCCGGACTTGCCGCCGACGGTCGCCACCGCCTCGTAGAGGGCTACTTCCGACAACCGGCCGAGGTCGCGCGTGGCGGCGAGGGTGTCGCCGAGTCGGGCAACGGCCCGGCGGAACTCGACCCGCTCGTGCTCGACCTGATCGAGTCGAGTCGACAGGCGGTCGTCGTGGCGGAGTCCCGCGTAGACCGCGAGGGTGGCGGCGACGACCCCCGGAACCAACAGGAGCATCGTCACCTCAAGCCGGTGCTCAGACGGAACGAGGCTCGGCGAGATGATCACGGCCGCCGTCAGCGGCACGCTCACCGCGAGGCCGACCGCGAGCGCGAGCCGGTGGCGTCCGCTCATGCGACGCCCCGCTCGTCATCGCGCGCTGGTCGTCCCTGCTCGAGGTCGAGTCGGAGCTCCTCGCCGTGCACGAGACGCCGAAGATTGGCGGAATGCCGGGCAATGACGAGCAGCGACACCGCGGCGAGCGCCGCGACCTCCCAATCGTCCTCGGCCGCCCCGGTCGCCCACACGAGCAGCGGGAGCCCGACGGAGATCACGATGGACCCGAGCGACGCCTTGTGCGTGAGCCGGGTCACGACAAAGAACACCACAATCAGGCCCAGACACACCAGCGGGTAGATGACGATGGCCATTCCACCGGCGGTCGCCACCCCCCGGCCGCCTCGGAAGCGGCGAGTGACCGGGTAGACGTGGCCGACCACCGCGGCGACGCCGAGCAGATAGGCCCCGACGTGATCGGCGACGAACAGTCCGACCCCGGCCGGCAGGGCCCCCTTGCCGACGTCGCCCAAGAACACCAGGGCCGCGGGCCCCCGTCCCATCAGCCGGTAGACGTTGGACGCGCCTGGGTTCCCCGAGCCCTCCTCGGTGATGTCGACGCCGCGGGAGCGCGCGACGAGGTGCGCCGTCGGGAAGGTGCCCGCTAGGTACGCGACTGGGAGAAGTGCGAGCGCAGCGACCATTCGCCTCCGATTCTGCCAGTCGTGGCATCGGCAAGCGGCCGGCACCACCCGATTTCCCCCACGGTCCGTGTGGTCCACGAGGGGGTGCTCCCGCTGCTCCTCAGCACGACGGCCCGTGTGGGAAGGATTATCCTTAGCACTCGGTTGACGTGAGTGCTAAAGCCCACGCCGACACGGCGCTTCGCCCCGGGCCCAGGAGTCCTGTTTCATGCCGACGTATCACTACCGGTGCTCGGAGTGCGAGCAGCACGTCGAGGTATGGCAATCGATGAGCGACGAGCCGCTCACCGTGTGCGAAGCCTGCGGCGGCCCACTCCAGCGCGTCCTGCAACCCGTGGGCATCGTGCTGAAGGGCTCGGGCTTCTACCGCACCGACAACCGCAGCTCGGCCAAGGGCGACAAGGCCGCACCAAAGTCGGGAGACGGCGCCGCCTCGAGCGACTCCAAGGGCGATTCGAAGGGCGATTCGAAGGGCGACTCGAAGAGCGATTCCAAGAGCGATTCCAAGGGCTCGAAGAAGAGCGACGCCGGCTCGGGCGCCAAGGGCGACGCCAAGGGGGCGGCCAAGGCCGCCAACGCCAAGAGCGCGTGAGTCGCCCGGTACGCTTCGCCGACATCCCCATCGTTCCCGAGGGACGCACCGCCAGCGGACAACGGCGCGGCGGGTCCCTCCACCACGACACCGGCCCAGCAGCCGGTCCATCAGGAGGCCAGGCATGAGCGAACTTCAAAAGATCGCCGCCGCGATCGTCGCCCCCGGCAAGGGAATCCTCGCCGCCGACGAGAGCACCAGCACGATCGAGAAGCGATTCTCGTCGATCGGCGTGGAGTCCACCGAGGACCGTCGCCGGGCGTACCGCGAAATCCTCTTCACGACCGAGGGCGTCGAGGAGTTCGTCTCCGGCGTCATCCTCTACGACGAGACGATCCGCCAGAACGCGTCCGACGGACGACCCTTCGTCGAGATCCTCCGGTCCAAGGGAATCATCCCCGGCATCAAGACCGACGCCGGGGCCAAGGACCTCGCCAACTTCCCCGGCGAGAAAGTCACCGAAGGCCTCGACGGCCTCCGGGAACGCAACATCGAATACGCGCGCCTCGGCGCCCAGTTCGCCAAGTGGCGCGCCGTCATCACCATCGGCGACGGCATCCCGAGCGACTTCTGTCTCAGCGCGAACGCCCACGCCCTCGCTCGCTACGCGGCGCTCTCGCAAGAGACCGGGCTCGTGCCGATCGTCGAGCCCGAGGTGCTGATGGACGGCGACCACGACCTCGACGCGTGCTACGACGTCACGCACCGCGCCCTCACCGCGCTGTACGAACAGCTCGATCTCCACAAGGTGGAGCTCGCGGGAACCCTCCTCAAGCCCAACATGGTGCTGCCGGGCAAGGGCTGTCGCACCGCTCCCCCCGAAGAGGTGGCGGAGGCGACCATTCGCTGTTTCAAAGAAACCGTCCCCGAGGCCGTGCCCGGCATCGTGTTCCTCTCCGGCGGACAGGGCGACGAAGAGGCAACCGCCAACCTCAACGCGATGAACACGCTGGGCCCGCTCCCCTGGGAGCTGAGCTTCAGCTACGGGCGCGCGCTGCAGGCCCCGGCCCTCAAGGCATGGGGGGGCGACGACGCCAAGGCCGACCTTGCCAAGGCCGCCTTCTACCACCGCTCCAAGATGAACGGCCTCGCCCGCTCCGGATCCTGGACCGAGGACGCCGAGGCGGCGATCTAGCGCCCAACACTTTCCGGCACGACGCGTGCACTCGTCACCGCTCGCGCCGGATAGCGCGGGTCCGCGTCGCGAAACGGGGGCGCGACGCGCATAGCGGGGGTGCATGCTCTTCCGGCACTCCCCTCGCGCGCTCGCCCTCTGGATCGGCGCCACCCTGGCCGCGCTCATCGCGACGCACTCCGCGTCGTCCGACCTCGCCCGACTCCACGCCCGCGCCCGAGACGCCGGACGCGAGGTCGAGGTGGTCGTGGCCGCGCGCGATCTTCCGATCGGCACGACGGTCAAGCGCGCGGACCTCCGCGTCCGGCGGCATTTCGAGCGGCGCCTCCCCCCGGCCGCGGTCCGTTCCCCGGCCGACGCCGCGGGGCGGGTGGTCTCGACGCCGGTCCTCGAAGGCTCGATCGTGACGTCCCGCCATGTGGCTCCCCGCGAGCGCTCAGGCCTCGACGGCGCCGTCCCTGCCGGCATGCGCGCGGTCCGCATCCGCCCGGGCGACGGCCTCGCCCCACCCCCGGGTGCCGTGGTCGACGTGCTCGTCACGTTCGACCCGTCGGTCGTGCCCGAGGGCGAAGCACCCACGGTCACCGTGGTGGAAGGTGCGGTCGTCCTCGCCGCCGACGAGGCGACCATCGATGACGGCCCCGGCGTCGTCGGCGTCGTCCTCCTCGTCGACGTGGAGGCCGCCCGACGCCTCGCCTACGCGACGGCGAACGGTATCGTCACGCTCGCCCTGGCCCCACCGGAGCAAGCCCGTCCCCCGAGGAGTCGAATCCGTGTCCGTCCTGCAGGCGATCGTCCTCGGGGTGATCCAGGGCCTGACCGAGTTTCTCCCCATCTCCTCTGACGGCCACCTCACGATCGTCCCCTCCGTCCTCGGCTGGGACACCCCGTCGCTGTCGTTCGACCTCGCACTCCATGCGGGGACCCTCATTGCCGTCGTGGCCTACTTCCGTGCCGACCTCGTGGCGATCGTCCGCGGGTTGGCGAGGCGGGGCGCCGAGGCCGATCGTGTCGGCGATCGGGACGACGCCCGCCGGCTTGCGTTCTGGCTGGTCCTCGGCACCATCCCCGCCGGAATCGTGGGCCTCGCCTTCCGCAGCTCGTTCGAGGCTCTCTTCGAGGAAGCGCTGTGGGCATGCGGGTTCTGGCTCGTCACGGCGGCCGCGCTCGTGTTCGGCGAGTGGAAACACCGCCGCGTCCCGGAACGAACCCTGACGACACCCATGGTCGTGGCCATCGGCATCGCCCAGGTCCCCGCGCTGGCCCCCGGGATCTCGCGTTCGGGGCTGACCATCGCCGCCGGCCTTGCGCTCGGCCTCTCACGCGTCGATGCGGCCCGGTTCTCGTTCCTCCTCTCGATCCCCGCGGTCGCAGGCGCCGTGCTCACCGAGGTACCCGACGTCCTCGACGGCAGCTTCGTGCTCGACGGAACGGTGCTCGCCGGCTTCCTCGGCGCGCTCGTGGTTGGTTATCTCGCCGTCTCGCTCCTGCTGCGATTCGTCCGCGCCCGCTCGCTCACGCCCTTCGCGGTCTACCTCGTGATGGCGGCGCCGCTCGCGGCGCTCGCGCTCTGACCGGTCTCACGCGGGTCGCAGCCCTCGCGGGATGATCCGGGGGACGAAGTCACGCGGGCGGTCGTAGCGATGGCCGATCACCGTCGCGTCGTGGAGCGCCCGCAGGAAGGCCGCCGGGCCGTCGAAGTCAGGCATCTCGACGTAGGCCGCACCGACCGCCGAAGGATCGTGGGCGTCGGAGCCGGCGCCACGGGGAAGGTCGAACTCGGCGGCGAGCGCGGCAGCCAAATCGTTGAGGTGAGCGAGCCCAACCTTGGCGTTGAACGCCTCCACCGAGTCGACGTCACCCGCCTCGCACAACCCACGCAACACCGGCTCCTTCAGCGCGTGACGGGTGGGGTCGAACGGGTGGGGCACGTAGGTCACGCCGCCCTGCTCGCGCACGCGCGCGACGGCCTCATGGACATCGATGCCATAGGGGACCCGCTCGGTCAGGAACAGCCCGATGATCTCCCCCGCTCCCGTGCGGATCTCCTCGCCCACGATCACGCGGCAGCCGAGGCCGCGTTCGATGGCGGCCTGCGCACCGGCAACCGCGTTGTGATCGGTGATGCAGACGACGTCGAGATCGGCGGCCTCGATCGCCTCGGCAAGTTCGTCGAGCGTCGTGACCGCGTCGCCGGAGTACATCGTGTGCAGGTGGCAGTCGACCCGCACAATGCCCGGGGGCGCCGCCGTGGCGAGGTGAGGGTGGCGCGAGGCGGCCGCACTCGCATCCGAGGAATCGCCGTCGGGCCGAATCGCCACCGGTGAAGGGTAATGGGACCGCCGGTGCGTACTGTGTGGCGATGCCTGTCGAACCCGGCCTCACCGCGACCATCCACCACACCGTCGACGACGCCGACACGGCGATCTCGCTCGGATCGGGCAGCGTGCCCGTCCTCGGGACCCCGAGGGTGCTCGCACTGGCCGAGGCCGCCACGATGGCGGCGGTCGCCGGCCACCTTGGCGAGGGGGAGACCAGCGTCGGCTCGAGCGTCCAACTCGACCACCTCGCCCCGACGACCCCGGGCATGACCGTGGACATCGAGGCGACGCTCATGAAGGTGGAGGGTCGCCGGCTCGTGTTCGTCGTGCGCGTCAACGACGCGCGCGGCCTCGTCGCCGCCGGGAAGATCACCCGCGCCGTTGTCGACCACGACCGGTTCGTCGCCAAGGCCGGCGGACAGCCGGGGTAGGCAGGACCGCGCCCCTACACTCCCGGGCATCGTCGCGATGCCCTTTACTCGGATTCCACCGGGGCGGCTCCGCCGCATCGCGGTGCCCGCGCTGGTCGTGTACCTGCTGGCATGGATTCCCTTCCTCCTCGTCGGCGAGCCCGACGAGATGGTGCGGCTCCAGCGTGCGGGATCCGAGGCCAACGCCCGCGAGATCGTCGCGGCGTGGTCTCCGAGCGACACCGTGGACATGGCCTTTCTCCAAGGCGTCGACGCGGTGCACCTCCTGACCTACGGTCCGCTCCTCGCCGTGGGGGCAGTCTGGGCAGGCCGGAGGTTGCGCGGCCGTCTGTCGGCGTGGTCACCGGTCGTGGCATGGATGGCGGTCGCGGCGTCCGCGTTCGACGCCCTCGAAAACATCGGCATGATCGTCATGATCCGGGGCGACGTCGACGCCCCTGTGCCGGCCGTCACGACGGCTTTCGCCACCGCCAAGTTTTCGATGTTCTTCCTCTTGGTTCCGTATGTCGTAACCGGCGTCGTGGCTCGGCTACGTCGCGGCACCTTGACGGCCGACCCGGTCTAGCGCCCGGTCGGGGTCAAACGCGTGCCGGGGCCATGGCACTGCGGCGGGCGAGCACTTCGAACTCCTCGGTCGGAAGCGGACGGGCAAAGAGATATCCCTGGCCGCACTCGCAGCCCATGCGGGCGAGCGCGGCGGCTTGCGCCGACGTCTCGACCCCCTCACCGACGATCTTCATGCCGAAGGTCCGCCCCAACTTCACGATCGCCTGGGCGAGGGCGGCGTCCTCGACCGACGTGGCGACCGACTCGACGAACACCCGGTCGATCTTGAGGATGTCGATGGGGAACTTCCGGAGGTAGCTCAGCGACGAGTACCCGGTCCCGAAGTCGTCGATGGCGATGGTCACTCCGAGCGCCTTGATGGCCTCCAGCTTGGCGGTCGCCTCGTCAGGGTCGTCCATGAGGAAGCTCTCGGTGAGCTCGACGGTCAGGGCGCTGGGCTCCACCGTGTCGCGGAGGGCGGCGGCGATGTGCTCTACGAGGTCGGGATCCCGGAACTGGCGCGCCGAGACGTTGACGCTGATGGTGTCGGGCGCCGCCTTGCCAAGGTCCTCGCGCCAGCGTCGCAGCTGCAAGCAGGCCTGGCGGAGCACCCACCGGCCGATCGGGGCAATCAGCCCGCTCTCCTCGGCCAACTTGATGAACTCGGTGGGGCCGACCAGGCCGCGGGTGGGGTGCTGCCATCGCAGGAGCGCTTCCGCCCCACAAATCCGATTGCCCTCGCGCAACGCGACGATCGGTTGATAGTGGAGCACGAGTTCGTCGCGGTCGATCGCGCCGCGGAGGTCGGCCTCGGTGTCGAGCCGGTGACGGACCGCCTCGTGCATGGCGGGGTCGAACACTTCGAGGCGCCCCCGCCCCAAGGACTTCGCCCGATACATCGACACGTCCGCGTTTCGCAGCAGATCACCGGCGGTCTCGAGACCGGAGGCGGTGGACGCGAGGCCGACGCTCGGGCTCACCACCAAGTCGCGGCCCTCGACCTCGAACGGTTCTTCGAAGGCCGACAGGATCCGCTGGCCCAGGGAAAAGGCGTTCTCGGCCCCCGAATCGTCGTCGAGCAGTACGCAGAACTCGTCGCCGCCGAAGCGGGCGACCGTGTCGGCCGTGCGCACGAGCCCCCCGAGCCGCTCGGCGACACGAACGAGGAGGCTGTCCCCCACGGCGTGCCCAAACGTGTCGTTGACGGCCTTGAAGCCGTCGAGATCGAGGTACAGCACCGTGACGGGCGTGGCGCGGCGCGCGGCGCGGGCGATGGCTTGGCTCACCCGGTCGGTGAAGAGCGCCCGGTTCGGAAGCCCGGTCAGGGCGTCGTGGAAGGCCCGGTGGGTGAGTTCCTCCTCGAGTTCGAAGCGTTCGGTGACGTCACGGGTGTTGACCACGAGCCCGCCGACGGAAGGCTCGTCGGTCAGGTCCTTCACGGCGCTCTCGACGTGACGCCACGTTCCGTCGTGGTGCCGCATCCGGTAGTAGAGGGTGGCGTCGCTTCGACCCCGAGCCTGGTCGCAGGCGGCGATGACGTCGACCCGGTCGTGGGGGTGCACCAACGACGCGAACGCCGTCCCGGTGAGAGCCTGAGGGGAGTGCCCGAACACGGCCCTGACTGATTCGCTCGCGTACTGGATCGTGGCGTCGGGATCGAGGATGACGATCACGTCGGTGGAGTTGGCGATCAGCGAGCGGAACCGCCGCTCGCTCTCCACGAGCTCGCCGGTCCGCTCCTGCACCTTCGCCTCGAGGCCGCGCGTCAGGGCCGAAACCTCGAACAGCGCAGCCGCGTGGCGCGCAACGACCAGCGTGATGACGCCGATGGCCGTCCAGATGAGGAAGGGGTCGAGCTCGCCTCTGGTCAGTTGCCGAAACGCCGCGAACACAATGGCGACGACGACCGACGTCGCCGGAATGGCGAGGGCGCCCCGGGTCGGCGTGTGACTCACCTCCGCAGACGCTTCCGGTCTCGTCGTCGCCTGCTTCACGGCGCCAAGGCCGAGCAGGATGAAGCCGAGGATCCAACCGGCGTCGATGGGATTGCCGCTCGCGTACAAGTCCTTTTGGATGAGGTAGAGGAACCCGCTGTCGGCAACGGCGATGCATGCGAGGCCGGCGGCGACGATCGTGAAGGCGCCTCGCTCCCCGCGGGTGACACGCGAGAGGGCGAGGAGGACGACCGAAAGCACGACGACATCGCCCAACGGATACGCGAGGAGGACGCCCGTGGCGAGCGCGCCGCCGCCGCCGAGGGCGACCGTGTCGGCGAGCACCAGGATCCAGCTCACAAACAGCAACGAACCAGCAACGACCAACCCGTCGACGACGTGGCGCGCCATTGCGGCACGTTGGATGGGTGCCAGGAGCAGCACGCCGATTGCCGCCGCCGGAATCAGCGAGAGATACCCGATGTCGGCGCCGCTCGGAAAGGGGACTTCGATCCCGACGACCTGCTCATACCACGTCCACGCCGCCTGGCCGCCGGCCCACCCGAAGCACGCGACGCCGAGGAACCTCCAGCCGTGGCGTTGCCGCCCGATCGCACCGCGGCCGGCGATCCAACACGACACACCGGCGGCGGTCGGAATGACCAGAGACGTGATGTTGGCGAACAGGGCCGTCCCCGCCTCGCCGCCGACTTGGAAGACGATCCAAGAGATCGTGAGCGCGCCGATGGCGCCTCCGACCCCGCAAGCCCCCTGGAATACTCGCCGCTGGTCCACTCGAACCTCCGAGCGGGGTGTCGACCAAAACGCGCGCTCGCGACAGGGGGGTTTGCAGGATGACTCCCCCGGACTAGTCATTGAACGGCGGAGCGCGCGGAGCGCCACGCCTAGAAACTCAGGCGAGGTTCGCGGAGCGTGGGTACGCGTTGTCCGGATCGGTGAGGACGTTGACGAGACTCGGGCCCTTGGTCGTAAACGCCCGCTCCAGGGCGGGGCCGATTTCGCCAGGCTTCGTGACGAGCTCGCCGTGTCCGCCGAGCGCGGTCATCACCTCGTCGTAGCGGGTCCCCGGTCGCAGGTCGGCCACGACGTCGTACCCGAAGATCATGTTCATCGGGTGCTTCTCGAGCCCCCAGATACCGTTGTTTCCGACGACGAGAACGCAATCGATCTCGTGCCGGACCAGCGTGTCGAGCTCAGCGAGTGCGAACCCGATGGCGCCGTCGCCCAAGAGCGCGACGATCTGCCGATCCGGATGCGCGAGACGGGCACCGAGTGCGTACCCCGGGCCCATGCCGAGGCATCCCCATGGTCCAGGGTCGAGAAAGCACCCCGGAGTGAACGTGTCGACGAGCTTGCCCGCGTAGGAGACGAAGTCGCCGCCGTCGCCGATCACGATGGCGTCGCGATCCAGGCGAGGGATGAGTTCGCCGTAGATCCTCGCGGGGTGGATGGGGTCGGCATCCGACTCGAGCATCGCCTGATCCGTCGCCCGGCTCGCGTCCTCCTCGGAGCGAAGGCGCTCGACCCACGCCGTCCGATCCGACGACGGGGCTGCGTCGGCGATCCCCAGCAGGATCGTGGCGAGATCACCCACGGCGGACGCGGCGAGGTCGTCGCGACCGGAGATCTCAGTCGCCGAGTCGGCGATGTGCACGACGGGGGTGCCGTCGAAGTCGCCGAAGCGCAGGCGGAAGTCGAGGGGCGTGCCGACGACGCAGATCAGGTCGGCTTCGGCGAGGGCCGTGCTCCGCGATCTCGAAAACGCCAGGCGATGGTCGGCCGGGATCGTCCCGCGGCCCAGCCCGTTGGTGAAGACGGGGACTCCGAGGATTTCGGCCGCCCCGACGAGCGCCTCCTCGGCGAACCCCCAATAGACGTCACCGCCCGCGAACAACACCGGTCGCTCGGCATCGCCGAACCGCTTGGTGATGGCGGCGACGGACTCGGGATCAGGTGCCGTCGAGCGAACCGCGGAGCGGTCGGGAATCTCCACTTCGGCGGGGCCGAATCCGTCCATGGGGATGTCGAGGAACACGGGCCCGCGATGCGGCGTGCACGCGGCGGTCAGGCTCGCATCGAGCTCATGGACGATCTGCGCTGCGTCGAAGGCCGTCGCCGCGCGCTTGGTGATGGACGCCACGAGGGGAAGGTGGTCGATCTCCTGCAACGAACCCGTCCCCCACCGGCCCTGCGGGGCTCGGCCGCCGAGGACGACGATCGGTGAACCGGTGAACTGTGCGGAGGCGATCGCGCTCACGCCGTTGGTGATGCCCGGCCCAGCGGTGAGCGCGGCCACGCCGGGGCGGCGTGTCACCTTCGCCCATCCCTCCGCCGCGAACGTCGCGCTCTGCTCGTGGCGGGTGTCGACGAGGCGGATGCCCGCCTTGACGCACCCGTCGTAGATCACAAAGAGGTGCCCGCCCGAGAGCGTGAAGATCGTGTCGACGCCGTGGCGCTTGAGCACCTCGGCGGCAAGCAGCCCGCCATGACCAGAGGTCGTCGTCATGGCGGCGCAGGCTACGGGTCACCCCGCAAGTGGTCGAGTCCGGACAGGAAATTGGTGAGCGCCGCGAGCCAAGCGCCGGGCCGCTCGAGTTGGGGGCTGTGCCCCGCGTCGGCGATCACCTCGTACCGCGCGCCGGGAATGGCGCGCGCTATGGCCTCGCAGAAAGGTCGGGCCGGGTCCTGCTCTCCGGCCATGACGAGCGCCGGGCAGGTCACGCCGCCAAGGGCGGTCGTGCGATCGGGCTGGTCGAACATCTCGACCACGATCGCCGCGTACATCGCGGGGGCTTGGCCGAGGAACTTCTGGTCGCAGAACTCCGCGTACCCAGGCCGCGTGCGGAGCAGTTCCTCGTGCGCCGGAGTGTTGACCGCGTCGCGCCCGGCGGTGCGGCGCTGGAGCTCAGCGAGGCCGTCTCGGCGCACGATCTCGGCCGCCTTGACGGCGTCGTCGCGATCGAAGGGAAGCCGACCGGGCCAGGTGTCCTGCAGGATCAAAGCCTCGACGCGTTCGGGATGCGCGAGGACGACGAGCTGGGCGACCAGCCCGCCCATCGAGTTTCCGAGCAAGCGGAAGGTACCGAGGCCGAGGGCGTCGGCGACCGCCACCACGTCGTCGGCGAACCGCGCCAAGGAGTAAGCCCCTTCGGTGGTCGGGTGGTCGCTCTCCCCGTGGCCGCGGTGATCGAAGACCACCACCCGGTGTGTGGCGCCAAGGGCGTCGACGTGATCGGTGAAGTCCTCCTTGGCGCCGCCGAAACCGTGGACGAACATGAGTGGA
>DATDOY010000282.1:0-3416 GCA_035293045.1 Acidimicrobiia bacterium
GGCGAGGAGAGCCCGGCACAGGTTCGAGCCCAAAAAGCCCGCTCCCCCGGTGACGACGGCCTTGGGAATCACGTGCCTACCTCCCCACGCCTCGGTAGGAGAACCCGAGCTGGCGCATTCGGGACGCGTCGAGCGCGTTCCTCGTGTCGACGATCTCGTGACCCCGCATTGCCGCCTTCACCCTTCCGAAGTCCGCCCATCGGAACTCCTCCCACTCCGTCAGCAGCGCCATGACGTCGGCGCCCTCACACGCGTCGTACGGGTCGAACACCACGTCGACGTCGGGCATGAGGCGCGCCGCCTGTTCGCCCGCCACCGGGTCGTAGGCCCGCACGTGGGCGCCGGCCTCGAGGAGCGACGCCGCGATCTCGAGCGCCGGTGAATCCCGCAGGTCGTCGGTGTTGGCCTTGAACGTCAAGCCCCACATGGCGATCTGCGAATCGGCGAGGGGGCGATCACCGAGGGCCGCGGCGATCTTGGCGACGACGGCGGTGCGTTGGGCGGCGTTGACTTCGAGCGTGGCCCGCAGCGGCGGGAGGTCGTGGCCGGACTCCTGCGCCGTGTGCAGGAGGGCCTTCACGTCCTTGGGCAGGCACGACCCGCCGAAGCCGGGGCCGGGGTCGAGGTAATGCGATCCGATGCGCGAGTCGTAGCCCATGCCGAGGGCGACGTCGCGAATGTCGGCGCCGACCGCCTCGCTGAGGTTGGCGATCGCGTTGACGAACGACACGCGCGTCGCCAAGTAGGCGTTCGAGGCGTATTTGATCAGCTCGGCCGACGCCGGGTCGGTCACGACGACCGGCGCGTGGATGCCGCGGTACAGATCGGTGATGGTCACCGCCACCGAGGGGTCGTCGCACCCGACCACAATGCGGTCGGGCTTGAGAAAGTCGCGCACGGCGGAACCCTCACGGAGAAACTCCGGGTTCGACGCTACGCGGATGCCCTTGGCGGCGCCCCCGTGCTCGTCCAGGATCTGCTGGATCCGCCGGCTGGTGCCGACGGGTGCCGTCGACTTGGTGACCACGACCGCGTCGGGCTCGAGAAGGGGCGCGATCTCGGCCGCCGCGGCGTCGAGGTAGCGCAGGTCGGCCGCCCCGGTATCGCTCGTGGGCGTGTTCACGCAGAGAAACACCACGTTGGCGCCGACCACGGCCTCGGCCGCACCCACAACGAACTGCAGGCGGCGGGTCTCGAGGCCCTCGGACACCAACACCGGGAGGCGCTCCTCGAGGATCGGGATGTCACCCTTGCGGAGCCGCTGGACGCGTTCGGCGTCGACGTCGGCGCAACGCACGTCGTGACCGAGATGCGCGAGGCAGGCGGCGGTGGTGATGCCGACGTAGCCCGCGCCGATGACCGCAACGTTGCTCATCGGTTCCACCACACGTCAGCGTAGTGAACGTCGCGGTCCGGACCCCCCGATGGCCAGGCGGGGCGACGGACTAGCGAGCGACCGCCACAACCGGACGGGGCCGAACCACCAGCGGAGGTCGCGCCGTGACGGCGCGGTACACCCACGAGATCGCGAGCGCGACACAGACGAGGCCCGCGAGTGATACGGGCAACGCCAGGACGTCGCCGGTATGGACACCCCAGCCCGCCGAGTCGTCCACGACCACCGCGGTCGGGCCGATACGCAGCACGAACACGATGCGGTACGCGAGCACGAAGTAGGCGATCGCCATGACCCCCCAGGCGGCGCTACCGAGGGCAAGCGCCGGCCGGGATATCGCGGAGAGGGATCGCCGCAGCCAGCGCGGCCGGGAATGAGGTGTCCGGTGCGGGAGTGCGAGCTTCACCCGGTTTGCGTCGGCCGTGCCCTGTGAAGGCTGAACGAGCGCCGGTAAGGTCTGTCCGGTTTGACACCGTTGCCGGGGCCGGGGCCGAGGCCCCTAGCCCTTCGAAGGGAGAAAGCGTGAGTTCACTCCAAGGTGAACGGGTGCTCGTGACGGGCGCCTCGGGCTTCATCGGCTCGCACGTCGTGCGCCGCCTCGTCGAGGATGGCGCGGAGGTCTACGCGATGTCGCCGTCCGTGTCGTCGGTCTTCCCGGTGCGCCTCGCCGACATCGCGGGCGACATCCACCTCGTCGAGGCCAACATCACCGACCGGGCCGCGATGGATCACACCGCCCAGACGGTCGCGCCGCGCTACGTGCTCCACCTCGCGGCGTTCACGCATGTGGGCAAGTCGTTCCAGCGGGTCGACGAGAACATCCAGTCCAACATCCAGGGAACGGTGAATCTCCTTCAGGCCCTCGTGGGCCGCTACGAGCGGTTCGTCTACACCGGCACCAGCGAGATCTACGGCGACGTCCCCGTGCCCTTCGTCGAGGACGGGCCCGTCAACCCGGTGTCCCCCTACTCCGTTTCGAAGTACGCCGGCGAGCGCTATTGCCGCATGTTCCACCAGGCGTACGAGTGGCCGGTCGTGTGTCTCCGCCCGTTCAACGCATACGGACCGTGGCAGACGCCCGACCGCGTGATCCCCGAGATCATCCTCACGGCGCTGCGCCGCGGCGAGCTCAAGATGACGGAGGGGCGCCAGACCCGCGAGTTCAACTTCGTCACCGACCTCGCCGACGGCTTCGTGAAGGCCCTCACCGCGCCAGGCGTCGAAGGCGAGGTGATCAACGTCGGGTGCGGCGAGGACATCTCGATGCGCGACCTCGCCAACAAGATCCTCGACGTGATGGGCAACCCCATCGAGGCGCAGTTCGGGGCCATCCCCTACCGGCCCACGGAGATCTGGCAGATGTACTGCGACAACACCAAGGCCAAAGAGCTCCTCGGCTGGAAGCCGAGCGTGTCGCTCGACGAGGGCCTCCAGCGTGCGGTCGACTGGTACGTGCAAGAGAAGGGCCGAGACCCGCGCTTTTTGGTGTGACGGAACCCCCCTGGCGCCCCCTGGTGAAAGTCACCCACAGTGGGGTACTTGCCACAACCCATGCCAATGCGATAGGAATGACCTAACCCGGATACACCAAAAAGAAGCAGGAGCCAACGCCGTCTCCGTCGAACACAGCGCCGCCGGGTCACGCGTACGTTCGAGCACAAGGGGGAGCGTTGGCCGAGGGGCGGGGCGATCGTCACGGATCGCCGAGGGTGGAGAACTGGCGCCGGTCCGCCGTCGCCGCAGGGCATGGCGGTGCGGAGCGCGGGGCCGATTTGACCGAGACGTCCGCCCCCTCTGAGCACGACACGTGGAAATCTCTCGAAAATTCCGAATTTCTGCGCGACGTTCCTCCGCCCCGTGTGTGGAGGCGGAAAATCACCACCAACTCTTCTCCGGGGGGCGAAGCCAAGGTGGAACGTCGGGCGAGGGGAACAAGCAGGGGGCAGGCCGGCGACACTGCGGTCGCGCCGTCGCCGTACGGCACGGCCATCCTGCCGGTCGACCACGAGGCCACGAACCC
>DATDOY010000283.1:0-3838 GCA_035293045.1 Acidimicrobiia bacterium
GCGGGCTCATTCTCGGTGAGTATCCCTTCGACGGCGCCTTGCCGGTGTTCGGCGGGTTCCTCATGGGGGTTTCGGTCGTCGGTGCCGCCGCGTTCGTCGAGGAGGGCGAGGACCCGCCGTCGTGGGTCGTGGTCGCCTGCGCGGTTCTCGCCGTGTGGGGGATCTGGCGAGCGGCCTGGTTCGACGCCGGCGCTCAGGGCGAGCTGTTCGGACTCGTGCCCCAGAACGGCATCGGCCCCCTCCCCGGCGTGGCGACCTACGCCATGGTCGGCGCGGCCGTGGGCGCCCTCATCCGGCTCATCCCGAGGCGCCGTCGCGACCCTGCGCTCGAGGAGGAAGAGGAGTACGGGGACGATTCCGACGAGGAAGACGAGCAAGACGAGCAAGACGCGTACGAAGCCGAGTACGAGGAATACGAAGAGGAAGCCGGCGAGGACGACGAGCTTCGCTGAGCGACCTCGTCAGCGAAACGACTGCGCGCTCACGATCGTGCACGAGTCGCGGGCGAGAATCATCGCGAGCGTGCGTTTGTCGGGGGAGCGGAAGCCCAGCACGATGACCGGGGCGTTCTGATAGGTGCCGGTCACGGCCGAGGTGAGCGTGCCCCCGCCGGTCGCGGATCCCTTCACCGTGCGGTAGCAGCGGGCAATGGCGCGGAGCTCGTCGGGCGTGGCGCTCCGGATGACGGTTTGGGGTGCCGGGCGGAGAGGCGCGGGCGCTTCGATCGATGATGTGGCGGTTCCCGAACCGGTCGCGTCCACCTCGTCCGTCTGCGCGACCGCTCCATCGCTGATGATCGCGGCCCCTCCGCCGGTGCTCCCACCGGCTCGGCGTTCGCCCGCAGCGTCTCCCGCCACGCTTTCATACGCCTCGTCCGACTGTTCGTCGCCGGAGACGTACGCGCTGGTGCTGGCTTCGGCCGCGGCGAGCGCCGCGGCGAGCGCGTCCGGGTCGTCGAGCGCGCCGTCGGTGATGCGGACGCGCTCAGGGCCGATCGGAAGCCCGAAGGCCTCTGCCTTCCCAGACGCCAGTTGGCTCTCGTTGTCGCCCGTCACGCGGAGCGTCGCCACGGCCGCGACGGCGAGCACGGCCACCGCCGCGACGGCGAGGGCGCGGTAGCGAGCCGTCGGTCCGCTTCCCCGCGCCGCCCTTGCCGCACCGGGGGCGTTCAACGCCGCGGAGATCATGCGTCGGCGGGTGACCTCGTCGACGGGCGCGACCGGCTCGACGGTCGAACGTCGAAGGGCGGCCCGGACGGCGTCGAAGGCGGCCAAGCGCGCCGAACAGTCTGGGCATTCGCCGAGGTGGTTCTCGACGAGCGCGGCGTCGTCGGCCGCGAGGACGCCGTCGGCGAACGCCGAGAGGATCTCGTCGGTGACGTGGTCGGATGACGGGCGGTGCGGTGGCCGGTTCATGACTCTCTGCTCATGGGACGGTCGGAGTCGCCCGATCGGTTCCCTAGCTCCTCGGCGATGGCGGCCCGACCTCGGGCGATCCGGGAACGAACCGTCCCGATCGGGACATCGAGCACCTCGGCGATGTCGTCGTATTCGAGATCGCACAGGTCGCGCAGGACGACGGCGGCTCGGAACTCGGGCGACAACGTGGTGAGCGCGGCGTCGACGTCGAGGCGGGCGTCGACGCCGCTTTCGAAGGCAGCTCCCGTCGGTTCGGCGAGCGAATCCGACGGAACCGGCCGACGCTTCCTCCGGCGCAACTCGTCGAGGGCGGCGTTGGTGGCGACGCGGTAGAGCCAGGTGGTGAACCGGGCCCGCTCGTCCCACCGGCCGATGTGTCGCGACATCGAGATCAGGGCCTCCTGCGTGGCGTCGAGCGCGTCGTCGGGGTGACCGGTGACCCGTCGGCAGACGGCGTGGATCAGGTCGAAGTGGCGCTCGAGCAGCGTCTCGAGCGCTCGCTGGTTGCCGCCGGCGGCCGCGCGTGCGAGGGCGGCGTCGTCCGTTGGTTCCGCGCGCCGCGGGGCGGGATCACGCCGAGACATTGAGCTCGGCGATGGCGAGCTGGCCCGACGGGGGCAGATGGGTGATCCACAACAGGACGGCTCTCCCGGTCTTGCGGTCGACGTCGAAGGTGGCGCGCTCGCCGAGGCCGGTGGCGCGCGCCACGGGCTCGCCCCACTGGTCGAGGGTGGTCGCGCTCCCGTCGCCGACGTAGATCTCGGCGTCCCACGGATTGCCGGCCGCGAGGACCGTGACCTCGCGGACTTCGGCGGCTGATGCCAGGTCGATGCGCAGACCCACCCCCGGCTTGAGGCCGCCGAACGCGGCGCTGCGGTAGCGGTCGGTCTCCCATGCCGTCTCGGGATCGCCGTCGTGGGTCAGCCCGACGTCCTCGGGGTGTTCGGCGTGGTCGCCGAGCGGGTCGAAGTCGGCGGCGCCGACGATGGCCACCGGCTCAGGATCGCTGCCCGGGAGGCGGTCGCGCACGCCCTGGAGTACCGAGCGACCGGTCTCGGTGGCGGCGAGGAAGAAACCGAGCAGCGTCACGACGACGGCCACCCCGATCACCCCGGCCACCCCGATGGCGAAGGGTCGATTCGACGGCATGGGATAGGGAATGCCCGACGGCGGGGTGTGTCCGTGCTCGGCCGGGGCGACCGAGAGGAGCGCAGTGCGGAGTTCCGCCGCCGTCTGGTAGCGGTCGGCGGGATCCTGGGCGAGGGCTCGCAGCACCACGGCTTCGACATCGCGCGGCACGTCGACGCGCACGTGGCGGGGCGGCACCGGCGCGCCTTGGGTGCGCGCCAGCGCCGTGGCGAGATCGGTCGCGCCCTCGAACGCCGGGCGGCCGCAGAGCGCCTCGTACAGAACCAGGCCCAGCGCGTACACGTCGGTCCGGGCGTCGACCACCCCACCCGTCACCTGCTCCGGCGCCAGGTACTTCGCGGTGCCGACAATGGTGCCCGTCGAGGTGAGGTCCTCGTCGAGGTCGGTCCCCGCTTCGCCCCGCGCGATCCCGAAGTCGGTGATCTTGGCGCCCCCGCTGGGGAGCACGAGGATGTTGCCCGGCTTCACGTCGCGGTGGATGATCCCGCGCTCGTGGGCGACGGCGAGCCCGCCCGCCACGTTGGCCACGATGTCGACGGCGTCGCCTGTCGGCATCGGCCCACCGTCGCGCAGGAGGTCGCGGAGGGTGCGACCGTCCACGAGCTCCATGACGAGGTAGGCCACCCCGGCGTCCTCGCCGGTGTCGAAGATGGCGACGACCGACGGGTGGCTGAGCCGGGCAACGGCGATGGCCTCACGCCGGAACCGTTCGCGGATCGCCTCATTGACCGACAGGTGGTGGTGGAGCACCTTGACCGCCACGCGCCGCCCGAGCACGGAGTCCTCGGCCTCCCACACCATGGCCATGCCACCCGACGCGACCTGACGCAACAGCCGATAGCGCCCGCTCAGGAGGGTGTCGGTCGTGACGGCATCGGCCACGGCGTCAGTATGACCGCCCTCCGCGCGAGAGCGCGGACAGTCGCCAGCGGCCGCTGCGGCAGTCGAACGCAGCGCACAGGCACCGGCGCGTTCCGTTGTCTCGACGGTGTCGGTGGTTCGGCCGGGATCGTCCACCTCGGCCGTTCACCGGACATGTGGGGAGTGACTGTCTCAGCCCGTCGTTACGTTGTGTGACAATGGCTGACGATGAAGGGCTCGACTGGCTCCCACGACGGGGCATCCGGCTTACCCGCGACGAGCTCGCGGACGTTCTGCGGGCGCTCCGAGCGATCATCTCGGGGACGGACGAGGACGAACCGAATCGCGTGCACGCCGTGACGATCGCCATGGCGCTTGGGGCCGCGTTCGAACGCGAGGGGGGACATGCG
>DATDOY010000284.1:0-2985 GCA_035293045.1 Acidimicrobiia bacterium
ATTCGGTTGCCGTCCTCGAGACCTTCGTCGGGGCGAAGCGCTGACCGCGTACCCTGTCCGGCGTGTCGGAAGTCGTCCTCGCCGTGGTTGCCGCCGCCATCGTCCTGCTCATCTTCATCTTGGCGCCGTGGCGCGGAAGGCAGGACGCCCTCGACGAGCGCGACGTCTACACGGCCTTGACGGGCGAGGATCCTGACGAGGCGTAACCGGCCCTAGAGGTCCTTCAGCGCCTGCGACACCTTGGGAACCGTGTCGCCCGGGCTGATCTTGGAGAACGCAGCAGCGACCGTTCCCTTCTCGTCGATCACGAACGCCGACCGCACCACCCCCATGTACTTGCGGCCGTACATCGACTTCTCCGCCCACACGCCGAACGCCTCGGCCATCGTGTGGTCGGGATCGGACAGCAACGTGAACGCCAGCCCGTACTTCTCGTCGAACTTCTTCTGCTTCTCCGGGGAGTCGGGCGACACCCCGATCACGACGGCGTTCAGCTTCTTGAGATCTGCGTCGGCGTCTCGCATGGCGCACGACTGCGCCGTGCATCCGGGCGTGTCAGCCTTCGGAAAGAAGTAGACGACGATCCGCTGGCCCTTGAAGTCGGCGAGCTTGACCTTCTTGCCGTTCTGATCGGCCAGCGCCACGGTCGGGGCCTTCTGACCCGCTTCGATTCCCATGACGTGGCACCCTACCGCCGGTGTCTGCCCCTCCCCCGCCCTATCGATGCGAGATCGACATCGCCGCGCCCAACGACGCCGTGCGCGAGGCCGCCCGCGCCCTGTTCGAAAGCGACACCGCGTTCTTGCTCCACACGGAGCTACGCGAGGACATGGCCGTCACGGTCGAATACCACAGCGAGGGCGGGCGCACGCGCGTGGTGTTCTCCGGCGAACGTTCCGAGCGGCTCCCCTACTTCCACTGGTTCCTCGCCTACAACCTCAACCGCCTGAGCCGCCGCGCCCTCACGTACGAAGCCCGGCGGCTCGCCGCGCACGCCGAGGGACAGCCTGAGCCAGTGCGGCCCAAACGCAGCGTCTTCGCTCCGCCCGTCGCCTTCAATCACCACGAGGCCTCCACCCTCGCGACCATCTGCGCCATCACCTTCGTCGCCGGCGTGGGCTCGTCGCTCTTCAGCGGGAACTCCAACGTGGTCGCCGACGCTTACGCCGTGTCCGACCGAGCGCTCAGCTTCGGTAGCGCGGCGACCCGTGCCGGGGTGCTTGTCGGGTTGGTCGCCGCGGCGATCGCCGACCGCATCGGCCGCCGCAAAGTCCTGCTCTTTTCGGCCGCCGGGGTCTGCGTCGCCAGCGGGCTGTCGGCCGTCGCCCCGACCTTCGAGACCTTCGTCGCCTCCCAACTCCTTGCCCGCGGACTCTTCAACGCGGTCCTCGTCGTCGCCACGATCGTCGCCATCGAGGAGGCCCCCGAACGCGGGCGCTCCTACGCCGTCGCCATGGTCACCCTGGCGTGGGGCGGGGGCGGGGCCCTCGCCACCGTGCTGCTCCCCATCGGCGACCTTGGCGCCGAAGCATGGCGCGTGTCTTTCGCGGTGAGCGCGGCGCTCATCGTCTTCGTCCCGAGCTTCGCCCGCAACCTCACCGAGACGACGCGGTTCACCGACGTCGTCGATCGCTTCCTCCCGAGGGGCCGCGTCGGCGAACTCTTCGGCGACGTCTACCGCCGTCGCGCCGTGCTCATCCTCGGCGCCAGTCTCCTGACCAACATCATGGCGGCGGCGTCCTCGGGCCTCGCCAACCGCTTCCTCGGCGACGAACGCGGCTTCTCTCAAACGGAAATCGCGCTCTTCCTCGCCGTCGTCGCGGGCATCCCGGGCCTCGTCGGCCTGTTCATCGGCGGACGGCTCGCGGAGACCATCGGCCGCAAGCCCGTGTCCATCGTCGGACTCATCCTCGGCAGCGTCAGCACGATGGCCTTCTTTCTTGTCGACGGCCCCGCGCTGTGGATCCTCGGCACCATCGACTCGTTCATCGCCGCCGCGGCGGCCACCGCCCTGCGCTCGCTCGGGCCCGAACTGTTCCCCACCGAGGTGCGGGGGACGGCCAACGCCGCCTTCCTCGTCCTCGGCCTGATCGGCTCCGCCATCGGCCTCGTCTCCACCGGCATTCTCTCGGAGTCGTGGTCGCTCGGCGCGAGCATCGCGGTGCTCGGCGTCTTCCCGATCATCGCCGCCGTCGCCCTCATTCCCTTCCTCCCCGAACCGGCAGGACAGGAACTCGACGCCATCAGCCCGCCCGCCGTCTGACCCACCATCTGACCCGGGGGTCCGGCCCCGGGCAGGCGAGACGTGCGACGATCCCGCCGTGGACGAGCGCCGGCTCTACCTCATCCTTGCGGGCGGGGCAGCCGCCGTGGTTGCCATCGCGCTCATCGACCTTGTCGTTGGCGGTGGCGGCGGCGGTGAGGACGCGGCGCCCGCGACCACGACGACCACCGTTGCCGCGACCACGACGAGCACCGCGCCAGGGCCGACGACCACCGCCGCGCCACCCGACAAGGAACTCCATGACCTGGTCGCCCAGGCCGATGTCCGAACCGCCCTCGCCGCGATGAAGATCGCGTACCGCGATCGGGCCCGATACCCCAGCGATCCCGCGGTGCCCCAGGGCATCGAGCCCGGCCTCCAGTTCGCGCCCGGCATCGCCACCAACTCGGGGGTGGTGGGCCTCGTGTACATCGACGCCAGCGCCGACGGGCAGGTGGCGTGCGCGTCGGCACGATCGCGGTCGGGCGAGCTGTTCCTCATCAAGGAGGTGACCGCAGGCGACCAGCCGGGCATGTGGTTCGCCCGGGGGGCCATCCTGCCGACGCAGTGCGACGACACGGCGCTGCAGCCCTCGTGGTGAAATAGGGTCCTCACCATGACCACGAACACCCTTGCGTACGTCGCGGACCGCGGGGAGACCCCCGCCATCATCGACGAGTTCGGATCGATCACGTTCGCCGAGTACAACGCCCGCTCGAACC
>DATDOY010000285.1:0-5399 GCA_035293045.1 Acidimicrobiia bacterium
CGTCGTGGAGTTCTACGCCCCCTGACCGGTCGCGCTACCCGTGCGCGCAACCGGGACCGCGCCCGCATCCCCTCGCCACGTGAGCGCGTCGGTCAGGGCGCGCCGAGCAGCCGTTCCAAGAGCGAAGGATCGCCCGGCCACGCGTCGGTGATCGCGCCGCGTGGGGCGTGGCGTGCCGCGTACCGCAGGCACAACGCCACCACCACCAGGTCGTCGAGCGCGCCGACCACGGGTAGGAACTCGGGGATCAGGTCGATCGGAGACGCGGCCCAGATCGCGGCGAAGACGAGCCAGAACTTCACCCGCCGCGGAACGCGCGGATCGCGCATCAGGCGCTTCACGGTGACGACCGCGTGGGGGATGAAGAGCGCTGCTTCGCGGGCCATTCCGGCCGGCAGCCGCCGCGCCAAGAGGAAGAGCGCGGCCCACACGACGAGGAGGACGGCGACGCCGAGGATCGCCAGACGGAGCACTACGCGGGTACGAGCGCGGGAGGAAAAGGCGCGAGGCCAGACTCCACGTCGAGATCTGGGATAGCGGGCACCAGACCCAAGACCGGCGCCATTTCCCGCAGCGCTTCGAGGTTGGTGGTCTCGGTGAGGCCGGGATCGACGGGCCAGTTGGAGACCACGACCACCGGGTCGAAGCCGCGGCTGCGTGCGGCTTCCAGCGTGAGGGCCGTGTGGTTGAGCGTCCCGAGTCCGGGCCGAGCGACGACGACGAGGTCGGCGGAAAGGGACCGGGCGAACTCCGCCATGTCAACGTCGTCCGAGAGCGGAACGAGCAAACCGCCGGCCCCCTCGACGATCAAGAGGTCGCTTGTCTCGTGGAGGGCGAGGGCCTGTTGGCGCAGCGCGTCGACGTCGACGGTCGCGCCAGCCATCCGGGCGGCGACGGCCGGAGCGAGCGCCTCACGGAATCGAGCGCCTTCTTCTCCCTCGACCCCCGTGACTCGAGTCACGAAGTCGACGTCACCCGGCTCGTCGGGTCCGAGTCCGGTCTGGACGGGCTTGAAGTAGCGAACGTCGAGTCCATCGGCGCGGCTCTGCAACGCCAGCGCCGCGCACGCCACCGTCTTGCCGACCCCCGTGTCGGTGCCGGTGACGAACTGAATCACGCGAGCGCGGCGAACGCGTCGACGGCTCGGCGCAGGTGCTCGTCGGTGTGGCTCGCCATCAGCGTGCACCGCAGCCGGGACGTCCCCTCGGGCACGGTCGGCGGCCGGATCGCGGGGGCGAGGACGCCCAACTCGAGCAGGCGGGCGGCGAGGTCGAGGGCGGCGCGCGCGTCGCCGACCATGACCGGGACGACGGCGGCGTCAGGCCTGAGCGCGTCGAACCCGAGAAGGCGGAGCTCATCGTGGAACCGCCGGGCGCGCTCGCGCACGCGCTCGGGACGGCCCGGCTCGAGCGTCAGGATGTCGAGGGCGGCGAGGGCGGCGCCGACGACGGGGGGTGGCAGGGCGGTGTCGAAGATGAAGGCACGCGCGCGGTTGCGGAGGAAATCGCACAGCGCCTTCGACCCGGCGATGAATCCGCCCGACGCGCCGAGCGACTTCGACAGGGTCCCCATGATGATGGGTACGCGCTCTTCCATGCGGAAGTGGGCGACGGCGCCCCGCCCCTCGGGGCCGATCACGCCGGTGGCGTGCGCCTCGTCGACCATGAGCATGGCTCCGTAGGTCTCGCAGACGTCGGCGAGGTCGGGGAGGGGCGCGAGGTCACCGTCCATCGAGAAGACCGAGTCGGTGGCGACCAGCACACGGGCCGCGCCGTGGTCGCGTCGCCAGTCGGCGATGAGCTTCTCGAGTTGGTCCGCGTCGCAATGCGGATAGACGTGGATGTCCGCGCGCGACAACCGACAGCCGTCGATGATCGACGCGTGGTTGAGCTCGTCGGAGAACACGGCGTCGCCCGGGCCGACGAGGGCCGACACCGTGCCGAGGTTGGCGAGGTATCCCGAGGAGAACAGCACCGCGTCGGCGGTTCCCTTGAGTCCGGCGAGCCGGCGCTCGAGTTCGTCGTGAAGCTCGACGCTGCCCGTGATGAGGCGGGCCGAACCCGCGCCGACGCCCCACTCGTCGGCCGCCTGCTTTGCTGCGGCCACGACGCGGGGGTGGTTGGCGAGGCCGAGGTAGTTGTTCGACGCCAGCAGGATCACGCGCCGACCGTCGAGCGTGACTTCGGGATCCGGCGGCGAGGACAGCGAGCGCACGCGACGGCGCAGGGACGCGGCGTCGAGGTCGGCGAGACCGCTCGTCACGAACTCGAGCGGGTCGTTCACGCGGCCGCCGTGCACGCCTCGTCGATGGCCTCGGCGACGGCCCCGACGAGTCGGGTCAGTTGGTCGTCAGTGATCGCCAGCGGGGGCATGAGGACCACGACGTCCCCCAGCGGTCGGACGATGACGCCCTTGGGCCGCGCTCGGCGCGTCACGTCGGCGCCGACTTGAAGGGCCTCGGCGAACGGTTCCTTGGTGGCACGCTCGGCGACCAACTCGATGCCGACCATCAGGCCCCGCTGGCGGACGTCGCCGACGTTCGGGTGATCTCGGAGGGGCGCGAGGAGATCGGCGAGGAGGGCGATCTTGGGCTGGATGGCTTCGAGCGTGCGCTCGTCCTCGAACACCTGGAGGTTGGCGAGGGCGGCGGCGCAACACAGCGGGTTCGCGGAGTACGAGTGCCCGTGGTACAGGGTCTTGTGTTCCTCGGGAGCACCAAGAAATGCTTCGAAGATCACCTCCGTGGCCAGCGTGGCCGACAGGGGCAGGTACCCGCCGGTGATCCCTTTGGCGAGGCACATGATGTCGGGTTCCACGCCGTCGATCTCCGACGCGAACATGTGACCGGTGCGCCCGAATCCGGTCGCCACTTCGTCGACGACGAGCAGCACGCCGTGGCGTCGAGCGATCTCTGCGATGCGGGCGAGGTGTCCGTCGGGCGCCGTGATCATCCCCGCGGCGCCTTGCACCATGGGCTCGACCACGACGGCGGCGATGCGATCCCCCTCGCGCGTGAGCACAGCGTCCAGCGCGTTGGCGCAGGCGAGATCGCACGACGGGTACTCCAGGCCGAGCGGACAGCGATAGCAGTACGGAGACGGGATGTCCGCGGTGGAAAAGAGCAGGGGCCGGTAGGTGTCGTGGAAGCGGTCGATGCCCCCGACCGACACCGCCCCGATGGTGTCGCCGTGGTACGCGTTCTCGAGGCGCACGAATCGATCGCGCTGCCCCTCGCCGGCGCCCTGGTTGCGCCAGTAGGAATACGCCATCTTCAGCGCCACCTCGACGGCGGCGGCGCCGTTCTCCGAGTAGAAGACGCGCGACAGTCGACCCGGGGCGATGGCGACGAGTTCGGCGGCGAGTTCGACCGCGGCCGGGTGCGTGAGGCCGAGAAACGTCGAATGCGCGATCCAGTTGAGCTGGTCGCGGATGGCGGCGTTGATCGTGGGGTGACCGTGGCCGTGCACGTTGACCCAGAGCGACGACACGCCGTCGAGGTATCGGTTGCCGTCGGTGTCGATCAGCTCGCATCCCTCGCCGCGCTCGATGACGACCGGCTCGTCGTCGAGCCACACCGACATCGGCGTGAAGGGGTGCCACACGTACGCCTGATCGAGCTTGCGGAACTCGTCGGTCGTCATTCGATCGCCAGCGGGATGCGGGTGCGGGGTGCGCGCGCCGGGAGGGCGTGGGTTCCGTCGGCGGCCACGACGTAGCGGCCCTCGCCTGGTCCCTCGGCGACCGGCATGCCGAGGGCTTCGAGGAGGGCGACGTCGTCCTGCGGCGCGCGCCCGAGCGTCGTGAGGTAGTTGCCGATGATGAGGGCGTTGGCGCCGGCGTACAGGCCCATCGCCTGGAGTTCTCCGAGGACGAGCTCGCGACCGCCGGCGAGCCGGATCCACGCCGAGGGCATGACGAGACGGAACAGGGCGATGGCCTGGAGGGCCTCGCGGGCCGTGAGCACCGGCGTGTCGCCCAACGGCGTTCCCGGCCGCGGGTTCAAGAAGTTAACGGGAACCTCGCACGGTTCGAGCGCGGCGAGCTCGAAAGCGAAGTCGACGCGCTCGTCGAGCGTTTCGCCCATGCCCATGATCCCCCCGCAGCACAGCTCCATCCCGGCCGCCTTGGCCAGCAGCGCGGTTTCGACGCGGTCGTCGTAGGTGTGGGTCGTGCAAATGCGCGGGAACACCGACCGGGGTGCCTCGAGGTTGTGGTTGTAGCGGCGGACGCCATGCTCCGCGAGGCGGTGCGCCTGGTCCGCGGTGAGGAGGCCGAGCGAGCACGCCACTTCGAGACCCGTCTCCTCGTGCACGGCGTCGACGGCCTCGATCACCTTGTCGAGCAGCCGCTCGGACGGCCCGCGGACAGCGACGACGATGCAGAACTGGGTGGCGCCGGCGGCACGGCTGTCAGCCGCCGCCCCCACGATCTCCTGCAGGTCGAGGAACGGATAGACCTCGACGCCGGTCTCGAAATGGGCCGACTGCGAGCAGAAAGCGCAGTCCTCCGCGCACGCGCCCGACTTGGCGTTGATGAGGCTCTCGAGCTCGACCTCGGCCCCCTTGTACGCGAGCCGCACCTTGTGGGCGAGCGCGACCACCTCGGGGAGATGTTCGAGCGGGAGGCGGGCGACGTCGAGCACTTCGGCCTTGGTCAGCGGGCGGCGTTCTTCGAGCAGGGCGCGTTCCGCGCGCACGAGCGGCATGCCGGTCCTCTCTCTTGGGCGTCTCTCTGGGGGGACTGCGGAAGGTTATGCGCCGGGGCGCTCGGGGATCCCCGTCGACCGACGTCGATCGGTGACGCCCTCGTCGTGGTGTGAGGAGGGCCTTCTGCGAGACTCGTCTCGTGGAGGGCGTGTGACACCCGAACGCGTCGGGGGGCTGCTGCTGACCGGCGGGTCGAGCCGGCGGATGGGGCGCGACAAGGCGAGCCTGGCGTTCGACCACCTGACCCTGGCCGAGCACGCCGCCGCGGTCCTCACCGCAGTGTGTTCGCCATGCGTGGAGATCGGACCGGGCCGCAGCCGCCTGCCGTCGATCCAGGAGGTACCGCCCGGTGCCGGGCCGTTGGCGGCGCTCGCCGCCGGCGGCCACGCGCTGCGGATCGAGTTCCAGTACCAGGGCCCCGTCGTCGTGCTGGCGTGTGACATGCCGGGCGTGACGCCCGAGCTTCTGGCCCTCATCGCCGCGGCCGACACGGAGGACTCCGTCATCCCCGAGGCGGAAGGACGGCTGCAACCGTTGTGCGCGCGATATTCGCCGATGGCGTTGGCGACGGCGGATCGGCTCGTGGAATCGGGCGAGCGCTCCATGCAGTCGCTCCTCGCCGCCGTTCCGTTTCGACGGCTGGCCGAGGCCGATTGGGCCGGTGTGGCCCGACCGGATGCCTTCCGCGATCTC
>DATDOY010000286.1:0-10002 GCA_035293045.1 Acidimicrobiia bacterium
CGGATCCTGATCCGGGTAGAGCCGGACGACGCCGAGCCCGAGCATCTGGGCGACGCTGCACTGCCGGTTGTCACCCGACACGAACACCGCGTCCTCGGTGAGGGTCTCGGCCGCCGCGAGGTGGACGGCGTCGTACGCGCGCAGCAGGTAATCCGCGGCGATTTCTCCGGCGCGTCGGACCAACGGTGGCGTCACTCCGATGGGAGCGACCTGCTGACAGAACGACTCGAAGGCGTCGTGATCGCTGCGTTCGGCGGCACCGTCGAGATCGCGTCGGCGCACCGCCCGGGCGAGCGCGGCGCGTCCTTCGACATACAGGAGCGTGACGGAGGCGCACGACGCGGCGAGATCCCACTCGGCGATGGCCCGCGGGCTGGCTCGTTCTTCAAGGACGAGGGCCACGATCGCCGAGGTGTCGAAATAGGCCGTCACCACCCCTCGCGCCGCTCCTCGATCACGTACTGGCTCAGCGGCTTATCGAGTTTGGGCTCGACGCGGGGCGGGGGCGCCTTCCGCTTCGGGCGCAGGGGAGGCTCCACCTTCCCCTCCCTGATGAGCCGATCGAGGGTGGTCTCGCCGTTGGTGGGGAGGATCCGGGCGACGGCGTGGCCGTGGTCGGTGACCACGATGTCGTTGCCCTCTTGGACGTACTTCAGGTAGCGGCTGAGGTTGTTGCGCAGCTCGCGCACGCCGACTTCCATGCTCAGCACCTCTCATCCGGGCTGACCGGCCGGGCCGACAGCGCGGGCCGCGGGCGATCGATGTGGCGACAAATCCTCAGAGAATTCTAGCCACAATCGCCCGCGGTACGGAGACGCCCTTACGAGCCGCCGCGAGAGATGCCGGCGCGCTTGAGCACCTCGGCGGGCACGCCCGCCTCGCGCCACGCGGCGTAGCTGATGCCCTTGCGCTCGGCGTAGTCCTTGGCCGCCTTGACGAACCGATCCTCGAGCTTCGACAGGTCGACCTTGGTGCCGAGCTTTTCGAGTTCGGCCCGCAGGTCGATGCGCTCCTGGGCGAGTTGGACGCGCTCGAGGGGCCGGGCCGCCTTCAAGCGTTCCCCGATGGCGTCGAGCCGCTTCTGGATCGAATCGGGCGTCCGCCGCCGGCCCCGCTTCGGCCGGTTCTCGTCGAGGGCTTCAAGGTATTCGCGCACCGACTGGCCGAGCTTTCTGCCTTCGGCGAGGGCCTTCTTATGGGCGTCCGACATCTTCTTTTTGGCACTGGGCATTGCGGCCTCCGATGACAACCAATTGAGGGAAGTGAAGTCCTGTCCATATCCATGAATAGTGGAAGTCGTCCTTCATCGCAAATGGCGTGAAGCGTGGCGCGCACCCGGATCGCGCAAATCCCGGCGCAGGTGGGGCCGGGCAATAGGCTCGGGAGCACCGATGGAACGCGATCCGCTGCACCGACAACTCGGCCTGACCGACGACGAGTTCGACCGCATTCGAGAGCTCCTCGGACGGGATCCCACCCACCTCGAATTGGCGATGTATGCGGTCATGTGGAGCGAGCACTGCTCCTACAAGTCGTCCGCCGTCCATCTCGGGCGGTTCCCGACCGAAGCTCCGTGGGTGTTGGTCGGTCCGGGCGAGGGCGCCGGCGTGATCGACGTCGGCGACGGCCTCGCCCTCGCCGTGCGGATCGAAAGCCACAATCACCCGTCGGCTGTCGAGCCGTATCAGGGGGCGGCGACTGGAGTCGGCGGCATCATCCGCGACATCTTTTCGATGGGCGCCCGTCCGATTGCCCTCATGGACCCGTTGCGGTTCGGGCCGCTGACCGACGCCCGGAACCGGTTCCTGTTCGAGGGCGTCGTGTCGGGGATCAGCGGATATGGAAACGCCGTCGGCGTCCCCACCGTGGGCGGCGAGGTCGTCTTCGACGAGTGTTATGCGGGCAACCCTCTCGTCAACGTGCTCTGTCTCGGCGTTCTCCCGCGCGATCGGCTGGTCCTGGCTCGGGCGGAGGGCGACGGCAACCTCGCCGTGCTCCTCGGCTCGTCCACCGGGCGGGACGGCATCGGGGGCGCCAGCGTGTTGGCGTCGGCGGGCTTCGAGGCCGGGAGCGAGGAGAAGCGTCCGTCGGTTCAGGTCGGCGACCCTTTCGAGGAGAAGAAGCTGATCGAGGCCTGCCTCGCCCTCCTCGACGCCGGCCTCGCGGTCGGCGTGCAGGACCTCGGCGCGGCCGGGCTGTCGTGCGCGGCGTCGGAGACGGCGGCGAAGGCCGGACAAGGGATGGACGTCGACGTGGCGCGCGTCCGCCGGCGCGAGCCCGGCATGGACCCGGTCGAGGTGATGACTTCGGAAAGCCAGGAGCGGATGCTCGTGATCGTGGCGCCCGAGCGCCTCGACGAGGTCCTCGCGCTGTGTGAGCGCTGGGAGATTTCGGCGACGGTGGTGGGGCGCGTCACCGACACCGGGCGCATGCGTGTGTACGACGGCCTGTTCGACGCCGTCGGGGTGCCGGGCGCCAACCCCGGCCGCCCGCGCGGCGACGCCGAGCCCAGGATCTCGTCGGACGTCTCCTCCGACTGGGAGCCGATCGCGGACGTCCCGGTCGGGAGCCTCGGGGACGGCCCGCGCTACCGCCGCACCCTGACCCGTCCCGCCGACCAGGACGAGCGGAACGCCGCCGATCCGTGGACGGTGCTCCGAGAGCGCTTCGCCACGGGGACCGACCTCACCGACGAGCTCCTGGCGCTGCTCGCAACGCCGACCATCGCCGACAAGTCGTGGGTGTGGCGCCAGTACGACCACCAACTGTTTCTCAACACCGTGCGCGGGCCGGGGGGAGACGCCGCCGTGCTGCGCATTCGCGATCCGCAGTCGGGGGCCGACACCGGGCGCGCGCTGGCCATGTCGACCGACGGCAAGGGGAGGTTCTGTCGGCTCGACCCGCGCACGGGCGGCCGCCTCGCCGTCCTCGAGGCCGCGCGCAACATCGCGTGTGCGGGTGCCGCACCGCGCGCGCTCGTCAACTGCCTCAACTTCGGGAACCCCGAGCACCCCGAGGTGATGTGGCAGTTCGCCGAAGTCGTCGAGGGCATCAGCCAGGCCTGTGAGGCGCTCGGCCTCCCGGTGATCGGCGGCAACGTCAGCTTCTACAACGAGTCGTTCGGGCGCGACATCGACCCCACGCCGGTCGTCGGTGTCCTCGGCGTGATCGAGCCGTTCCGGGGCTCGCTGCCCGGGCCCGTCGTGGCCGACGGATCCCGCGTGATCGTGCTCGGCGAGACCCGCGCCGAACTCGGCGGGTCGGAGTGGGCGGCGGTCGTCCATGGCCTCGAGGGAGGCGCGCCGCCGGCCGCCGATCTCACCGCCGCCGCGGCCCTCCATGACCTGGTGCGATCGCTGGTGACCGATGCCCTCGTGAGCGGCGTGCACGACTGCGCCGACGGCGGGTTGGCGGTCGCGCTGGCCGAGATGGCCATCGAGGGTGAGACCGGGATGCGGGTCGACATCGCGAACCTCCCCGGGGCCGACGGCGTTGACCCGGCTCTGCTGTTATTCTCCGAATCGTCCAACCGGGTGGTGCTCGCCGTGGACCCCGCTCGCGTCTCCGAGGTCTTGGCGCGCGCCGAGGCGGCCGCCGTGCCCGCCGCCGACATCGGCGTGGCCGGGGGCGAGCGTTTCACGGTGGCGGACGCCGTCGACGTTCCACTCGACAAGGTCGCGAGCGCGTGGCGCGACGCCATCCCGTCGCTCATGGACGGCGCCCTCGCCGGGGGTTAGAGCGTCCCGGGCGCCGCGTTCGCCACTTGCATCGCCGACGAGCGGTGTGAGTGCCTGCCCGCCCATCGCCGGGTGAACACGCACACCGGATCCCGTGCGAGGCGCAGCCGAGCCCCCCGTGCATGTGTGGGCGGCCGATCCGGCGAGGTCGGCGGGGTGGTCTACGGGCGAGCGGGCCGGCGGGCTTCGAGGTCGTCGAGCCAGGCGTCGGGGACGTTGAGGTCGCCGAGGCCGGTCCCGACGGCGAGGCCGGGCTTGTAGGCGCCGTGGTAATCGGAGCCGCCGCTCGGGGCGAGGCCGTGGCGGGCGGCGACGCGCGCGAGTTCGGCGCGTTGGTCGGCGTCGTAGCGGCCGTACTCCACCTCGATGCCGTCTAGACCCAGGGCGGCGAGTTCCGCGATGAAGCGGTCCAATGCGTCGGCGTCGTCCACCACCGAGAACGGGTGCGCGGCCACCGCGACTGCACCGGACGCGTGGGCGAGTTCGATCGCCTCGTCGGGGTGCAGACGGTCGCGCTCGACGTAACCGGGCCGACCCTTGGCGAGCCACCGATCGAACGCGTCCTGGATGCTGGTCACGTATCCCTTCTCCATGAGGACGGCGGCCACGTGGGGCCGACCGACCGATCCCCCGCCGGCGGCTTCGAGCACCTCGTCGATGCTGACGTCGAGCCCCTCGGCGACGAGGGCGTCGACGATCCGCAGGTTGCGGTCGTCGCGACCCGCCCGCAGCGCACCGAGTCGGCTCTGGAGCGGCCCGTCGTCACCCTCGAGAAAGAGGACGAGGAGGTGGAGGGTCCCCTGCTCGACCTCGAGCGACAGCTCACAGCCGGGGACCACCCGGACCGAGGCCGCCTCCCCGGCGGCGATCGCCTCGGGGAGGCCTTCGAGGGTGTCGTGATCGGTGAGGGCGAGCGCCGAAACCCCCGCTTCGGCGGCCAACGCGACCACCGCGGCGGGCGGATCGGTGCCGTCGGAGGCCGTCGAGTGGGTGTGGAGGTCGATCATGTCATCCCTTACCGGTGGCTTTCGGAGGAAATGTCGGGTATGATTCCCTCCGAACCGAGGTTGCACTCAGGGGAGGATTCTGCGCACTCTGCGTCGAACCTACTCAGGCACCAACACAGGTACATCCTGGAACCGGGGGGAACCGTATGGCCATTCGTGTGCCACTCCCAGCACACGATGCCGAGAACGGTGCCAATGGTCAGGAACGGGCGGATGGCGTCGCGTTCGAGGACCTTTGGCAGCATCGGTCCGCACTTCGCGACATCTGTCAGCGCATCGTCGGCGACGCGGCGACGGCCGACGACGTGGTGCAAGAGACCTACGTTCGCGCGCTGAACAACCTCGACCGCCTCGAGCAGCGCCCCTCGCTCATGCCCTGGCTCGCCACGGTCGCCCGCCGTCGCAGCATCGACGAGCTCCGGCGCCGGCAGTATCAGCGCCCCGTCGACGCGATGCCCGACGAGTCCACCAAGCCCGAGCTCGACCCCGGCGAAGCCGCCGGCGTCAGCGAGACCGTGTCCAAGGTGCGTGACGCGCTCACCGCGCTCACCGATCGCGAGCGCGAACTCCTGATGCGCCAGGTCAACCAGGGCCTGTCGCTCGCCGAACTCGCCGCCTACGACAACTCCAGCGTGGCGTCCGTGCGCTCGGTCCTGTCGCGAGCCCGCTCGAAGCTCCGCGACGCCCTCGAAGACGCCGGGGCCCGGCTGCTCGCGCCGGTGGGCGTGCTCGTTCACGCCACCCGGCGCCGACTCGGCGCGGTCAGCGCCCGGATGCAGCAGGTGTCGCCGATGGTGCCGGGCGGCTACGAACGTGTCGGCGAAGCCGTCAGCGCCACCGCGGCCATGGCCGCGATCGCTCTCGGGGGGATCCTCCCTGCCGCCGGCGGTGCGCCGGCCCTCGCAGCGTCGAATGGCACCGCCGTCGATGCGATGCTGATCGGATCGGAGAGTGGTCTTCCTGCCGCTGACGACGGCGCGGGCCAGCGGGTGCTCGCAACCCCCACCGCCGCGAGCGCCGCGCTCCACCGCGGCGCGGGGTCGGCCGACGATGCCGGCGCCGGCAACACCGGCGCGAGCGCTGGCGAGACCGGCTCCCAAGGCCCCGTTCCGGGAGCGCCGGATGCGCCGCTCCCCGACGGCCCGGGGGTCCCCGACAATCCGCTCGAGGAGCCCGAGCCCGAGAACCCTGAGGAGACCGACGTCAGCAGCGTCGAGCACTCCAGCGGACACGACGGGGAGCCGGGCACGATCTTCGCTATCGGCACCACGAACTGTGCCACCGGCTCGTGCCACGACGTGTGGGAGAGCACCGACGGTGGCGCGACGTGGGACAAGCGCCGAGGTGACGGCCTCGAGGGTGACACCCTGCTCGTCCCGCCCCAGTACGGCCACGGCGACAACCGGATCTTCGCCACCGGGCCCGGCGGGCTCCAGTACTCCCTCGACGGCGGCGACACGTGGGAGTACGTGACGGGCGTGTCCCTCTCCGGACCGCCCGCCATGTCACCGGGCTTTGAGCCCGGCGTCGACGAGCGCATCTACTTCGGCGGTTCGCCCACATGGTCGTACGACGCCGGAACCGGGATCGCCACGCCGGCGCCGGTGGCCGGCCTGATTGGCGACGTCACCCACTTTGCCCCGACGCCCGACTTTGCCGTGACGAACGAGGTCTTTGCGGGTGGTGTGCGCGTCGTCGACGGGGTCGGCCAGTTCGTGGTCGCCCGATGCACGAGTTCGTGTGAGGAAGACGACGTGGTCGTGTTCGCCGACGTCGACAATGTTCCCGAGGTGGCGGTCTCGAGCACCTTCAACGACGACGGCATCGTGACGGCGTGGGAGGGTCGCGACCTCTACGCGTCCTTCGACGCCGGGGCTTCGTTCGACGCCGTCGACCTCCCCGCCGTTGGACCCATCGGCGAGGTCACCGACGACGGCGCCGGAAACTTCTACGTGCGGGCGACCTCGGCCGCGAGCGCGGCGAGCGCCTTGTGGCGGACGCGTGACTTCCAGACCTGGACGCCGCTCGGCGCGGGGACGCCGCTCGCCCAGGGCGTGCGCACCATCTCGGCCGTCACCGACGACCTGCTTGTCGCGGCACCCGTGGGAATCGTCGGACGCGGGATGTACTGCTCGATCGATGACGGGGCTACGTGGTCACGGCGGTGCGCGTGACCCGTGGGTGACGCCACGGGGCGAAGCGGAAACTGGTAGCAATACGACAATCCGAAGAAGGCGGGCAGGAGCGTTCCCGCAAGGAGGCGAATCCCCTGGTCATGGTGAGTCTCTGGCGACGACGCTTCACGAACCCCGGCCTGCTCTTCGCCGGGCTCGCGCTGGCGCTCGGGGCCACGCCCGCTTCGGCCGAGGGGGGACCCCGCCTCGCCTACGCCGCCGAGTGCTCGGAGTTCGAGGTCAGCCTCACTGCACTCAACACGGCCGACGGGACCGGCTTCACGACGAGCGATCGTGAGGCGTGCACCTACACCGAGGTGAAACGCAACTTCACCGTCGGTGCGCCCCAGACCCGCTGGCTGAAGTTCTCCAGCGCCGCCGTCACGAGCCAGGAGATCGCCGACCTGTGCGCCGGTGGCGAGCTGATCCTGACCTCCGCGATCGACGTCGCCAAGAACGCGACGGACCCCGGTGACTTCGACCAGAGCGGCGGGGCGCGGTTCCGGGTGGCCAACGGGTCGCTCAGTGTGTCCTTCTTCTGGGAAGACTCGTCCGGAGCGCGGGTCGTCGGCGGGGGCGTCCTCGTGGGCGACGGATGCGGAGTGGGCGAGTCGTGGATCGGCGAGTTCTCGGTCGTCGACCCGAACCCGGCCCCCGTCGTCGACCTCGCTCCTTCCCTCACCGATCTCTGATCGTCGGCCGCGGCCCGCGGCCTCTTCCCGTGGTGTGACCCTCCGGGCGCGCGCTACGCGGCAGTCCAGGCCACGCTGGCCGTGACGTCAAATTGCGTCGCGGGACGGAAGTTCGGCGAGTCGAGCCCGCAGTTGGGCGTGGCCCTGGTGGCCACCATGGTGCCAAAGCCCCTGTCGGTCGTCGCGTCGTCGCCGTCGTCGAGTTCCCATCGGAGCACGGGCAGTGTGTTGGGCACCGACACGCCCGGTACGAAGGGGAGGTCGGGGATCACGGGTGCAGGTGGGCCAACCAGATCGGTGGTCGTGGCGCCGACGGTGACGAGGAAGTGTGCCGGGCCGCGGGTGATGCTGTTGCAGTAGGGGCCCGGGAGCGGCGGTTCGAGAGAGAACCCTCCGTACGCCGTCACGGTGCACGGCTCCTCGCCCGCGGTGGTGCGCGCCGTGCAGGGCACTTCGCCGTTGGGTGCGCCCGTCCCGGTTCCGAGCACCCACGAGAGGGTCTTTAGGGGTGGCGCGGGGCACCCGGGTTTGGCGAGGGTCGGCGCGCACTCGGGCGCAGGCGAGGTCGCTGCCCACATCACTCGGGGATTGTCGAACGGCGGGTCCGTGTCGCCCCAGAGGGTGATGACGCCGGTGAAGTCGAACTCGAGGATCGCGGGCGCCGCGGACCCTGTCGGTGGCGCGGCCACGCTTAAGAGGGCGACGGCCGCCAACGCGGTGACATATCGACGTGTGAGGCGTCTCACGGTTGTCTGGTCCCTTCGGATGGAACCCGTTCGGCGGGCGCCCCCGCCCGCTCGATCCTTCGTCGGTCTTACGCCCGAGGCGTGGAGGCGTCGCGCGGAAATGTCCGAATCCTGACCCTTGCCAGCGGTTCGTTCTCGGGTCCCACGTTCGGGCGCCGGGGCGGCCGCGTCGACCACCGACCCGGGGGGTCATCGTTCCGGTAGGCGTCGTCCGGCCACCCCCCGGCACCCACCCGTGTCGCATGCCTGAGGCCGGCCCCCAGATCGGTTGACCAGCGGCCACCGCACCGCCTTGCCCACCGCTGCGCCGGCGCTCAAGCATGCGAGTTCGGCGGCCCAGCAAACCGGGCCGTCACACTCTTTACGGACGAACCGGGCGGTCGTCGCGCCGGTTTCGGGTGCTCAGCCGGCGTCGTCGAGGATTGCCGCGAAGGCCGCGTTTCGCCGGCGACGCCACCACAGGACGACGGCACCGGGGATGAGGAACAACAGCGTGCTCGTCGAGTCGCGGCCGAAGCTGGCGGGCTGGGCGGGCAACGCGGTCGCCTGGTCGCCGAGGGTGCCCGAAATCGGCGGCAAAAAGGCGGGCGCCGCGGCGGGCTGGCCGTGGATGCCCCGGGCCTCGTCGAGCGCGGCCGCCAGCCACGCGTCGAGGTAGGGGGCCGGCGGAACGGGGTCGCCGCCACCGGGGTGGATCTCGAAGTGAAGGTGCGGCATGCCGCCTTCGGCGTTGCCCGTGTCGCCAACCGTGCCGAGCACCTGACCGGGCTGGACCTTCATGCCCGGGTAGATCAGCGGCGAGATCGTGTCGAGGTGCGCGTAATAGAAGTAGGTGCCGTCGGGCAGTTGGAGGTAGACGACGTTGCCCCCAACCGGCGTCCCCAGCGTGGCGCGGGTCACCGTGCCGGCCATGGTGGCGATGACGGGCGTGCCGAACTCGGCGAAGATGTCGCAGCCCTCGTGGGTGTGGAAGGAAGGCGTATACCGCGGGGCGGCCCAGTCGTCGGTGTAGGAGGCGGGGCCGGCCACCGGGAACGGCGCCATCACGCGGGCGACGTCGTCGGGTGTGGCGCCGCGCTGGGCGAGGACCTGGATCACTTCCAAGGTGCTCCGCTTGCCGAACCGGGGCGTGTACGCCGGGAACTCGGTGCGGTGGTAGTCCGCGATCACGGCCTGAACGTCGATGACGGGGACCTCGACCTGGCTCAGGAGCTCACCGAGGGGCGTCGAGATCACCTCGCCGAGGACCTCGGGCTCCTTGGTCTGAGCCTCTGGCTGGGTGGTCGGGGTGGTCTGGGCGATCGTGGTCGTGGTCGTGCTTGTCGACGTGGTGGAAGTCGTCGTGGTGGTCGTCGACGTGATCGTGGAGCCGGTGAGACCCTCGATCTGCTCGAGGAGCGGGTCGAGTTCGCCGGGGATCGCGACCGACGTGCTCGTGATGGTCGGGTCCGGGAGCGTGGGCACGACGTCCTCGAGTTGGGCACCGCCGGTGCCTGGGGAAACGACAAGCCCGGTGGCGATCAAAGTGGCGCCGGCCAGGACCATCGCACTGCGTTGTGGACGGGACTGCATGGCCTTCCCTCGGTGGTCGGATCTCACGGTGTGTGTGGCTCGGAGCCGCTCTGGGTGCAGCCTCGGGCCCATGC
>DATDOY010000287.1:0-6630 GCA_035293045.1 Acidimicrobiia bacterium
GGCAAGTCGTCGATCACGGTCAACCTCGCCGTGGCGCTGGCGCGCCGAGGGTTCACCGTCGGCGTGCTCGACGCCGACATCTGGGGTTTCTCGGTTCCCCGCATGTTGGGCGTCACCGGTCGTCTCGGGGGCGCCGACGGCAAGATCCACCCGAACGAACTCGAGATCCCCCGCGCCGACGCCGACGAGGGCGCGGCCGGACGGCTCAAGGTCATCTCCACGGGATTTCTCGTCGAAGAGGAGGACAGCGCGCTCATGTGGCGCGGTCTCATGCTGTCGAAGGCGCTCGAGCAATTTCTCGTCGACGTCCGCTGGGGCGACATGGATTACCTCCTCGTCGACATGCCGCCCGGGACCGGCGACGTGCAGATGGCGCTCGGCCGCCTCCTCCCCCGCACCGAGGTCGTGGTGGTCACCACCCCCAACCGCGCGGCGCAGAAGGTGGCGGCGCGCGTCGCCAACATGGCGCAACGCTCGTATCTCAAAGTGCTCGGGGTCATCGAGAACATGACCGCGTTCGAGTGCGACCACGGCGGCCGGTATCTGCTGTTCGGCGAGGGAGGCGGACGGGAACTCGCCGAGCAGATCGACGTGCCGCTCCTGGCCCAGGTGCCGCTCGATCCGGCGCTGTCGTCCGGGTCCGACGCCGGAACCCCGCTCGTGATGGACAACCCCGCCGCTCCGGCATCGCAGGCGATCCAGGCCGTCGCTGATCGAATCGTCGAGGAACTGCTCCCGCCGCTCGAGATGGCCGGGTGCACGGCGAGGATGTTCGAGGCGATCGAACAGGCGCGTCCACCGACCGCCGGCGCGCCGTCGGAGACCCCGCTGGCCGAGCCGAGATCGCGCTAGTGCCGCCGGTAGCTTCGGCGAATGCTCGATTTCGACGCCGAGACTCGCCCCGCGCGCGTCGAGGGCGCCGCCGGCCGGTACACGATGGTCATTCCGCTGGGATGGGAGGGTGGCCCGGGTGTTCCCTATGGCGGCTGGACCACCGCCGTGGCGCTCCGGGCGGCCGGCCTCGAGGCGCAGCGGGCTAGGCCGGCGTCGCTCGCCGCCCAGTTCCTCCGTCCACTGGCGCTGGCCGCGGGCTCGATCGACATCGAGGTCGAAGTCCTGCGGAGCGGGCGGCGCACCGAGACCATCCGGGTGGCGCTGTCGCAGCACGGCAAGCTCGGCGTGCATGCCCTCGTGACCTCGACCGGCGCCGCGGCCGGCCTGGAGTACGAACCTGAGCGCGCCCCCGACCCGATTCCCCGCGAGGGCATGGTGCTGCTCGGCGAGGTCATCCGTCGCGACGGTGGTGACCTACCGCCGGGCCACCACATCGAGCACTACGAGTACCGCGTCCCCGACGACCGCAACGCCGAGGGAATCGTGTCCGCCGACGGCAAGCGCGCCCTCGTGGGGTGGATCCGCTACGGCGACGGCGTGGCCTACGACGACCCGTGGATCGAGGCCGCGCGCTACTGCGTTCCCGCCGACACCCAGGTGCCGGCGGCCTTCTTGCGCGCCGGGATCCTCGGCACCAAGCCCGGCGGCGCAGGGGATCGACCGTTCCGCGGGACGACCCTCGACCTGCTCCTGCACTTCCACCGCACCGAACGCTCTACCGACTGGCTCTGGTACGAGACCCATGTGCAGGTCGCCCACGGCGGGCTCGCCAGCGGCACTTGCAACCTGTGGTCGGAGGAGGGCGCCCTGCTCGCGACCTCGATGTCGCAAGTCGCCTTCTTGGGCCTCCCACCCGCCTGAGCGGCTCAGCCGGTGTGCGTATGGCGTCGCGCTATCCGCGACGCCATACGCACACCGAAGGACTCAGTCGGCGATGCGCAGGGCGACGGCCGGGCGGATGCGCGAGGCGGCGCGCGTGGGCGCGGCGGTGGCGAGCAGCGACGCGATCAACGTGCCCGCCATGATCGCTCCGAGGCCGGCAAACGGAATCACGAACTGCGCGGTGTCACCGAAGGCGTCGGTGTTGCTCATGACGTTGAACGCCGTGATGAGGGCGAGGACGACACCGATCAGGGTCCCCTCCATCGCCACGAAGGTCGCCTCGAGGACGAAACTGCGGCGCACCGTGCCGCTCTCGAATCCGAGCGACCGGAGCACGCCGATCTCGCGCCGGCGCTCCCGCACCGCTCGCACCATGACCACCCCGAGGCCGGCGATGCCGACGAGCAGCCCGAACCCGAGATACCCCTGGAAAAGCCGGAAGAACTGGGTCTGCAACGCGATGAACTGGGCCAGGAGATCGCGGATCGGATCGGCGTCGGCGCCCTGAGCGATGAAGGTCCCGGCGATCGCCGACGCCACCTGCTTGTGGTCGGCGCCGTCGGCGGCATTCACGTAGAACCGATTGAACACGGCGCGCTCGGCGAAGAACGTTCGCATCCCGGGCATCCCATAGATGGCGCCATTGAAGAGGAAGTCGTCGGCCGCCTGCGCCGCGACGGTCACGTGACGACGCTCGCCGGTGGTGTCGTTGATCATCGTCAGCGTGTCGCCGACCTTGACGGAGTGCTCCGGGGGTCCGCCCCCCTCCTGGAGGAAGAACTGGTCGGTGAGCACGAGCGACGGGTCGGAAAGGACGGCTCGATAGGCCTCTTCCTCGGTCTTGTACTTCCCGAGATCCGAGAGGTGCGGTGCGCCGTGGGCGAGCCATTGCTCGTCGAACCCGGTCACGCTCCAATCGACCTGTTGGTCGCGGCCCTCCTCCTGGAAGTTCACCTCGATGCGCGAAACCGGACCGACACCCTCAACACCTTCGACGGCGGCGAGTTCCTCGACGGCAGGCGGGTTGGACGCGTTGGCGTTGACGAAGATGTCGTATCCGCCGGAAATCTCGCGGGCCGTCGCGTCGACTTGATCTTGGAACGTGGCCGTGAGCGTCGTGATGAACGTCAACGTGAAGATGACAAGGGAGTACATCGCCAGGGTGAGACCCGTGCGGAAGCGGCGAGCGACCGGGTACGCCAGTCCGAGGCGAGCCGCCATGGCCCACCGCCCGACGCCGAGCCGTCGCGCGAAGCGCTCGAGCACATGGTGCTGCTGGCTCACGAACACCACCGCCGCGGCGGTGAGGATGATGCCCTGCACGACGAAGACGTCGACGCCCGCCTCGCCGAGCCCCGTGGTCAATGGGAAGACGACGGCCCCCCAGACGAGAACGAGGAGCGAGATGGCGGTGGCAATGCCCGTGCGGCCGATCCACCGCGACACCAGCGGGCCGAACCCCAGCGCCACGAGGACCGGTCCGACCAGCCGCATCGCCGGCGCGTCGCCGGACAGGCTGCTCATCGTGGCGAGCCCGCCGATGAACACGCCAATGGCGCCGGCGATGAGCCACACCGCACGCTGGCGCACGGCGCGTTGCTCCGGAAGGTCACGAATGGCTTGGATGACGTTGAAGCGCGAGATCCGCACGCTGGTGAGCAGCACCGTGACGATGGCGATGGCGAACCCGGAGGCGAAACCCTGCTGCAAGCTCGCGCCGTTGGCGCTGAAGCGCAGCGGGATGCCGAACCCCTCGAGGTCGGCCGAGAAGATCCGCTCGACGCCGAAGATGATGATGCGGCCCAGGCCGAGGCCGACGACCGTGCCCACTGCCGCCGCGAACAGCGAATACACCCATCCCTCGGTCGAGAACGCGCCCACCATCGAGGCGCGTCGGAGCCCGACGGCGCGGAGCATCCCCAACTCCTGCTTTCGCTCCTCGCCGAGCATCACGAAGATGTTCACGAGCAAAAGGATCCCGGCGAGGATGCCGAAGGCCCCCATGGCCCCGAACAACTCCTGGAACTCGGCCGAATCCTGAGCCGCCTCGTCGAGCACGTCCTGTTTGACCGGGTCGGCCGTCAACCCGAGGGGCTCGAGAGTGCGCCGTGCTCGGCGCTGGACCGCCTCGGTGTGAACCGCACCGTCCTCGACCCCACCTCGGTTGGAGATGGCGACGACGTAGTCCGGCGGCGCGAAGCGGCCGGCGCCGAGTTCCGCGCTCACACCTGCGGTGAGTTCGTTCAGCGTTCCTGGCCCGACGAGCACGTTGCGCGATCGCTGATTGAAGAAACCCGTGCTGAAGCCGGCGATGCCCTTCGCCGGAACCACTCGATCGATGGCAAAGGTCTGGTCTCGCCCGTAGGCGAACACCGTCACCTCGTCGCCCGCCTCGACCTCGAGCCGGTCGGCGAGCTTGTCGGTGATCACGGCGTGCCCCGACGCCGGCGTCGGTCCCACGATCCCGGTGGAAGCGGGGTCGTCGCCGAACGCTCGCGCGGCGTCGAAGTCGAACTCGATGAGTTGCGAACGCGGGACCGCTCGCGGCTTGGCACCCGACCCGGCCGAGGTTGCGACCGGCAGCGTGGCCAGCGGAAGAACGCCGTCGATGAGCTCCGAACCGTCGGCCTGGATTCCCGCGAGCGCCTGCGCCTGGACTTCCTGTTGCTGCGTGACCACGACCTCGTCGGTGGGTCCGAGGCTCGTGTACGCGAGGGAGCGCACCGACGACTCGATGGTGTCGCCGACGACAAGTGACCCGGTGATGATGGCGGTGCCGAACAGGGACCCGAGGATCACGAACATGGCCTCGCGGGGCCGCCGGGCTGCGTTGCGGAGCGCGAGCTTCCGCAGCACCGGTCGACGGATCAGGATGAAGAGGAACGGCAGAGACAGGCCGAGCACGATGGGCACGGCGCGTCCTTACTGCTTCGCTTGCTTGGCCGCGGTGCGCGTGGCGCGCTTCTTGGCCGGGGCCGCCGCCTTCGCCCGAGGCTTCGGTTTGGTTGCCCCCACCATCTCGTCGGCCTCGATGCGACCGTCGCGCATCGAGATCAACCGTTGCGCGGTGCCGGCGATCTTGGCGTCGTGCGTGACGAGCATGATCGTGAGGCCCTCGCGGTGGAGGTCGTGGATGAGCTGCATCACCCGCTCAGCCGTCTCGGTGTCGAGGTTGCCGGTCGGTTCGTCAGCCCACACGATGCTGGGGCGTCCGGCGAGTGCGCGCGCCACGGTCACCCGCTGTTGCTCCCCACCGGACAACTCGTTGGGACGGTGGTCAACCCGGTGCTCGAGGCCGACGAGCTTCAGCGTTTCGAGCGCCCGCTCGCGTGCGAAGTCGGGGCGCTGTCCCGCCAACAGGAGCGGCAGTTCGGTGTTTTCCATCGCCGTGAATACCGGGATGAGGTTGAACGCCTGGAAGACGAAGCCCATGGTGTCGGCGCGCTTGCGGGTGCGCTCGCCGTCGGGGAGTTCGTGGATGCGATCGCCGGCGACCTCGACGATCCCCTCGTCGATCTCGTCGAGTCCCGAGAGGCAGTTGAGGAGCGTCGTCTTGCCCGAACCGGAGGGACCCATCACCGCGACGAACTCGCCGGGGGACACCGCGAGGTCGATCTCCTTGAGGGCCTCGACCTCTTCCGCGCCGGTTCGGTAGACCTTGCGGACGCCCTTGGCGAGCAAGATCGGAGCGACGTCGGGTGTGCGAGCCATGGATTCCCCCGGGGAAACGGCACTCGGCCGTGGATCAGCGGAACCTCACCCTACGGAGGCCCTCGGGGAGTGATCCAACCACTTGTCGGCTCGGCCGCGGGGATGGTGTGACCGACGTCTCATTTGTGCCGTCTTCGTCGCTGTCCGACATGGCGGCGTCGTGCGCTCGCTCGCGCCGTACGCTGCGCTCCTCGCCCGGCCGGCGCAGCGTGAAGCGGCGCCCGTACTCCGTCTCGATCGACATCGACTCCGACATCATGGAGTTGGGGTCGTCGGCGTTCACGTCGATCACGAGCGCCTCGTCGTCGGGGTACAGACGGCGCAGATACTCCGGCGCGAAGATCGCCACGCCCGCGGCCTCGCCCACCTGCTCCTGATCGGGCCCCGGCCAGAAGTCCTCGTAGAGGAACGGCGCCGTCGACTCGCAACAGCCGGTGCCGAGCGTGATCACGAGTTCGCCCGACCGGTCGCGACGAGCGCGCTCGATGAGTTCGACGGCGTCGGCCGAAGCGCTGACCTTCACGGGAGGAACACCTCTTCGATCTCGGTGATGAACCCATTCTTCACCGTGATGAAGTACGGCGAGTCCGGACCGTGGTATCGACCCGACGTGTCGGCATCGAGGTCGAACGCGGAGGCGAACGGCTCGAACTCGCCGCGGATCAGGTCGCAGCAGTCGGCCCAGTCGACGATGCGGATCTTGAGCGACGCCTTCACCGGAAGATCCCGGAGCTGCGTGTTCTGGTTTCGGATGTAGTAGTCGTTGGGAACCGGTTCGCCCGGTGCGACGGCGCCGTCTTCCTCCGCCGCCCGCTGCGCCTCTTCGCCGGTGAAGAACTGCGAGAGGTCGAAGGTGACGATCCTCGCCGGCGCGTCGACGAAGCGAACGAACACGAAGTGCTCGCCGTCCTCCATGTCGGTGGCGATCGGGTCGCCGTCGGCACCGGGACCGCTGCCGTCCTCCTCGGTAAGCGACGCGGACGTTGTGGTGCGGGCGCGATCCGTCGTCGTCGTGGCCGGGCGCGGACGGGTGGTCGTCGTCTGCCGCTCCGTCGTCGACGAGCGCGCCGCCACCGTGGCGTCGTCGTCATCGCCGACGGTCAGCGCCAGCGCACCAACCACGACGATGGCGACCACGAGACC
>DATDOY010000288.1:0-5814 GCA_035293045.1 Acidimicrobiia bacterium
TTCGGACACCACCATCCGTGGAGTCCCGAATCCAACACCCGCAGCGAGGGGTACTTCGGCATCAACCCCGACGACAGCGATGCGCTCATCAACCTCGTCGGCCGTCACGACAACATCGTCGGATACTTCGCCGGCCACACCCACCGCAATCGCGTGCGGCGGTTCGCGGCGGCGCGCGACGTTCCCTTTGCCGAGGTGGCCTGCGTGAAGGACTACCCCGGCTCCTGGGCGGAGTACCGCGTCTATGAGGGCGGCTACACGCAGATCCACCGGCGCGTCACCGCCACGCCCGCCCGCCGCTGGTCGGAAAAAACGCGTGGCATGTTCCACGGTCTCTATCGCGACTACGCGCTCGGACCCCTCGACTGGCGGTGCTTCGCGCACACGTTCTGACCGCCGGCGAACGTGGTCGTCAAGGTCACGAAGAGGTGCCCGCGGCGCGACCGAGGGCCCCAGGGAGTTCGGTCAGCGAGTCGATCGTGATGTGCGCCCACCGGGCCGGCCCCTTCTTCGACTGGATCCAGCCCCACGGCCCCCGGCGGATGAAGACCGCCACCATGCCGGCGTCGCGAGCTGGGAGGACGTCGTTGTCGACGCGATCGCCCACGTAGGCAATCTGCTCCGGAGGCGCGCCGGCGGCCTCCACGACTTTGGCGAAGAACTCGGGCGACGGCTTCTCGACGCCCCATCGCCGCGAGGCCGCCACGAAATCCACGCCCAAGTCGAGGGTCTTGAGCGCGTCTTCGGCGCGCTCGGGTTGGTTTCCGGCGATGGCGATCCGGTGGCCTTGCGCGCGCAACGCTTCGAAGCACGGACGCACGTCGGCGTACAGGTCGTCGGCGTCGAACGCCCCGAACACGGGGTCTTCGGCCATCGCCGCGTCCACGTCGAATCCGGGGGAGAAAAACTCGAACACCTCGCGGTGAGGGCGCCCCCGCTCGATGAGGGCGCCGAGCGCGGCGTGGAAGTCAAAGGGACGAACGCCGAGTCGCTCTGCCCAGCGGGTCCAGATGCGGGCTTCCGAGACAATCGTCTCGCCCACGTCGAACACCACCACGCTCACGCCGCGCTCCATTCAGGGAAAGTAACCCGTACGCTGCGGCCGTGACTCAGTCGGCACCGCGGCACGCCGCCGCGATCGCGGGCGCCACGGCGGCAGCCGTATCGCTGGGCGTCGCCGAGCTCGCGAGCGGTGCATCCCGCACCATCCCGTCGCTCGTGGTGTCCGTGGGCGATCTCGTCATCGATTACGCCCCGTTCGGCATCGTCGAGGGTGCCATCTCGATCTTCGGCACCAACGACAAAAAGGCGCTCATCGTCGGGACGGTCGTGCTCGCCCTCCTCCTCGGCTCGGCGTTGGGTCGGGCGTCGATCGCGCGCCCACGCGCGGCCCGGGCGGGCTTCGGCGCGTTCGGACTGCTCGGCGCCATCGCGGCGTGGCGCCAGCACGATGCGTCGACGCTACTCCCAGCGCTCGCGGCGGGCGTCGCGGTCGCGGTGGGCGTCGCGACCCTCGGCGTGCTGCTCTGGGTGCACCGGCGCGCAACTGAGCCCGGAGCGGTGACAACGCAGGCGGTCGATCGCCGGGCCTTCCTCGGACTCGCGGGCGCCGGCGTGGTGGTGGGGTCCGCCGCTGCCCTCGGGGGTGCTCGATGGCGGAGACGGTTTCGGGTCGAGGGCGCCCGCCAAGCCGTTCGGCTCCCGTCTCCCGTGCGGGCCGACGCCGATCTCGCCCCCGCCGCGATCACCGGCGTCGAGGATCTCACCCCCCTTGTCACACCCAACGACCGCTTCTACCGGATCGATACCGCCATCCTCGTGCCCCAGGTCGAGCCCGACAGCTGGACGCTCGAGGTCGGTGGCCGCGTCGACCGCCCGTTCGAGCTGACATATGCCGAGTTGCTCGACCTCCCGATGGTGGAGGAGTACGTGACCCTCGCCTGTGTGTCGAACGAAGTGGGTGGAAAGCTCGTCGGAACCGCCAAGTGGCTCGGCGTGCCGCTCGCCGAGATCCTCGACCGGGCGGGGCTTCGGCGCGACGCCCAGCAGGTGGTCGGCCGATCGGTGGACGGGTTCACCGTGGGCTTCCCGATCGAAGCGGTGGCGGATGGTCGCACCGCCCTCGTTGCGGTCGGGATGAACGGCGAGCCGCTGCCCGTGGTGCACGGGTTCCCCGCCCGCCTCGTCGTCGCCGGCCTCTACGGCTATGTCTCGGCGACGAAGTGGCTGTCGGAGATCGAGCTGACCGCGTGGGACGACTTCGATGCGTACTGGATCCCGCGGGGCTGGGCCAAACAGGCGCCGGTCAAGACCCAGTCTCGCATCGACGTACCCCGCGGCGGCCGCACGTTGGCGCCCGGGCTCGTGACGATCGCCGGGGTGGCGTGGGCGCCGCACCGGGGGATCACGCGCGTCGAGGTCAGCATCAACGGCGACGATTGGCAGCACGCCGAGCTGTCGGGGGAGACGCCGGCCGACGTGTGGCGGCAATGGCGCTTCGCATGGGACGCGACCGCCGGTGATCACACGATCGCCGTGCGCGCCACCGACGCCGACGGAAGGGCGCAGACCGCAGAGAGGTCGCCGCCGCCGCCGGACGGGGCGACCGGTCATCACACCATCCGGGTCCGCGTGGATGCCGCGCTCGCTGCGTCACGCCCGAGGGACTGACGGACCGGTTCGCCCGTCGGAGTCCGGCGCGTCGCCGCTCGCCGCGTGGGCGACCGCGGCGCGTTTCACGCACCGGGTTACCGTCAGGTCGCCGACGCGCTCAACCTCAAGATGGTCGGTGAGCGCTTGCACGAGGAACAGGCCGCGCCCGGCCTCGGCCTCGGCCTCCGGCGGATTCGCTCGACCAGCAAATGCGAAGCCTCTTCCGTCGTCTTCGACTTCGACGACGACGGCGTCCTCGTCGATGTGAGCGCGAAGTTCGACCGCTTCTTGTGCGCCGCTCGACGCTTGGATGGCGTTGGTGCACAACTCCGTCGCGACAAAGAGGAGGTCGTCTCGGTGCTGCGGGTCGACCGGCTGGTAGTCGAGCCAGTCGCCAAAGAGGTGGCGGGCGAGCGGGATCATCGCGTTCGACGGCGAGAACCGGAAGCGGAACGGCCCGAGAACGGGGCGCGCGGGAGACGCGAGCACTCGGTGCCGCAGTACGAGGGCGAGCGAGTCGTCACGGCGGTCGGCTCCGGCGAGGGCGCGCTCGACGATGGCTCGCGCGAGAAATCGGGCCGGATAGGCGGCGACCTCGACCGCCGCGCTCTTGAGATCTTCGAGGCCGCGGAGAATGTCGCGCGTCGCCTCGATGACCCCATCGGTGTACATGACAAGGGCCTGGTTGTGCTCGAGCTGCCATTCCACGACCGCGGCGCTTCCGGCATTCGGGTACCCGATCGGCACGCCGCGGGCTTCGAGGAAGTTGATGCCTCCGTCGGGCGTCACGAGGACGGGGGGTGGATGCCCCCCGCTCACCAGACGCAGCCTCCCCGTTGCGGGCGTGTAGTTGACCACGGCGAGGGTGGCCACGATGTTGGGGTGGGCTTCCCGGAGCACGGCGTCGGCCCTACACACGAGGTCCTCGAGGGGGCACTTCCCGGCGAGCAGGAACCGCAGTACGTGCGTGACCGCGAGCGCGTCCTTGGTGGCCTCGACCCCATTGCCGGTGACGTCGACCACCGCGAGGTGGAGGTCGCCGTTCGGGAGGAGGTGCCAGTCGTAGAGGTCTCCTCCGATCGGTGCGCCAGGGTCGGCGGGTTCGTAGTGCACGCCGAGTTCGGCGTCCGCGACCTCGGGCATCGGTGGGCGGACCGCGTCCTGCAGACGACGCACGACGCCCTGCCGGGCGACCTCGATCTCCGCTAGGCGAGCGATGGTGGCGGTGTTGTCGAGCGCCGCGCCGAGGTGGAGGGCGATGCCTTCCGTGACCCAGCCCGCGGCGTCCGTCGGCGTGCCCCCCGGCAGCACGAGCAGCAACGCCCCGTTTGCCTTCCCGGTGATGCTCGGGACCGGCACCACCACGAGCGACGTCGAGTCTTCGACGAGGGGCCGGGCGGGGACTTGCACGGGGCGTCCCGACGTTCGCACTTGTTCCAGCAGCCGGGCGGCCGAGTACTTGATGATGGTGTCCGCCTCGCCGAGGCTCCCGCCGGCGACGGCGCGCACTTCGTGACCGTCGCGCAGCTCCACATACGCCGCAAGGTCGGCCCCCGTTGCCGTGCGAGCCGCCCGAACCGTCCACTCGTACTTCGGATCGAGAGGCCCGGCGCGGTGCAGCGCGTCGGCTGCCTCGGCGAACAGCTCGACGAGGGCCTGAACGTCGAAGGGTGCCGGACGCGTCTCGTCAGCGTCACTCATCGTTTCGTCGGCGTCACTCATCGTCCGAATCGGGGTCACCCCCTCGGGCTGCCCGCCGCATCTCGGTGAGGCTCTGCCGGATGAGCCTCGACACGTGCATCTGGCTGAGCCCGACTCGGTCGGCGATGTCCGACTGTGTCATGTCCTCGAAGTACCGCAGATAGAGGATGGTGCGTTCCCTTTCCGGGAGGCGGTTGAGCAGCGAGCGCAGCGAGGCGTTCGTCGACGCCTCTTCAACTGGGTTGTCGTTGGCGACGAGCCGGTCGGCGATCGTGGTGCCCTCACCGTCCCCCGTGGGCTGGCTGAGCGACGCGCCTTGGTACGCGGTCTGGCCCAACTCCATTGCCTCGAGGACGTCCTCCTCGCTGGCACCGACGACGCCGGCGAGTTCGGCGACCGTGGGCGACCGCCCCAATTCCTGAGACAGCCGACCGGCCGTCTTGCCGAGCTCGAGGTACAACTCCTGGAGACGCCGGGGAACCTGCACCGCCCAGCCCTTGTCGCGGAAATGGCGCTTCAGCTCACCGATGATGGTGGGTGCGGCGAAGGTCGTGAACTTCACGCCGCGCTCGGGGTCGAAGCGGTCGACGGCCTTGACGAGCGCCATGGCCGCGACCTGCTCGAGGTCCTCGACCGGCTCGCCGCGCCGCGCGTAGCGATGGGAGAGGCCGTGGGCGAACCCCAGGTATTCCTTGACGATCTCGTCTCGGACGGCCGGATCGCGGGTGCGCGCGTAGAGCGTCAGTTGCGATTCGACCATCGTTACGACGAGAGCCGCTTCACCACGCGGACGCGACGCTCCCCGTTATGCATGACCACGTCGAGCTCCTCCGCGAGCGCGGACAGCAGCAACACGGAAAGGTCGTCGTCGGCCGGTTCGGGAGCGGGCGGACTGGTGTGTCCGACCGCCTCGATCTGAAGCGACGTCCCGTTCACCGAATATGCGATGGTCACGGTCCCCGTGGCGTGGTTGTCGTCTCCGATGAGGAGCCGGCACACCTCGGCCGCGATCACCCGGAGGTCCTCGATGTCGTCGTATGACATCCCGATACGACTCGCGATGCCGGTCGCGGTGAGCCGGGCGAGGACGACGTACTCCGCCGACGCCGGAATCACGAGCTCGACTCGGTCGGTGTCTGGGGTCATGTCTTCCATGTCCGATCTACCTCTCCCACCTTCGTCCGTGCCTACCCCTTGCCCATGCCCGCACAACTGCCGACACGACGATGCCTCCATGATGATTGGCTGCATTCTGACGCTCGACCGCCCCGGCGGGTTGAGACTGACCGCCGCGCCGTGAAGGTGCCCAGTTCCACATGGGAGCGGCCAGACGGAAGCGCCAGCGTCCAGAATGAGGATTGAAAGTGTCTCACGGGGGGAAATACCAGAAAATGGCCGCTGGGGCCACGTGGGGTGCCCCCCACTCGGGGAGCAGGAGGGTCGCGACGATGACCGATGAGC
>DATDOY010000289.1:0-30638 GCA_035293045.1 Acidimicrobiia bacterium
CAGCTCGCGGTCATGGCTCACATAGAGAATCGTCTTGCGGCACGCGTTGAGTCGCTCCTCGAGCCACCGCTTGCCGGAGACGTCGAGGAAGTTATCGGGCTCGTCGAGAAGGAGGACTTCGGCGTCGGAACGCAGGAGGAACTCGAGGGCCAGCCGTTTCTGCTCGCCACCAGAGAAGGTCGTCAACGGCCGCGACACGGCGTCTTCGAACGAAAGCCCGACCGCCTCGGTGCAGCACGCATCCCACGTCAGCTCGGCGTCGTACCCCCCGGCGTCGCCCCACGTGACATGGGCGTTGGCCAGACGCAGGCCGGCCTTGGCGATGAAGCTCGGCTTGCCGCCCTTGTTGGCGTCCACGAGGGCGACCTCGGCGGTAGCGAGCACCTCCGCGGCGCGCTGTACGGGTGGTGGGGAGAGCGCGAGAAAGAGATCGCGCACGGTTCCGTTCGGGACAATCGTCGTGACCATCTGGGGCATGTAGATCACGTCGCCGTCCACCCGGATCGTGCCTTCGTGGCGCATCCCGGGATCGGATTCCGCCATGAGTCGCAGGAGCGTCGACTTGCCCACGCCGTTTTCGCCAACGAGCGCGACGTGCTGGGCGTTCCCGACGTGGAAGCTGACGTCCGAAAACAGCAGCCCTCCCCCGGGACGCTCGTAGCTCACGCGCGAGACATCGATGGCACCCACGCCGGCGAGGCTACGCGGGGCCGGCTCCTGCATTCGCTCCCATTCCGCGGCGGTGATGCGCGTTCAGCCATCGGCCGGCTTGGCGACGCTCAGCCCCCGGACCCAGTCGCCATCGAAGCCGAAGCGCCGCACGAGGTCGTGGTCGCGCATCGACCCGCCGAGGAGGGCACCGGCCTCGACGACGAGGCCCGGAGCGCGCCCGAATCGGATCTTGATGAGCAGGTCGGGTTGGCACAACGCCGTCGTCTTCAATACAGCGACACAGGCTTGGCAGTCGCAGAAGGATGCGCCGTATTCCAGCGGGCGATCGGGATCGTCGTGCGCGACCCAGCGCTCGAGCGTGGTGCCCATGCGCGGCTCCTCTCGGACGTTTCCTCACGGACGTTGAATCGAGAGGAGCGCCTACGGCCACGCTCCGAGCCACCACTGACGCTACCGGGAGGGTGTGACGGTGAGGCCCGAACCATCGGACCCAACCGATAGCTTGCGCCCGATGGGGACAAGGGGGCGACGACTCGCGTGCGCCGGTGTCGCCCTGGCGCTCATCGGGGCCGTCGGCGCCTGCGACACGGGTTCGGGCGAACGCGCGACATCGGAAGACGTCGGCGCGGGTGGCGACGCGACAGCGATCCCGGCCGGCGACGACCGCACCGTCGCCCGCGTCGTCGACGGCGACACGATCGTCCTCGACGACGACGTGCGCGTGCGCCTCATCGGCATCGATACCCCCGAAACCAAGGACCCCCGCCGACCCGTGGAGTGTTTCGGGCAGGAGGCCTCAGCCCACATGATCAAGCTGCTCCCCGCCGGCACCCGTGTGCGCGTGGTCTACGACGTCGAGCGGACCGACCGGTACGGCCGCACGCTGGCGTATCTCTACCGGGCCTCGGACGGACTCTTTGTCAACGCGGCCATGGTGAGGGACGGCTTCGCGTCGGCGTACACGGTGCCACCCAACGTGGCCCACGCCGACGAGTTCGTCGCGCTCAACCGCGAGGCGCGAGAAACGGGGCGCGGGCTCTGGAGTGCGTGCGACGCCGCGTGAGCCGGGGCCCGCTCGCGCCAGGCGGACGATGAGCCCATCGACGCTGCCCGGGACGGTCGAACACAGCTCCATGGCACTGACCATCCACGTCATAAAGGCGAGCGTTTGGTTTCTTGAACCCCTCATGCATCTCGGTTGGAAGTTCGGCGACATCGATCTTGGCTTCCGCTCGAAGAATCCCCAGGCCCGCCGACTCGCTGTCTTCGCTGTCGCACCTACCCCTTACGATCAAGGTGCCTTCGGGAACCGGGCATCGAACGTTCCCCAGACTCCAACCTGCCCCGTCAATTGCGGGGCGTACCGTGAAGGGGAATCATGGTTTCGAAAGCTGACGATCTCCGACTCCGTGAGCTGCTCATCGAGTACCTCGGGGACGAGGCCACCAATGCACTCCTGGAGCGACTGCCGTTGACTCCCGTCGCCAACTTCGCCACCAAGGACGACATCGCTGCCCTCCGCGGAGAGATGCTGGACGAATTCGGCAAGCTGCGCACCGAGTTCGGCACCCTCGCGGGGACAGTCGCGCAGCTAGAAGGCCGGTTCGAAGGCCGATTCGGCGAGCTCGAAGGCCGGTTCGAAGGCCGGTTCGGTCGGGTCGAGGGCGCGCTCGGCGAGCTCGAGGGCAAGTTCGGACAGCTCGAGGGCAAGTTCGGACAGCTCCAAGGAGCGTTCGGTGAGTTGCGCGCCGAGGTCTCTGACTTGCGGGTCGACATCTCCGACCGCCTGCGGGTTCATACGTGGGCGGTCACGGGTCTGTTCGCATCAGGACTAGGTATCGCCATCGCCGTTTCGGGTCTGGGCTGACAACACACGCGCCGGGCGGAACTCGCGCCGAGTACGCCACGGCCGCGTCAAGATGACGGCCATGGATGCATTCCTGGTGGCCCGCAATCCTGACGAGGCCTCGCAGCTTCCCTTTCTCATCCGGCTGCCTCTCGGCCGCGAAGTTCTCGTGTTGAAAGCCCGTGAAACCTGGCCGCGCCTAACCCGCGTCTACTGCCACCGCGCCGCGGAGTGGCCCAACGATCCCGAGATCATCGAGGAGGTGCCAATTCGATCATGCGTGCGGCGCGGCCGCGCCATCGACCTCGTGCTCGCACGCGCGCGGGAGAGTCGGTCTCAGCTCGTGTTCACGACTCTCAAGGGCGGGCGCGAGGCCATCTTCTGGCAAACGGCCAAGACCGTAAAAAAGGCACGGCCCGGTATCCGCGTGCCCGGGAGGCGCGCGTCGGGACTCGCCCCCTTCACGCTGCTCGTCGACACACGTGAGCGCTATCCCTACCGCTTCGTCAAGCAGCAGGCGACCACCGAGCGATCAGCCCTTCCGGCGGGTGATTACGGCGTTGCCATCGACGGCTGGATCGTGGCTTCGGTCGAGCGCAAGACCCTCGAGCAACTCGCGCACGACCTCGTCGACGGATCGATGCCGTTCCAGCTCGCGGAGCTCGCTGCCCTCCCGCGGGCAGCCGTGGTCGTGGAGGAACGGTATTCGTCGGTGTTCAAGCTCGAGCACGTCAAGCCGGGGTGGGTCGCCGACCTCATCGCTTCGCTCCAGGCCCGCTACCCAAACGTCCCGATCGTGTTTTGCGAGACCCGACCGCTGGCCGAGGAATGGACCTACCGCTTCCTCGGGGCCGCGCTCGCCCACGCGCGAGAAGAACCCACCGCGCCCGGCGCGCCTGCGGAGCGGTGGTAGCGGCCGAGGAAACCCCGATTCGCACGGCTACGCCGAGGACGACGGCGGGGGCGGGGCCTGCGCCGGAGCCGCGCCCTCGAACCCTGTTCTCGGCCTACACCTCGGCGTCGATCTCGTCCGATGGGTCAGCGGCGTCCTCGACGCGCCACTTGAGCTGGAACTCCACCTCTTCCTCGTCGTCACCCCGCTCGTGCTCGACGCTGACCTGCGCGTGAGAGGGGACGTGGAACCGCTCGCCGGCGATCTGGATTCGGAAGGGCTTGCCCGACTCGAGCGCGTCAGCGAGGCGACGAAGCTTGGCCGCGAAGTCGGCGATCGAGTAATTCCGCTCTACATCGCGTGTGCCGTCTGCCACTGAGATACCTCCGCTTGGGATGGGCGCTTCACGCCTTGGAGCGCATACTGCTCGCCCGTGACACCAGTGACGAAGTGGCCCCCGAGGATGAGCCCCCGCGCCTCGAGCCGGCGCAGCGCCCATAGAATCTCGCGCCACGGCAGGGCGAGCTTCTCGCGCGTGTAGACGTCGCGAAACACGATCCCCCACCGGTGGAGGAGCTGCCAGGCCACCTTCTCGGCGAGCTCGGTGACGTCGTCAACTGGCAACGGCGACGGGAAGAGTGTCCATCGCCCCTCGACCCCGTGCCGCCAGGTGCCGCGACGACCCCTCGATCCGGGATGGGCGCGCTGGCGGCGGGCGAACTTGGTGCGGGCGTTGAACAGGGCCCGCACCGCGTTGAAGCCGTCAGCGGTGATGAGTCCCCGGGCGACGCCGTCCCACAGACCCTCTTCGACCTCGGTGGGGAGCCGGGTCGTCATCTGCTGCAGCTCGGTGTGGAAGAGCGCGCCGCGCTGGCGGAGGGCGTCGAGGATCTCGCGGCCCGATCCGGCGGTGGGCTCGGCGGGGATGACGGCGCCCCGGTGCGCCTGGAGCAACCACGGCAGGTCGTCGCGCACCATGAAGGTGATGGGCGTGCGGCGCGACGGGGTCTTGCCCGATCGCCGGGGCTCGCCCGGCTCGGGGTCTTCACCCTCGTTGCGAGGGGGCGCGGGATCCACCACCGAGAGGCGTCCCCACACGACCTCACCCGACATGCACAGGTCGTCGAGCCACTCGGGCTTGTAGGCCTCCACGCGCTCGGCGAAGACCTTCTCCCACTCTCCTGCCGGCCACTCGAACCCCTGGAGCTGCTCGATCACCTCGGCGACACCCGCGCGGCCATTGCGCTTGGTGCCGGCGGCGGCGTGCCAGTGCCGCTCGATGAAGACGAACCACTCCTCTTTGGTCATGGCGGTGACGCTGGCCCGGCGGACGTTGCGGGTATAGGCGTGGATGCGGGCGAGGAGACGCTTCGCGCACCACTGCTCGCCATCGTCCTCGGAAATGGCGTGGTCGAAGCGGCCGACGACGGCGAACCCCTCACCCTGGAGGGCGGCAAGGGCGATCTTGACAGTGGAGGTCTTCAACGCCGTGGCCTCGGTGATGGCGGCGACGGTCATGGGACCGCTCACGTCGAGGAGCCCGCGCACGGCGACGATGGGCCCGCGATCGGCAAGGTCGACGCCGTCTGGGGATGGCCAGGGGTTGTCCGGCGTAAAGCTGGCGTGGGGGAACATCGCCTCCACATAGGGACGCCGCTCCGTCGCGCACCACAGGCCGTCCTCATGTGTGCGTGTCTGCCCCCCCTCTGGCCGGGCAGACACGCACACATGAGCGGCACGACCAGCCAGAGTGAGCGGCGCGAAATGTTCAGCCAGCATTTCGTCGGGGCGCATCACGATGCGCGACAACAACAGGTCGTGTAGCTCGTCGGGATCGCGCGGCGCGGCCGCGGCCTCCTCGCGCACGCGGGCGATGGCGTCGGGGTCGAGCCGGCCGAGCTCGCGGGCTTCGACCGGAAGGCCACGGGGGAGCGGTACGGCGCGGGACCGCCGCTCACCGATCTCGTTGTCGTCGTCGAGGTAGGTGAAGGGCGCCCCGTTCAGGATCTCGTGGGTGAGCGGGCTCGCCTTCACCGTCTCGATGAAGTGGACGCCGATCGTCCCCTCCTCGAATCGGCGGGTGAGCGCGACGAGGCCGTCGATGTCCATCGCCTCGTGAAGGCAGTCGCGCATGGTTTCGCGCACCAGCACGTGGTCGGGGATTTCGATCGGCCCGGCCGGCGCGTTGTCTTGGCACGCGGCGAGAGCGGGGAAGCACGACACCATGAGGTCGGCCGCCTCCATCCGCTGGATGTTGAACGGGTTGATGCGACCCCCCTTGCGCCGCAGCACGGCGAGGCTGCGGTTGAGGTTCCAGCGCCATCGCGCCTGGAACATCGGGCTCTGGAGGACGGCCTGGGTGACGGCGGCCTGCGCTGTGCCGGGCTTGAGGAAGGAGGGCACGTCTTCGAGGGGGAACGAGTGTTGGGGCCCGAGCGAGATGAGGACGGCGTCGTCGGAGGCGGCGGCCTGGAGCTCGAAGTCGAACGTGACGCAGAACTTCTTGCGCAGCCCCATGCCGAGCGCCCGGTTGAGGCGGGCGCCGAAGGGGGCGTGCACCACGAGCTGCTGGCCCCCGGCCTCGTCGAAGAACCGCTCGATGACGACGTTGTCCATGGTGGGTATGACGCCGCCGAGGGCGGTGCGGGCGGCGGCGAGGTAGTCGACGATGAGGGCGACGGCGACCTCGCCGTGCTCGGAGTCGCGCAGGCCGCACGCGTCGAGGACGGCGGCTATGGCGTCGGCGCGGCCACCCGCGTCGAGGGCATCGGCGACCAGCATGCGAAGAGCCGACACCTCCTCGGAGAGCTCGAGCGTCCGACCGGGCGCCTCGCCGAGCCAGAAGGGGACCGTCGGATGCATCCCCGTCGCGTCGCGCACGCGCATGACGCCGTTGGTGACCTGCACGATCTGCCATGGGTGTGAACCGAGGAGAAAGACGTCACCCTGCATCGACTCGATGGCGAAGTCTTCGTTGACGGTGCCGACGAAGAGATCGCCCGGCTCCATGAGCACTCGGTAGTCACCCGACTCGGGGATGGCGCCGCCGCTGGTCAGGGCGGCAAGGCGCGCCCCGCGACGGGCCTTGAGGTTCCCATGCACCTCGTCGCGGTGGAGATACGCCATGCGCCGGCCGCGACCCGTCTCGATGCCCTCGCTCACGAGGGTCAGGACCTCGTCGAACTCTTCGTCGGTGAGGGTGGCGTAGGGCGCGGCGCGGCACACGAGATCGAGGAGGTCGCACTCGGCCATGCCGTCGTCGCCGCGCGCCGCCACCTCGGCGACGATCTGCTGGGCAAGAATGTCGAGCGGCTTGTCGGGCGGTGCGAGGGCGTCGAGTCGCCCGGCCCTGACGGCGGCGAGCAGCGCCGCCGACTCGACCAATTCGTCGCGCGTCGTCGGGTAGAGGATCCCCTTGGGCACTCCGCTGCGGTGGTGATTGGCGCGCCCGACACGCTGGAGGAAGACGCCGATGTTCCGAGGGCTGCCGAGCTGGCACACCAATTCCACCGGGCCGACGTCGATGCCGAGCTCGAGGCTGGCGGTGGCGACGAGCGCCTTCAGGTCGCCGTCGCGAAGGCGGTTCTCGACCCTCTGCCGACGTTCGCGCGATAGAGAGCCGTGGTGGGCGGCGACCCGATCGTCACCGAGCAGCTCACCGAGTTCGTGGGCGATGCGCTCGGACATCTTGCGGGTGTTGACGAAGACCAGCGTGGTGCGGTGATCAGCGACGTGTGCGGCGATGCGCGAAACGATGAGCGCCCGCTGGTCGGCGGAGAGGGCGGCCCCGAGCTCGCCGTCGGGCATCTCGAGCGAGACGTCGAGGGGTCGCCGATGACCGACGTTGACGATCGCCGGCCCGGCCCCATCAGGGTGTGCGTATGGCGTCGCGCTTTTTGGCGACGCGGTACGCACACCCTCGCGGGCCCTATCGGATGCTCCGTCGCCCGCGTCTGGCATGGCGTGGGCGCGATCACCGCTCTCGACCGGTGCGCAAGACGACCGGAGCGACGGCGGCGTGCCGGTGAGGAAGCGAGCGACGGTGTCGAGCGGCTTGACCGTCGCCGACAGGCCGATGCGGGTGGGTCGTCGCGACCGCTGGGTGACCGCGGCGTCGAGGCGCTCGAGGGTGACGGCAAGGTGCGAGCCGCGCTTGTCGCGGGCCATCGCGTGGATCTCATCGACGATCACGGTTTCCACGTGGGCCAAGGTGGCCCGCGAGCGTTCGGCGGTGACATAGAGGTAGAGCGACTCGGGAGTGGTCACGAGGATGTTGGGCGGGCTCTTCACCATTGCCTGACGCTCGGTCGGCGGCGTGTCACCCGTGCGCACCCCGTGCGTGATCGGCGCAGGCGACAGGCCGAACTCGGCGGCGACCGCCGCGATGCCCTCGAGCGGTGCGATGAGGTTGTGATGGATGTCGACCGCGAGCGCCTTGAGGGGGCTCACGTAGACCACCTGGGTGCGGCCGGTGATCTCCTCGCCCGCGTCATGGCGCCGGTAGAGGTCGTCGATGGCGGTGAGGAACCCGGTGAGCGTCTTTCCGGTGCCGGTGGGCGCGGCGATCAGGGCGTCGCCTCCGCGCCGAATCACGGGCCACCCGGCCGCCTGCGGCTCGCTCGGACCCTCGGGGAAGGTGCGCTCGAACCAGGTGCGGACGACGGGGTGGAACGCCTCGAGCGAAACCCTCGGATCGAGATCGTGCGCACGCGTCGCCACCACGGAGGTCAGTAAATCACACCGGTGTGACCGTCTCACCCCGAGTCCGCGCCCGCGACCTCAGACCGACGCGACCTCAAACCCACGCGACAAGGGACGGCACCAAGGCCGCCCCTCTCGCGTCGTTTCTGGCGACGAGCAACTAGTCGTCGGCGGCGTCGTCGCAGTTGTGCGTGTCGGTGTTCTCGTCGTCGTCGGTGTAGCAGGTGACGAAGCGACCGTTTTGGGCGGCGTTGCCGCCGATGCCGTAAGTGCCTTGGCAGTAATCGAACAGGTCAGACAGCTCACCCGAGACCTCGCCTTCGCCCGTCGGCTCGCCATCGCCGTCGTCGTCGTCGGATCCGTCCGGGGCCCGGTCCTGGAGATCTTGGAACGGCCCGGGCTGGGTCGGCTGCTTGTCGTGGCCCTTCTTTTGCCCGTTGAAGTAGGCGGTGCAATGACCCTTTTCGCCAGGATTGGCGGGCTTGTCGGCGCGGGCGATGCCGGCCCCCGCGAACAACAACCCTGCTGCCAACAATCCGATCAGGAACTTCCTCATCCCTATCAACCCCCAAGGTAGTGGTCACGTCCTGCACCGGGACGATCAGGCTAGCCGAATGTGACCACACGTCAACCCGTCAGAGGTCGCGCGAATTGATCTGACCATCCACAGGTCGTGGGGTTGAACCGGCTGTGATGCCGGGTGACACACACCCCCCCGACCTGATGGATGGAGGTTTCCGAGATCATGCGCCCGCTACAGCCCGAGGGTCTTCGATGCTCTCTCGAAATCGATCGAGCCGAGGATCCCGATCCCTCCCGACCACCACCCCAAGGGCGGCCATCGGCCTCGCATCTCGGACCGCCAGGTGCTGTGGGGATCGTCGTCCGCGTGGTGACGGACTGCTCGTGGGTGAACGCCGAGGAGCTCCTCGATCGAAAGGTGGCGACTTGCGGCGCCAACGGCAACGATTGGACGTAGCCGGAGCCGACCCTCACCGCCGTTCTTGAACGCGGCTCCATCCCCGATGTCGAGACGCTGCACCGGGGCAAGGCCTACGACGGGCGGCCTTCCCGAGAACTCGTCGCCGACCTCGGGATCGAGGACCTCGTCGGAGCGAAGAGGACCCAGCCCGGAGAGGTCAAGACCGTGACGCCTCAGGGTCGAGGGATGCAGTGGCCAGACCCGACTGGGGCGTTGGGCGCAGCCGGCGCGACCTTCCCGGTGGACCCGTCAGCTGAAGTGCGGCAGTCCCGGCCAGAACTGGGCGTCGAACCCTGGATGCTCGTGGAGGACGACCTCGTCGGGGTCGAACGGGATCGGCAGCACGCGCCGATCGGTGATCCGCCGGACCCGATAGCGCGGCGTGCCGGAACCGGGCGCCCCCGCCTCATCCTCGAGCACATCATCGAGGCCGGCGATCTCGAAGCCCCCAGCCCAGGTCCCCTCGAAGCGAGAACGAACGCGGACCTTCGTGCCTTCCGGGATCGGGGTGAATCGTCGTTGCGGCATCTCCGTACCTCCTCGTCTCACGATGGTGGCCAAGCCCGCGCCGTACCCCCCGGACATCGAGGCAAACGGGAAGGCTCTTTCTCTTGCCGTCGTCCTGATCACGAGGGGCGCCCGAATGCCGAGCGCGAAAAATCGCCGTGCGGGCCGTGGGAATGCCACGGCCCGCGTCGGCGATGTGCTTGCGGGTCCCGAATGGGCTTCCGTTTGGGTGGCGCAGCGGGGGGCACTGCGCGCATCAACCTCCTACCCGCCATCGTCGTCCCTAAACACGCGTGCCCAGGATCCCGCGCCGTCGACGGACGTGATGGCAACCAGACGTCGTGTGAGAGACTCCTCGGATAGCCCCCACGCTTCCCCCGCCGCTCACCATCGATGACGAGGGACGGCACGCGCCGGAACCCTCGACCGAACTCTGGAGTGAGTCGTGGTACCTCGACTTCTCCACCCCGGACGGCGAGTTCGGCGGCTACATCCGCGTGGGAATCACACCCAACCTCGGAGTCGCCAACTTCTGGGCCTGCGCCGTGGGTCGCGATCGGCCGCTCGTGATGGCGATCGACCACGCCGCTCCCCTGCCGACCTCCGAGCACACACTGGGCCTCACCGGCGAAGGGTTCAGCGTCGAGCAGTCGATCGTCGCGCCCTTCGAGGAATTCGCGGTCACGTATTCCGTCGATGCCGAGGCGCACGAAGACCCGCGCGCGGTCTACCGCAAGGAGCGGGGAAAGCCCACGCGACTCGAAGCCGAACTGACGTGGCGGTCCGTGGCGGCACCGTTCCCCTACCCCGCCATGACCAGATACGAGTTGCCATGCCTCGTGACGGGGACCGTGACCGTCGACGGCGAAACCGTGACCGTCGACGGGCAGGGCGAGCGCGACCACTCATGGGGTCGGCGCGACTGGTGGGAGATCGGGTGGTGCTGGACGTCCGGTCGGCTCGACGATGGCACCTGGTTCCATGGCATGCGGCCGACACCGGAGTTCTTCGAGTTCGAACCCGGCTTTCTGCGGACAGCCGCGTCACCCGACCTCGTCGTGGCCAGCCAGGTCAAGCCGCGCTACGCGTGGGGCGACGATGGTCTCCCCGTCGGCACGGGGCTCGCCATTGACGAGCTCGACTTCGAGGTCACACCCCTCTTTTACGCTCCCGTCCTCCTGACCGCTCCCGATGCCCGCACATCGCACTTCGCGCGGGCTCTGTGCCGTTACGACGAGATCGGCGGTGCGAGCCGCACGGCGTACGGCTGGACCGAATGGAATCTCCCGCCCACCCCTTGACGGGGGCGCACGCACGAGACCCCTGCAACGCGCCGACAAGGACAAGGGGCCAAGGACAAGAGAGTCGTAGGCTCCGGATATGGCAATCGTCGAGATCGCGTCGGGCAAAGTCGAGGGGTTCGAGAAGCGGGGAGTCCAGCAATTCCGCGGCATCCCCTACGCCGCGCCCCCCATCGGCGAGCGCCGCTGGCGGCCACCCGCCGCCGTCGAGCCGTGGGCGGGGACCTTCGAGGCGACCGAGTACGGACCCATCGCGCCTCAGGCGCCGTCGCCCTTCCACACCGCGCTCGGTGCCGCCATCCCGGCGACCGACGAGAAGGGGTGCCTGACCCTCAACGTCTGGACGCCCAACGCCGACGGCGCCAAGCGACCCGTCATGGTGTGGCTTCACGGCGGCTCGTATGTCATCGGCGACGGACGCACCCCGTGGTACGACGGGGTGCACTACGCCCGTCAGCGCGACGTCGTCGTCGTCACCTGCAATTATCGACTCGGCGCCCTCGGCTATCTCCATCTCGACGACGTGCTCGGCGACGACTTCGCCTCGTCGGGCAACTGCGGTCTTCTCGACCAGGTCGCGGTGCTCGAATGGGTGCGCGACAACATCGCCGGCTTCGGAGGCGATCCGGGGAACGTCACGATCTTCGGCGAGTCCGCCGGCGCGATGAGCACGAGCACGCTGCTCGGCACCCCCGCCGCCGCCGGACTCTTCCACCGCGCCATCACCCAGAGCGGCGCCCTCGCCCACGTGTATCCCGGCCCCGAGCCCGCGACAGAGGTGGCCCACGACTTCCTCACTGAGATGGAGATCGAACCCGCCAACGCCCGCGCCCTCCTCGACGCCCCCATTGACCAGTTGATCGCCGCCCAGGACGCGCTCGTGGCGAAGCAGTTCGGGGGGACCGGCGAAGGCATCGGCATCATCTTCCAACCGGGCGTCGACGGGGAGGTGCTGCCCCGGCACCCGCTCGACGCGGTGCGCGACGGCTCGATCGCCGGCGTCCCGCTCCTCGCCGGGGTCACCAGCGAGGAGATGAAGCTCTTCATCACCTTCGCCAGCGAGTTCAACGAAATGAGCGACGAGCAACTCGCGACCCGCATGAGCGCGGCGGTGTCTCCGGGCCTCGCAACCGTGGTCGACGACTACAAGCGCCATTTCGACCCCGACGCGCAACTCACCCGCGTCGACCTGTGGTCCCGCATCCTCACCGACCGTGTGTTCACGTGGCCGTGCGTCGAATTGCTCACCGCCCAGGCGTCCAACGCCCCGGGTTCGGTCTACGCCTACGAGTTCGCCTTTCGCTCAACGGCGATGGGAGGGACGTTCGGGGCGGCGCACGCCGTCGACATCCCGTTCACCTTCGACAACCTGAGCGCGCCGGGGGCGCAGTTCTTCGTCGGCGAGCCGACGTCGGAAATGCAGTCGCTGGCGACGGCGTGCGCCGACGCGTGGACGTCGTTTGCACGGACCGGACGTCCGAGCGCTACCGGGCTCCCCGAGTGGCCGGCGTGGGATCCGCGCGGCGCGGCCACGATGATCCTTGACACGGCGCCCAAGCTCGCGGCCGACCCGTGGGCCTTCGCGCGGCGCGCGTGGGCCCAGACCTGAGCGGCCGGTGAAGTTCTCGGTGTGGCCGAACGCGGGCCAGCCCTATCGCGACGTCGTCGACCTCGCCCAATGGGCCGACGAGCACGGGTGGCACGGCTTGTGGTTCGCCGACCACTTCATCCCTCACCGCGGCAATCCTGACACCGACCCGTTGCACGAGGTCTGGGGTGTGCTCGCCGCGCTCGCCGTCGTCACGACGCGCATCCGCCTCGGTCCCCTCGTGTGCGGCAACACCTACCGCCACCCCGCCGTTCTCCTCAAGCAGGCCATCACGGTCGACCATGTGAGCAACGGCCGCGTCGTGCTCGGCATCGGCGCGGGGTGGGAGGAGAACGAGCACCGCGCGTACGGCATCCCGTTCTTCACCACCCGCGAGCGCCTCGAGCGGCTCGATGAAGCGGCGCAGCTCGTCCGCGGGCTGCTGTCGCCGGCGGATCATTTCTCGTTTAGCGGTCGGTTCTATCGCGCCGAGGACGCGCCGCTCGGGCCACGCCCCGCCGGTCCGTTTCCCATACTCATCGGCGGTGGGGGCGAACGGGTCACCATGCGGATCGCCGCGCAGCACGCGGACGAGTGGAACGTGTGGTCGACCCCATCACTGTTTCGGCACAAGGCCGCCGTCCTCGACGCATGGTGCGAGAAGGTCGGGCGCGACCCCGCCGCGATCCACCGCTCGAGCCAGGCCGTGCTCTTCCTTTCGACCGACGAGTCCTACCTCGCCCGCCAGCGCGCCGCCGATCTGCCGTTTCCCCGGATCGTGGGGACTCCGGCGGAGGTCGTCGACGTCATCGGCGAGTACGCCGCCGCCGGCGTCAACGAGATGATCATCCCCGACTTCAGCCTCGGCGAGCCGTCGCGCCGGCGCGAAACCCTCGACCGGTTCGACGCGGAGGTCGTTCCACACTTCCGGTGATCAACTTGGCCTTGAGGGCCATGGGGAGCCGTTTCGGGACCTTCGACCCGAACAATGAGGCCCGTCGGACCCTCGGCACCCGGAGTCCAGGCGTCGATACTTGGAAGACAAGCACCGAGGCGGGCTGGGATCCGGGAGGTCATCTCCTCTCTCCCCCTTGCGAGCCAGCCATCCGGATGAGGCCGGCTTGGTGCCAGGAATACCGGCAGAGCCGGACGGCGTGCGGGACGACCCACCCAGCGCAGTTCGGCTTTGTCGCGTTTCGGGCAAACCCGTCACCAGAACCGTCGGCGTTGTCCCGACGTTGCTTACTGAATTCCATGGTCCGGTCGATGGGTCGGCAGGGCCGAATCGTGGAGTCAACTTGACGTCAACCGTCGACATCCGCCGCGAAGCGCGCGCCGCGGGGATCCGCGGCGACGGCGATCTCAACCTCGCCGACGTCGAACACCGTCGCCGCCAGCTCTGGACGGTGATGACGCTGGTCCTGTTCCTCGTCAGCCTCGCCGCGGGCGCATGGGCGATCGCGCCGGAGCTCGCCGCCAAGGCGCCGGTGAGCCAGCGTTTCGTGCAACTGGCGCTCCCCGCGGTGGCGCTCCTGTTTTCGGCCTACGGATTCGAGAAGGAGCGGTCCCTCCGGCGCCTGACCGAGGCCGTGCTCGCCGAGCAGGTGACACGAGAACAGCTCTCCATCCAGGCGCGCCAACTCCACGCCGCACTCGAAGCAGGGAACCGCCTGTCCGCGTGTCTCGACGCCGATGACGTGGTGAACACCTTGCTAGGAGGTGCGATGGATCTCTTCGACGCCACCGATGGATCGGTGCTGCTCTTCGAGCAAGGCTCGCTCAACCTTCGCGCCACCGCCGGCCCCGACCGTGGGCGTCACCGCAACTCCGATGCCGTCGAGGCGGTCTTCGAGACGCACCTCGCGGCGAGGATGTCCGACGACCACGCCAACGCGCTCCTCGCTCCCCTCGTGGTGGACGACGACTGTCTCGGTGTCATCGTGCTCTCGGCATTGGGTTGTCGCACCTACACCGATCACGACCTCGCCGTCCTCGGCATGTTCGCCAACTACGCCGCGCAGGCCTTTGCCAACGCGCGGCGATTCGAGGACGAGCGAGCAGAAGCCGACCGCCTCCGCGCCGCCGAGGCGGCGCGGCACGAGTTCTCCCGCCTCCAGCGGCACGCCGTCTGACCCCACGCCGCGGTCTTTAGCTGCGCTCCGGGTAGGGATCGTCCGAGTCGTCCCACGTGGTCTGCGTCGCACCGGCGAAGGTCGCGCTGTCGAGCCCGTTGCGCAGCACCGCCAGCAGGAGATTGGCCACCCGATCGCTGTCGGCGCCCAGGTCGGAGCGCTCGAGCCACGCGACGGTCGCCGCCTCGAGGAGCCCGAGCACGGCCGAGGCCACCACTCGGGCCTCGGGAGTGTCGCCCCATGCTCGGGCCACGGCGTCACGCCGCTCGCGTCGCGCCTCGCGGACCGCCGGATGATGGGCGGTCTCGGTATCGACGAGGTTGCGAAACGCCTCGGGATCCTCTCGAGCGAATTGCAGATAGGTCCTCACGACCAGCGGTAGGTGGACCTCCGGCTCGAGCGGTCCACCAACCGCCTCCGCCAGCGCAGCGTCGAGACGGCCCAGCGAGCGAAGGTAGACGGCCGCGACCAGCTCCCCTTTGTCGCGGAAGTAGTTGTAGACGAGGGCGCGCGACACGCCGGCCGCATCGGCCACGTCCTCGAAGGTGACGCTGTGCGGATCACGGCCATCGAACACCGCCGAAGCGGCCTCGACGATCTCGGCGCGACGGGTGTTGGCGTCGAGGCGGCGACGGCGGGCGGGCGTCATCACGCTGCCGTGGCCTGCGCGCCGACCAGTGGGTAGTGGCACGCCACGAACTGGCCCGCCTCCACCTCGCGTACCTGCGGCTCCTCGGACGCACACCGCGGGGCGGCTCGCGGACAGCGGGTGCGGAATCGGCACCCGGACGGCGGGTCGAGTGGCGAGGGCACATCGCCCGCCAGCGGCTCTCGATGAGGTCGCACCGCTGGATCGGGGATCGGGACCGCCCGCAAGAGCGCGTCCGTGTAGGGGTGAGCCGGCCGGGCGTAGATGCGCTCCGGTGCGCCCACCTCGCACAGCTTCCCGAGGTACATCACCGCGACGCGATCGGACACGCTGCGCACGACGGCGAGGTCATGGGCGATGAAGATCATGCTCAGGCCGAACCGGGCCTTCATGTCCTCGAGGAGGTTCAGGATCTGCGCCTGCACCGAGACGTCCAGAGCAGACACCGGCTCATCGCAGATGAGGACCGTGGGTTCGCCCACCACGGCGCGGGCGATCGAAATCCGCTGGCACTGACCACCGGAGAACTCGTGCGGCCGCTTCGGGCCCGCGATCGCCGGATCGAGACCGACCGCCTCGAGAACCTCCTCGACCTGTTCCCTCCTCGACGCCGCGTTGCCCGTCCCCCAGATCTCGAGCGGTTCGGCGACGATCTCGCTCACCCGCCGCCGGGGGTTGAGGGAGGAGATCGGGTCCTGGAAGATGAGTTGCATGCGCGAACGAACGCGGCGCAGTCGCTCGCCGTCGAGTTGGGTCAAGTCGACGTCACCGAGGATGACGCTCCCTCCACTCGGACGCGGCAACTGCATGACCGCCCGGGCCGCCGACGATTTCCCGCAGCCGGACTCTCCCACCAATCCGACCGTTTCGCCGGGCAGGAGGTCGAAGGACAGGCCGGACACGGCTTGCACCACGCGCCCGTCCCGCGCCGGGAATTCAACCCGCAGGTCTTCGACCCGCAGCACGCTGGCGGCCTCGTTCGGACGGAGGTGGGCGCCGCCGCTGCCGGCCATTACGCGGACGCCTTCCGCGAATCGGTGGACGGCGACGCGACCGGATCACGGTCGTGCGCGGCGCTCACCTGAACTGGCGTGCCCGCCGGCTCGGACCGCCGGGTCTCGCGCCGGTGGGTGATGATCTCGAGCGCCGGAGCCCACTCGGCCTTCACGTTGCGCGCGAGGTTGGATTGCCCATCGGTCGAGCCAACGGGGAAGAAGCATGCGAACCGGTGGCCGGGGATTCCCGACTCCTCGAGGCGCGGTCGCTCGCTCAGGCACCGCTCCGCGACGTAGGCGCAGCGCGGGGCGAAGCGACACCCCGGAGTCGGGGCAGCGAGGTTGGGCGGACGACCCGGAATGGTGGCTCGACGCCGGTGCGGCTGATCGTCGAGGCGGGGGACGGAACGCAGGAGCGCCTCGCTGTAAGGCATCCGCATCTCGGCGAACAGCACGGCCGTCGGGGCCATCTCGACGATCTCACCGGCGTACATCACCGCGATCTCGTCGGTCCGGCCGGCCACCACGCCGAGGTCGTGCGTCACGAGGACAAGCGCCATCTCGCGATCGGTCCGGAGGTCGCTCAACACGTCGAGGATCTGCGCCTGCACCGTGACGTCGAGCGCGGTGGTCGGCTCGTCCGCGAAGAGCAGATCGGGTGAACACGCGATGGCGATCGCGATGGTCACCCGCTGCCGCATCCCTCCCGAAAGCTGGTGGGGGTACTCGCGGAAGCGCCGCTCGGGTTCGGGAATCCGCACCGCCTCGAGGAGGCGAATCGCCTCGTCGCGAGCGTCCGTCTTCGACATTCCGAGGTGGTGCACGAGCGATTCGGTGATCTGGCGGCCGACGCGCACAACCGGGTTGAGCGAGGTCATCGGGTCCTGGAACACCATCGACATGCGGCGGCCCCAGACCGAGGTCATCTCCTTGGTCGAGAGCGTGGTGAGGTCTCGGCCGTCGAACCGCACCTCTCCGCTGCGCTCGACACCCCTCCTCGGAAGCAGGTTCATGATCGAGCGGGACAGCACCGTCTTGCCGGATCCCGACTCCCCGACCACGCCGACCGCACGGCCCGCCCCGACCGTGAACGACACGTCGTCGACCGCGCGCACGCGCCCGGCTGCCGAATCGAACGTCGTCGAGAGACGCGACACCGTCAGCAACATCAGAGTCGCACCTCGCGCACGTCGAATCGCGCCCGCAGCTTGTCGCCGACGAAGTTCAACGACAACAGCGTGATGAACATCACCGCGCACGGGAACAGGGCAATGTGCGGGGCGATGTCGAGCTGCGGTCGCCCCTGCGCGATCAGATTCCCCCACGTCGGCTGCGGCGCCTGGACCGAGAGCCCGAGGTAGGACAGCGCCCCCTCGGCCACGATGACGACGGCGATGGCGAGAAGGGCGAAGCTCGCCATCGGCGGCACCACATTCGGCAGCACTTCTCGAACGATGATCCGGCGATGCTTGGCTCCGAGGGCGCGCGCGGCAGTGACGAACTCGCGTCTCGCGAACGTCAGCGTCGCGGCACGGGTGATCCGGGCGAGCGAGGGCACCGCGATGATCGAGACGGCCGCGGTCACCGTGAACATGCTTCCCCCCTGTTCCCCTGGCGTTGAGAGGAAGGTCACCAGGGCCAGCGCCAAGATGAGCGAGGGGAAGGCCAGCATCACATCCATCGCCGACATCACGACCCGCTCGTATCGTCCGCGGAAGTAGCCGGCCGTCAGACCGACGAATCCACCGATCGCCAGCCCGACGCTGACCGACGCGACGCCGATGAACAGCGAAACCCGGGCGCCCCATACGACGCGAGCGAACACGTCGCGCCCCCCGTCGTCGCCCCCGAACCAGTGCGCGAGCGTCGGTCCCTGTCGGAGGGCGTCGGGGTCGAGCGAGCTCGGGTCCTTCACGAACGGGAGCACGGGCGCCAGCAGCGCAAGCAACGCAACGACGGTGAGCCATCCCACCGCGATCCACCATCCCACGCCGACTCGTTGACGACCGCTGACCCGCTCGGCGACCGCGTCGACGACGGGCGCCCCTGTGGTTCCTGCCCCCGAAGCCCACCTCGGCGCGGCGACGGTCGTGCTAGCCACGCGCCAGCGCCTTCGCGCCGTGGCCTGACGCGGACGCGGTCTCGGAAACCCGGATCCGCGGGTCGAGGACGGCGTAGAGGACGTCGACCACGAAGTTCACGACGACGAAGCCGACCGCGATCACAAGGACGGTGCTCTGGATCACCAGATAATCACGGGTGAAGATCGAACGGACCAGAAGATCGCCGATCCCGCCGAGGACGAAGATGTTCTCGATGATGACGGCGCCCCCGATCAGCGCGCCGATGTTGATGCCCGCCACCGTGAGGAGCGAAAAGCTCGACGGCTTGAATGCGTGGCGCAGCAAGATGCGGCGCGTCGGCATGCCCTTGGCGCGGGCGACGCCGATGAAGTCCTCCTGCAACGTCGCGATCATGTCGGTCCGAAGGAGTCGCATGTAGATCGCGACCTGGCCGAGGGCAAGGGCGAGGGCGGGGAGAAAGACGCTGCGGAAGTGCTCCGTCACGGAGTCGGCGAAGGGGACGTAGCCGGTCGCCGGAAAGTACGACCCGCCGAGATGGACGCCGAACACGCTCATGCCGCCCACGGCGAAGAAGAACACGAGCACGACCGCGACGATGAAGTTCGGCAGCGACAGCATGCCGAACGCGACCGTGTTGGCAATGCGATCGAACCACCCGCCCGCCTTGTAGGCCGCGAGGATCCCCAGCGGGATGGCCATGGCCAGCGCGAGGAGTTGCGCGTACGCCATCAGCGTCAGCGAGACCGGCAGCCGGTCGGCGAGGAGCGTCGACACGGGAACCTTCTGCGTGTACGAGTCGCCGAAATCGCCCGAGAGCGCGTCGCCCAACCAGCGCACGTAGCGAACGGGAATCGGGTCGTCGAGATGGAGGTCGGCTCGCACGCTGGCCACGGCCTCCGGCGTGGCGTTGGTCCCGAGGATCGCTCGCTCCGGACCTCCGGGCAGGAGGTTGACGAGGAGGAAGGTCAGGAACGACACCACCACCAAGACCGCCGCGAGATGCATCAACTTGCCCCGCATGGTCTTCACCCGACCTGGATCCTCCTCGTCTCGGACTGACTTGGTGCGCGCTCCCGGTCATGCAGCCCAGTGGGCCTGCGACACGAAGTGGGAGCCGACGAGGCCCTGTCCGTTCTGCAACACCGAGGTCCCACCGGGCGCCTCGAATCCCGTGGTGATGTCGGCCACCCCCGGCTTGGTCACCACGGACCAGATCGTCCACGAGCTCCAAAGGTTGTATGCCTGCTCGCCGAACCGGCGGTTGATCGCCTCCGCGGCCGCCGTGCGGACGGCGAGGTCCCCGGATTCGCGAATCACCGCGAGGTTCTCGTCGATGACCGGGTCGTTGATCCGCCCGAAGTTGAGGGCTATGCCCGGCGCGGGGGTCGCGGTTTCCGACGACCACCACAGGTCCTCGAGCACCGGATCGGGACGCCCGTGGTTGCGCCACCCGAAGGCCTGGAAGTTGCCGCCGAGAGCCAGGAAGATGAACTGGCCCTGCTCGACCGTGTCGAGGCTCACCGAAACGCCGGCGTTCTCCCACATCTCCTTCAGCAGTTCCGCGGTGACCCGGTTGAACGGGTCGCTGGTGGTGGCGTAGGCGATTTTGAGGTCGCCGTTCTCCGCCTCCCACTCGGCCACGAGCCGCTTGGCCTCGTCGAGGTCGAACTCCGGGTACCCCGTGTCCTCGAGGTAGCCCATCGTCCCCGGCGGGAACGGACCGTTGGCCTGGGGCACGATGCCGGCGCCGCGCGCCTTGATCAGCGTGGCGTTGTCAGTGGCGAACGCGAGCGCGCGCCGGACACGCACATCGGCGACCGGGTTGGGCACCGGGTCGCCGCCGGCCACCAGCGCCACCGTGGGCGAATTGTTGAGCAACGTGTACACGGTCTCGCGGACGTTCGTGACCTCCGTCATCGGGAACTCGGAGCTGCGCTCCCGGAACTTGGCGATCTCGTCGGCGTTCGACGTGTGCATCGCGTCGATCTCGCCGGAGATCAGGGCGTTGGCCCGGCTCTGGATGTCCTCGAGTACTCGGAACTCGATCTCGTCGAGCCGAGGGAGTCCCGACCGCCAGTAGTCGGGATTGCACGTTCCGACAAAGCTGTTGCCGTTGCCGGCCGCGTAGCTCTTGTAGACGAACGGTCCGGTGCCGACGGGCCGCAACGCCGCGGCGGGGTCGGCGTCGACCTCCGCGAGCCACTTGGGCGACGCGACATAGCCGAGCTGGGTGCTGAACACCTTCGGAAGTTGGCTGAACGGCCGCTTCAGGGTGACGGTGACGGTCTGGCCGTCGGCGACGACCTCCGCGAGGTCTCGGACTGCGTTCCCGGTCAGGAAGCTCTTCACGAGGCGATCGAGGTTGTCGGCGACCGCGGCGCCGTCGAGCGGTGTCCCGTCGTGGAAGGTGACACCGTCGCGGACGGTGAACGTCCACACGGTGAACTCGGGGTTGCTCGTCCACGCGGAGAACAGATTCGGGACGGCCTCACCGTTTTCGTCGAGCAACGTCAGCGTGTCGTAGACGGCCTTCGCCACCATGTGGCCGGAGATCGCCATTTGCGAGTTGGCCGGCGTCCATGGGTTGCCGGTGTCGGCCTCGATCCCGTAGACGATCTTTCCTCCGTCGGCCTTGTCGGCAAAGGCGCAGTCAGACGTTCCCGCCCGGCGACTTGGAGCCGCGCCGCGAGCACGCTCGCCGCTCCCGCCCCCCGAGGAGCACGCCGCGCCCAGGAGCGCCAACACGGCGACAACGGCGACAAGCCGCGGGGCACGTGTGGACAAAGAACGCTCACGGCAAGACCCACGGGACTCAATGTGCAGCGCGGTCTGCATCGAGATGCCTCCTGTGCTCCGGTTCCGCCGGAGCTTCTCTGCGTGATCCGCCGAGTGACGGTTGCACTACGCGGGACCGTATGGAGTTGTTGGCAAACCGCCAACGACCATTCCCGAGTGCCCCGATCGACCTAGTCCGTCGTGTCAGGCACGCGGTGCGCGTGAAGTGTCAGCGTTCGTCGGTCTTCGTCGCCTTAGCGGAAGGGCAACATTGGTGCCCCGGCGTCCCGATCGCCGCCTTCGCGCCGCGTCACCATGTTCACGCGATACGCCACCGCGCGAGGGAGGTCGACCGCGAAGCGTTGCGCGCGCCGCGTCACGCGCGTCCCGTTCACCAGCGCCGGCGGACGACGACGGCGAGGTTCCAGGTCAACACCTCGCGGACGCCGGGAACGCGAACGATCCCCCGCGTCCAGCGCGGGTAGTAACGGGGAAACGCGTCCACGAGCTCCACGTCCGCGTGCTGACGGGTCCACCGGAGAACCTCCCCGACGCCGATCCGGAACAGCGACTCGCCGAACTGGTTCTTCGGACGCCGACCCTGTCGCCGCTCGAACCGTCGGCTCGCTCGAGCACCACCGAGGTAGTGCCACGGAGCCGTCTCGTGTCCGCCGTGTGGCGACAGCCAGTTGGTGAAAAACACGAACCCGAGGCCACCCGGTCGGAGCACGCGAACCATCTCGTCGAGCATCGACCACGGATCGGAGACGTGCTCGAGGACGTTGGACGAGTGCGCGAGGTCGAAGGCGCGATCGCGGAACGGGAGGAACCGGCCGTCGGCCACAACGGGGCGCTCGGGGCCGGCACCATGGAGCGCGAATTCCGGAGCCGACGCATCAACCGTGAAGCACTCGAAGCCCGCGTCCCGCATCGCCCGCTCGACGTCTCCCGGGCCGCCCCCGACATCGACGACGCGGAGATCGGTTCGGCACGTGTGACGGCGGATGATCTCCACCGTGTCGGCGGCCAGCATCTCGTAGGCGACCTCAGGCTCGGTCTGCTCCCGACGGAAGGCACGCAACAGCCGCCACGACCGCCCCAGACCGGCGTTCATGCCACTCCCGTGAGGTCGCCCGCCGGCGCCGCGGGCACGGCGGCGTGCAGGCCCGTCGCCTCACGGGCGATGGCCAGAAATTGGTCAATCGTCGCATCCCAGGTGAAGGCCAGCGCCCGCCGACGAGCCGCCTCGCCCATCCGCGCTCGCAGGCGGCCGTCCTTCGCCACTCGGATCCAGTGGTCGACGAGTTGGTCCTCCGACGCCGCGAGCAGGCCGGTGTGGCCGTCAACGACGGAGTCGCGGATGCCCGGGACGTCAAACGCCAACGCCGGCGTGCCGACCGACGCTGCCTCGAGCACCACGACGCCCCAGCCTTCGTGGCGGGCCGCGTGGACGAGGGCCCACGACTCGCGAAGCAAACGCCACTTCTCAGCGTCGGCAACTGGGCCGACGAACGCGACGCCTTCGCCCGCTGTGGCGGCCAGGACGGCGCGTTCGGGGCCGTCACCCGCGATCACGAGGCGCCCGCCAACGTGGGGACGAGCCCGTGCCCACGCCCGGAGGAGCACGTCGACGCGCTTGTGGGGCACGAGGCGCCCCAAGGCCACAAACTGCGGTTCTCGGGTCCGTGCGACGGGTTCCCCGCCAGGGGGGTCCGTTCCCCACGTCAGGGGGCGGATGCGTGCGCCGTCAACCCCCAGCGCCCGCAGACCGACAGCCGTGGACTCGGACACGGCGATGAAGAGCCTCCGTCGATACACGAGCGGCACGGCGCGCCGCTCGAGGAACCGGCCCACCGCCGACGCCGGCCACGCGAAGCGGTCCCGCCACTGGTCGGTGTGCACATGGTGCATGAGGCACACGCTGGGCATTCGGCGCCACAGCGGCGACCAGAAAGGGACGCCGTTCTCGACGTCGACGAGGAGATCCCAGTGGCGAAGACGCCGCGCGGCAGCGGGGGCACGGAGGTACTGGGTATAGGTCCCCCCGAGGTCCACGGTGGGGTATGAACGCTCTCCCACGGGACCACCACACAGCAACGCCACTTCGTGGCCCCGCGCCACCAGACCCGAGGCGAGACGATCGACGGCGACCTCCGACCCACCCGCCAGCGGATGGGCCAGGTCTCGCCAAGCGAGGAAGGCCACGCGCACGGCGCTCGCCTCAGGCCGCGAGGGCCGTTCGCAGCAGCCCGCCCGAGCGCGGGATGAGGTGCGCTGGCGCAACGGCGGTGGTCTGAATCGCCACCCCGGGAAGGCGGCGGCTCAGTCGCGACGCGACCCGTTCGACTTGGCGCCCGCTCGTACAGGGCAGGAGGGCCACCGCCCCCCGCTCCCACGGGACGACGGGGTCGACCGCCCTTAGGTGGGCGCGCAGCCCGGCAGCCACCTCGTGGGATTCGCCGTCGGGGGCGACGGCGGTGAGGGCGGGCACCGGCCGGAACCCGCGCCACCGCAGACTCGATCGCACGACGTCGAGCGCCATCGGGAGCGGATCACGAAGGGGACGCACCGTGCTTCCCGGCACCGCCGTCCACGTCACGGGTACCTCCCGTACGCGTAGTCCCAGGCGGCTCGCGAGGAGCAGGAGCTCGACGTCGAAGGCGTAGCCATTGATGCGGGACAAGTGGAAGATCGACTTGGCGACCGGACCCCGAAAGCCCTTGAAGCCGCATTGCGTATCCCGATGATCGAACCCGCCCGCGATTCGCGTGAGTCGGTTGAATCCCCGCCCCATGAGTTCCCGGGACCGAGACACGTCGTGGATGATCGAATCGGGATGTGCTCGCGAGCCGATGGCGACGTCAGCGCTCCGCAGGGCGCTCAGGAGTTCGCCGAGTCCCGACGGGTCTGTCGCCATGTCCGCGTCCATGAACGCGATGGCCGCCCCCCTCGCTTGACTCACGCCGATGCGCGTCGCACCGCCCTTGCCGCAGTTCGCCGGCAAGCGCACCACCCGCCCGAGCGGGAGCGACGCGAGCATCGACGAGGCCACGTCGGCGGTGTCGTCGGCACTTCCGTCGTCGACGACGATGATTTCGGTCGCGCTCACGTCCACCGCGGCGAGGAGCGAAGGCAGAGCGCGTTCGAGCCGCCGCCCTTCGTTGTAGGCGGGGATGACGATGGAGAGCCCAACGGCAGTTGACAACATGTCATTGGGTTCATACAACAGGAACTGCGGCGACCTATATGACTAAATTTCGAGGCTTCTCCTTTGTCTAATCATGGGATCCCCATTGGGGACTAGTTCCGTGGCCGGTTCGGGGGCTCTCGCGGCGATCGGACCCGCCGTCGACCGCCCAACGCGGTCGGCCAACGGCGGTCGGCCGCGTTGGCAACGCGTTGACGGCATACGGGCACGGTGGCTCTGGGCCGCCGGCGTCCTCGGAGCCGCCCTCGCGCTCGGCCCCGCGCTCGGCCCGGGAAGTCTCCTCAGCCTCGACCTCGTCCTCACCCCGCGCATCCCGTTCCCCGACGCGGTCGTCGGCCTCGGTCACGAGCTTCCCCGGCGTGTCCCCCTCGGCGCGCCCCTGTCGTGGGCGTCCGACGTTGTCGGCGGCCCGACGGCAGGCAAGCTCTTCTTGGGTGCAGCGATCACGACGGCGTTCGTCGGCGCCGCCTCTCTCACGCGTCGTGGGCCGCGATCGGCCCCTCCATTCGCCTCGCTGATGGCCGGGGCGCTGTATGCCCTGGGCCCGTTCATGCTGACCCGCGTGGGAGCCGGCCACCTTGCCATCGTGGCGACGGTCGCGGTGCTTCCGTTCGCGCTCCCCCACCTCGTGGCGCCTGAACGTGACCCGTCCCGGACGTTCCTCTGGCTCGTGGCGATGGGGCTGACCGGCGTGTTCGGCGGGCTCGTCGGCGTTGCGGTCGCGGCGACCGGATGGGCCTTCGGCTCAAACCGTCGCCTCCGCTCCGTTCCGGCGTTCGCACTCGGTGCCGCGCTGGCGCAGCTTCCCTGGCTGGTGCCCGGCCTCCTCCTGCGCGGTCGCGGCCTCTCGCTGGCGCCGGGAGATGCGTTCGCCACCTCGTCCGAGGGGCCGCTGGGAGTGGTCGGCGGGCTCTTGGCCCAGCACGGTTTCTGGAGGGGGGCGTCCCAGGTGGGAGGAGTCGCCGGTCCGGGGCTCGTCGCCCTCGGCGTCGGCCTCGCCCTCCTCGCCGTCGTCGGAACCCGCGACCTCCCCGCGTCGTGGCGGAGGCCGCTCGTCACATTGGGAGCACTCGGGCTCGTGGCGGCGGCATCGCCGGCCGTGCCCGGCCTCGACCGGCTCCACGCGGCGGCCACCGGCACGGTGGCGTTCGCCCCCCTTCGCGACACGCAGCGTCTCCTGGCGCTGTTTCTCCTGTGGGCGGCGCCGTGCGCGGCGCTCGGCGTGACCCGCCTCGTCCGGGCCCGCCCCGAGAGTGAGGCGCTGATCTGGGCGGCGGCCCTCGCCGCCACGACGGCGCTGATCGTCCCCGGGTTGTGGGGGGTCGAGGGTCGACTGCGCCCGGTCGAGTTCCCGGCCGGGTGGACGCGGGTCGAGCACGTCCTGCGCGACGAGCCGGGGGCCGTGCTCGCCTTGCCGTGGCACGAGTATCTGAACCTCGGGTTTGCCGACGACCGTCGCGTCCTCAACCCGATGCCGGACTACCTCGGTGGCGACGTCGTATGGTCGCATGATCCGGAGTTGGGGCGCCGTCGATTCCAAGAGGGCACCGACCCCCGGGAAGCAGAGGCCACCGCCCTCGTCGAGGCGATGACCGCGGGGCGCCCGACAGGCACGGCCCTCGCCGACCTCGGGGTTCGCTGGGTCGTCCTGGTCGAGGAGGCCGACGCCGCGGACTACGGCGCGCTCCGCGCGGATCCCGGACTCCGCCTCGTCGTCGACGACCCGGCCGTCACTCTCTACGAAGTGCGCGGGCCGATCGCGCCGCCCCCGCCGCGCGGATGGGGCTCGCGCCCGGCCAACGTGTCGCTGACGCTCGGTGCCGATGCCCTCGTGCTCGCTGCCGCGAGCTTCGCCTGGACGCGCCGACGTCAGTCGCGCGCGGCCACCGACATCGCTTGACGCCGCCGCACCCACGTCGCCGAGACGGCGACTCCGGCGAGGCCGAGGAGGGGCGTGGTCATCCACGCGCTCGAGGCGTCCCCGACGGTGGAGAGCGCTAGCGCCGGCACGGACAGTGCCGCGCCGACGATCCACGGGCTGACGATCCAGCGGGAGGGGGCATTCCGATCGCGCCCGCCGATCTCCGGCGACGGGATCGTGCGCGCGCCCCGGCGAGCGGCGCCCGATGGACCCCGTGGCCGAAAGGCTCGCTCGCGCCGCGCCATCGACAGGACGGCGGCGAGGGCGGCGACTCCGGCGAACCTCCCCGTCGTGGCCGCGAGGTCGCGATCGGTGCCAAAGGTCGGAATCCGCGCCCGATCGAGCGGCGCCTCCGCGACGGTGGCGATCGCCGCCACCGCCAGCAAGCAGACGGCCGTGAGGGCGAGGCTCCGCGGATAGCCGAGCCCGACGACGGCAGCCACGAGCGCCACCGCCGCCCCCTCGCGACCCGCCACGAGATATCCGAACCCCACCGCGCCGAGAACGGTCCCGATCATCAGCCTCTCCTTCTCCGGCGCGGCCGCTCGATCGCCAACACCAGACAGACCACGACCGCGCCCGAGGCGACCGCGATCGCGAGTTCGTACCGACGCTGGGGCTCGTACTCGATGGTGACGATCTGCTTCCCGGGCGGGAGGTGCCACGCCGCGAACGTGTCGAGCGCCTGGGCCTTCCCGAGATCGCGCCCGCCGGCCGTCGCCCGCCAGCGCGGGTCGAAGGACTGCCCGCTGACGAGGAAGGCTCCCCCCTCGGGAACGTCGACCTTGACGCGCGCTCGGGTCGGTGAGCGATCGAGCACGACAGCGTCCGCCACGGTCACGCCGTCCCGACCCTGAGAACCCGTCCCGCCGGACCTCAGCTCGACCGCGTCGACGATCCCGGGGAACGTTGGCAGGGACGCCAGGGTGTGGTCGCCGGCATCGAGCGTGAGCGGCGCGCAGGCGACGAAGGACACGCGACGCCCGCTCATCAGATCGTCCATCGAGCCGTCGACGCGTACCGCCACGGCCGCGCCGTCGACCGCGAACAGGTCGAGGCACTCTGAGCGCATCGCCTCACTCGCGCCGAGCAGCGTCGCTCCGTCCGCCGTGGTGACGGTGACCTCGGCGATCTTGACGGGTACGTTGCCGGTGAGCCCGACCGCGGGATCAACCCGACCGATCTCGACCTCGATGGCCTCCGTCGCCGTGCCCGGGAACGTCACCGTGTGCCGCTCGAGGCACGCGCCCGGGAGGAACAGCGGATCGCATTCGGCCTCGGCGGTGGCGACGAGGGACCGGCGTACTTCGATGCCCGTGCCCGGAATCCGGACGGTCAGCTCCCGGGGTCGCGAATAGGCGCCGCCCAACCCTTCGGCGTCGCGCACCGCGACGAGGACGTCGACGGTTTGGACGGTCGTTCCCGGGATCCGGACCGTGAGTCGCTCCCCCGGTCGAGGCTCGACCTGCCAGCCCGTCCCGGGATTCCCGTCGGCGGCGAGGCCTCCGCGCCGATCGGTGAAGCCGGCGAAGCGCGCCGACCCGAACGCCCCCATCGAACCACCCACGAGCGCGTCGAGGGCCCGGTCGGGCGTCGTCGGCGTGACCTGGACTTCACCGCTCAGCGCGTACTCCCGCGTGCCGGCGGTGCGGAACATCCGGCGCAGTGCGGTCTCCTCGTCGTTGGGGCCTTCGCCGACGACGCGCTCGAACAGGTAGGTGGTGTCGGCGGCCGTCAGCAGCTCGGCGGTCCCAGGGTCTGCCGCCGACCGCACGACGTCGTCGGGGACCCGGATCCACTCGGCGAGGTCGAGGCCGGGAACCCGCACCTCGGCGAATCCCGCCCCGCCGCCGCCGAATCCGCTGGCCGCGTCGATTCGGACCTCGATCGACGTCGTGGACCGAGCCGGAAGCGAAACCGCGGTGACGCGGTCCGCCAGGTCGACCGACCGGTGAGTTCCATCGGAAAGACGCACCGTCGCGCGCGTGGCCTGGCTGAGTCCGGGCTCTTGTGTCGGAAGGGTGAGCTCGACGAGCGACACCTCGTGCGGCTCCCTGAGGACCACCCGGAGCCACTGTCCTACCGGTCCCGCGGCCGCGTCCACCCGCCACGCGGTGGACTCCTCACCGTCGAAGGCGCTCGCGGGGCGCGCCCAGCGATCGAACGATCGGTACCAGCGGCCGTAGGAGGACGCCTCGATCCGCACGGCGTCCACCCCGGTGGCGCGGCCCTGCGCACCCGGCGCATCGAACAGCGACGCGGCGCCGCGCTCGGCCAACTCCCCGGGCGCGAGGGCGTGCGACCGGTAGATGTGTTCCGCGCTGATGTGCACCGAACGGCGGCGGGCGCCGTCGGTCACCACCAGCGGCGCGCCAGCCTCGAGGGCGTCGCGGAGTTGCCCCCCGCTCAGGTCACCCGAATAAGCGATCGGGCGACCGTCGTCGAGGAACCCGGACCGCGCCAGGCGCGGCCACGAGTCGCCGCTCCCCGCCACGATGAGCGGCGCGGACGTGGCAGCGACGCGAAGTTCCGGCCCGGCGCCGCGCACCTCGAAGATCTCCACCGGTGGCAGGGCGAGTTCGTCCGCCCGCACTCCGCCGTCGGTGCCAGGAGCCACGACGTTCTCCCCCGGAAATCCGAAGGTGGTGACGCGACGGAGATCGGGGTCGGCGCGCAGCGCGCCGAGGTCGGCCGGTCGCGGGAGTTCGGCGCGTTGCCAGTTGAGGTCGTTGCGAACGAGCACCCACCGCACACCGGTTCGCCGGGCGATCGGCGCGAGTGATCCGGGGAGGTACGACCGCCCGGCGATCCGCTCGTCGATCGCGTCGAGCAAGTCCGCCGACTCCGCGGTCCCGCGCCAGAGCGCCGACGGCTGCACGTGCGACCGTTCGAGCAACGCGTCGAAGATGTCGTCACCCGCATATCCCCACCGGTATCGCGTGCGATCGGTACCGGGAAGAATCAGAACCCGTCCATCGTCCGGACGACGATCGAGCCAGGTCAGGGCGCTCCGCCAGTAGGCCGGGATCGCACCCAACTGCTCGCGGTCCGAGTACAGCCGCCCCGTCCAGAAGGGGAAGGACGAGACGAGAAGCGCAGCCACGAGGAGTGCGACGGCCGCACCGCGAACCACTCGGGGCCTGCGACTCGACCCGCCGAGGCGCCGCACGAGTGCCGTAGCTCCCACCGCGAAGAGTGCGCCGAGTCCCAAGACGAGCGCGGGACCGGCCTTGTAGCCGGTGCGGAAGGCCAGCCCAAGGTCTGAGATCCCGTAGCCATCCTCGAGCAGCCGACCAAGCGGCGCCGGGCGGTCGGGCGGAAACACGCCGACCATGAGCGCCAACGCCGGCAGGGTCATGCCGGCAAAGAGCAGACGGGCGCGCCAGCGTGATCGCCACAGCGTGAGCGTGCCGCCGATGGGCACGACGAACGTCGCCGCCACGACCCACCAGCGCGTGAAGAATCCGGCGGCCTCGCTCCGCACCAGCCCCCCCGCGTCCGAGAAATAGGTCAGCCAGAAGCCGAGGCCGCGCCACGATTCGCTCCATGAGGAGAGGCGGCCGATGTCGCGCGGTCGCTCCGTGCTCACCAGGGCGTCGACGACGAGGTCCGCGTTCACGCTTCCCTGCACAACACCGGGGAGCGAGACAAGGGTGGTGAGGACGCCCGCTCTCCCTACCCACCGGATCACCGAACGCGGCGTGGCCGACCGCTCGACGGCGCAGAGGTAGACGACTGCGCTCACCGTCGGGATGAAGGCGAAGCCGAGACTGGCCGGGTTGACGCTGCCCACCGCGAAGACGGCGAGCGCGAACACGGCTGCCCACCGCCACGGCCGTTCGCCACGTGATCCGCGCACGGCGGCAACCATCAGCCACGGCGCCACGACATACGACATGAACAAGTTCGACGGGAGGAGGAACTGCGCCGAGTACGGGTTGAACGAGTAAATCAGCGCCGCGACGAGGGCCTCGACGCCACGGCCCGGCCGGAACAGCCGCACGACCTGGAGCACGCCGAGACCGGCCACGACGAGGGCCGCGCTGTGGAACAACCGCTCCGCCGCCGCCGGGGCAAAGCCGAGGACGTCGAGGAGCGCGAGCCACGCGGCGACGACCGGTGAATAGAACGCCTCGGGGGCGCCGAAGCCGTTGGTGCTCTCCCACAGGTAACCGTGACCCCGGAGGAAGTCGAGGCTGCTCCAGTAGTGCTCGAACCGCGAGTCGGCAATGTAGAAATCCGGGTGGCTCGTGAAGGTGGCAACGAGGGCGAGGGCGGTCAGCAGCCCCGCCACCGCGGGAACGCGCCAGCCGTCCAGCCACGTGCGCCGGTCGCGAGCGACGACGCGCTCGGCGCCCGTCGGGAGTCCCTCGCCGCCCGAGCGC
>DATDOY010000290.1:0-7793 GCA_035293045.1 Acidimicrobiia bacterium
AGACGGTGCGACCGCGACTCCTCGATCGGGAACCGGCTCACGATGGCGATTCCTTCGCTGAAGTCGCCCGGGCCCGGGAAGTTGCCGAACGCCGCGGCGAGGTCGTCGAGCGGATTGCCCCCACCCTCTTGAATGTCCGGGGTTCCGGGGACGTGGGGGTTGGAGCGGAAGAAGCACCAGTGCCAGGCGCTGCCCGTGCGCCCCGACAGCTCGGTGGCGAACCGTTCAGCGACCGTGCCGTGCTCCTGCGGGTATTCGCCACCCGGGTCGAAGACGGCGTTGCGGGTGACCTCCTGCATGCCCACGACGTCGGCGCCGCTGGCCACGATGTCGTCGGCCTCGAGCTCGAGCCGGTCGCCGAGGCTGAGGTCGCCGTCGTCGGTGTCGCTGTGCAGGACGTTGAACGACGAGACCTTGAGCACGCCGTCGTTCGACCCGTCGCCGGTGCCCACCGTCCCGCACAGGGGCACGCCGTCGACCACGGGGACGGCCGGGATTGGGCTGAGGTCGGCGTTGGCGCCGGTCATGCCGACAGGCACGATCAGGCCGACGGCGAGGATGGGAGCGGCAAGGACGACGGTTCGGTTCATACCCTTCTTACGGCTGAAACGCCGCCACGGCGCGCTGGTCGCCGCTTCAGCCCTTGGGCTTGGACGTCCGCACGATCAGCGTGAAGCGGGCGGTGACCGCCGGTTCCCCCGAATCGGCGTGCTTCCACTCGGTCTCGGTGACGTAGAAGTCCATCGTCGCCGAGGCGGAATCCTTCGTGGTGACGTCGACGACGCGGGCCGACCCCTCGAGCACGTCGCCGACCTTGGGCCAGCGGTGGAACTCGAACTCCTGCTCGCCGTGCAGGAGCATCCGGCCCGGCCCCCGCAGCTCATCGATGGGAAGCCCCGCCGCGCCGCCCTCTCCCAACGACCCCCAGTACGTCATCACAAAGGGGAACGTCGGTGGCACGAGCGCGCCGTCACCCGTGAAGGCGGCCGGCGGCTCTTTCACCGCCGACGCGAAGGCGCGCACCGGTCCCTGTTCGATCTGGACCCGGCTCGTCCCGAGGTCCTTGCCTTTCAGTTCGGTCATCGCCATGTCAGGTGCTCTCCTCGGCATACCGCTCGATCAGTTCGCGCTTGACGACCTTGCCGGTCGCGTTGCGCGGCAACTCGGTCACGAACACCAGCCGGCGCGGGACCTTGTAGTCAGCCAGCCGATCCTGGCAGAACTGCACGATGTCGACGGGCTGGACGCGCGCCGCGGCGCGCAGCACGACGGCCGCGGCGACGTCCTCGCCGAGCACGTCGTGCGGGATCCCGAAGGCGGCCGCCTCTTGCACCGCCGGGTGCTCGTAGAGCACCGACTCGATGTCGCCGGCGTGGATGTTGTGGCCGCCACGGATGATGACGTCCTTCTTGCGCCCGACGATGTAGAGGTACCCGTCGGCGTCGAACGTGGCGAGGTCGCCCGTGTGGAGCCAGCCGTCGGCTTCCCATGCTTCGGCCGTGGCGTCCGGGTCCTTGTAGTAGGCGCGCTGTTTCCCAGGTGTGCGGATGAGCAACTCGCCTTCGCGCTCGATCCGCTCCTCGGCCGTCAGCTCACGACCGTCCTCGTCGACGACCCGTAGCTCGGCCGGCGGCAGCGGGAGGCCGACCGACCCCTTGCGTTTCAACGACTCGCCGGGCGGCATCACGCAATAGGCGGCGCCGGCCTCGGTCATCCCGTAACTGTTCGAGACCGATGCGTGGGGAAGGCGCTCTTGCACGCGCTTCAAGACCTCGAACGGGAGCGGCGCCGACCCGACCGACACGAGTTGGAGCGACGAAAGGTCGGCCTCGGCGAAGCGCGGGTGGTCGGCGAGGAGCTGCGCCATCGCCGGGACGATGAAGGCGAAGGTCGGCCGGTCGCGCTCCACGGTGTCGATCCACCGACCGGCGTCGAACTTGGCCTGGTAGAGGCTGACCATCCCCATCTTCATCGGGTTGTAGATGAACCCGATGCCGGCGAAGGTGAAGAGCGGCGACGAGTGGATCCACCGGTTGCCGGTCCATTGCGGCTCGGAGTTGGGGATCATGGCGACGTTGTTGTGTGTCACGGCGACACCCTTGGGGAGTCCGGTCGTCCCCGACGTGTACATGATGTCGGCGAGGTCGTCGGCCTCGAGCGGAACCTGAAAGTCGCTGGCGTCATCGTCGAGGGCGTCGTCCCACGCGACCGAATCGGCGATGCCGGGGCCGGTGGCGACGACGAACTTGAGCGAGTCGAGTTTCCCCCGTGCGTGCTCGAGCTGCTCGGCGAAGACGGGTGAGGTCACCGCGGCGGTGATCTCGGCGTGGGCGAGGACGTGGCCGATCTCGTGCGCCGTCAGCCGGGTGTTGGTCGGAACGGCGACCCCCCCGGCCTTGTGGACGCCGGCGTACGCGACGACGAAGGCGATCGCGTCATCGCTGGGCAGGTAGATGGCGACGCGGTCGCCCTTGGCCACGCCCCGCGCCGCGAGGCCACGCGCGAACTGGTTCGATCGGGCGTCCCACTCGCGGAAGGTGAGGCTCGTCTCCGAGTCGAGGTCGACAAACCCGGGCTCGTCAGGGCACACGCGCACCATCGTGCGGATCTGATCAACGAGCAACCCGTCGTTCGGCGCGGCCACGACCGGGGATCGTACCTGCGGCCCGAGTTTTCTGACACTCGTGTCAGGAATACGCTTGGTGTCTCTCTGGGAGGATCCATGACCAACGCCGTCATCGTCTCTGCCGTCCGCACGCCCATTGCCGACGCCTACAAGGGCGCCCTCGCCCACGTGTCGATCCACGACCTCGCCAAGACCGTGGTGGCCGAGGCGCTGAAGCGTTCGGGGGTCGCCGCGGAGGACGTCGACGACCTCGTGCTCGGCGAAGTCCTGCACGGCGGCGGCGACGTGGCGCGGTATGTCGCGGTCGACCTCGGTCTTCCGCCCGACACCCCGGGCCTCGCCGTCAACCGTCAATGCGCCACGGGCATGTCGGCGCTCGACGTGGCCGCCGCCGAGATCATGGCGGGGATGAACACGGTTGCCATCGCCGGCGGGGCGGCGGCGATGACCCAGGCCCCCGCCACCTACCTCAAGCCCGCCACGCCCTACGGCCACATGACCCAGTGGCTGTCGCCGTCGCACCCCGACGTGCCCGAGGCGCCCAACATGAACATGCTCATCACGGTGGGGGAGAACACCGCCGACCAGTGCGGCATCACGCGTGAGGACATGGACGAGTGGTCGTACCACTCACACATGAAGGCGGTCGCCGCCATCGATGAGGGCCGCTTCGACGACGAGATCGTCCCGGTCACCGTGCCGGCCGGTCGCGGACCCGGGCCCAGCGGCCCGGCGCGCAGCGCCGAGAGCGGGGAGAACGCGACGCTCTTCACCACCGACGAGCACCCGCGGCGCGACACGACCATGGAGCGCCTCGCGTCGTTGCGCGGGTTGACCGCGCAGGGGCGGGTCACGGCGGGCAACTCGTCGCCGATCAACGACGGGTCGGCCGCGCTCGTGCTCTGTTCTGACGACTACGCCGCCGCACACGGCTTGGACGTGCTCGCGGTGGTGAAGTCGTGGGCCAACGTCGGCGTGCCGCCCCACGAGACGGGCATGGGCCCGACGGTCGCGATTCCGCGCGCGCTGGAGCGTGCGGGGATGACGGTCGGCGACCTCGACATGGTGGAGATCAACGAGGCGTTCGCGTCGATGGCGGTGGCGTGCACGCGCGTCCTCGGCCTCGACCCGGCGATCGTCAACGTGAACGGCGGCGCCGTCGCCCTCGGCCACCCCGTCGCGTGTTCGGGGGCTCGGATTCTGGTGACGATGATTCACGAGCTGCGCCGGCGCGGAGGGGGCGTTGGCGTGGGCTCGCTGTGCGCGGGCGGCGGGATGGGCGCGGCGACGGTACTGGAAGTGCTCCCCGGGTAACCCTGCTCGTCTTCTCGGTTTCCCCGTCGGTTCTGCGCTTTTGTACGCCCGCATGGGGCGCGGATCGCGCAATAGCGGAGCGGGACGCCGTCATGCCGGCGACCGCGGCGCCGGACAGCCCGGCGAGGAAGCCGACGGCGGACGCGACCGGGAGTTTGCCGCTTGTCTCGTCGGCTTTCTCACCGCCTGTCGTGACGTAGACGAGGCCCCACGCGTTGACGCCGATGACGGCACCCGCAAGCAGCGCCCAGCCCCACCGCGTCACTTCCCAGCGCGCATCCCGGGCCGAGACCCAGTGCAGGGGGAGGAGGAAGAGGGCGACGACGAAGCCCCCGCCGGCGGAGATCAGCGCGAGCAGGGTGGCGCAGGCGAGAAAGACGGACCAGAAGTGCGACGGATTCACACCGCGGCGGTACTAGCACGCCACTCCGCCTCGGCGCGGCCCATCTCCGAGCAGGGCGGCGCCCCGTCGTAGATCTCGCGGGCGATGCCACGCGACGGACACGTTGCTTCGAGGATCCCGAGGACGGAGTTGAGTCCCACGAAGATGCGGGAGAGGAACAGCACGTCCTTCGGGATGGCGAAGTTGCGGCTGACGTCCTTCCACTCGTTGAAGGGGTCGAACTGCCGCTGGACCTCGGCCGACGCCCACTCCCGCGTGTATTGGTACGGCTGCTCGCCGAGCAACGGCTCCGCGGCGCCCTGGTACCACTCCCACAGCCGCTCGGGGGTGACCGCATTCGGGTCTGGCAACGATCCCAACTCCACGAGGTGCGCGTGCAGCGCGGCCGCGTCTCCGTGGAGGATCGCCGTCGACCCGAGCCGGAACAGACGCTCCTGTTCCTCCGTGTAGCGCTTCACGCAACCGAAATCGAGAAACGTGACCGTGCCGTCCTCGTGGAAGAGGTAGTTGCCCGGGTGCGGGTCGGCGTTGAACAGGCGATGGCGGTGGATGCTGCCGTAGACGAACCGCAGGATGGCCTCGCCCCACTGGTCGCGCAGCTCCTGCGGGCTCTCGCAGGCCGCCTTGAACCGACGGCCGTCGACCATCTCCATGGTGAGCACGCGCGACGTCGAGAGGTCGGGGGACACCGCGGGGATGCGGATGAACGGGTGGCCGTCGTAGATGGCAGCGAATTCCTGTTGGTAGGCCGCCTCGTTCTCGTAATCGAGTTCCTCACCGATGCGCTCCCGCACTTCCTCGGCGACGACCCGAAAGTCGACCTTGGTCGAGAAGCCCGGGAGCATGCGCGCGCCGGTTCGCATGAGCGACGCCAACAATTCGGTGTTGTCGAGATCGGCGCGGATGGCCTCGGCGACACCCGGATACTGCACCTTGACGGCGAGCTCGCGATCACCGAGGCGCGCCGCGTGCACCTGGCCGATCGAGGCTGCGGCGATGGGGAACGGAGAGAAGCGGTCGAAGACCTTCTCGGGGGGCGCGCCGAGTTCGGCCTCGATGATGTCGGCGACGGCGGCGTAGGGCATCGGCGGGGCGTCGGCCTGGAGCGCCTCGAGCGCGGCGCCGTAGACGTCCTGGTACTCGTCGGGGACGAGGCTGGCGACGTGGACGAACGAGAGGATCTGGCCCGCCTTCATGAGCGCGCCCTTCATGTCGCCGAGCAGGGCGGCGTATCGCTCCGCCGTCTTCTCGTGGTAGCGGCGGGTGCGTCGCTCCCGGGCCTCGCGGCTGCCGGGGGTGAGGGCTACGCCGGCGCGGGCGAATCCCGTCCGCGCGCCCATCGACACGAGGGGAATGGATCTCGACACCCTTCCGGTGCGCAGATCGGGGCCGGGCTCGCCCGGCGTCGTGCCTTCGGCGTCGATCTCAGCCATGGCCAACCTCCCCTGTCCCCTGGAGGGCAGCCTACCAGATCGTGAATGTGTTCACAAGAACATTGCTGGTCAGAGGGGCGGGCCGGGGAACGAAACCATATGAAGCCGGGCAAAAACCCCTGGTGCCCGCGCGACCGCCAGCATCAGGGGTCGCCAGCGTTCAGCGGTGAAGGCGCCGCGCCGACGCCCGGCGGCGGGCCACCGCGGCTAGTCCGCAGAGGCCGACGCCTACGGCGAGGGCGGTGAACGGTGACCCAGGTCGGCGCCCCCCGTGGTCGCGGGCGGCGATCGTGTGGTGCGGGATTCCCATCACCTCGGCGATCTCGTGGAAGGCGAGGGTGTCGTCGACGGCGACGCCGCCGGCCTTGGCGAGGTCGATGACGGGGCGCGCGAAGTCGCGAGGCTTCACGAGCGCCGTAGCGCCGCCATCGAGGGTCGGTGACACGGCAGGCGACGGCTCGATTCGGATCTCCTCTGCCACCGAGGGCACCGGGCCGTTCGGGGTCGACTGGTTCACGAAGAGCAGGTATGGCCCCGCCGGCACCACGCCCCCCGCCGCCGGAATCTGCACCGTCACCTTGTTGGGCTTGCGTTCCGTGATCGGGAGCACGATCGAGCGCTGGCCACCGTCGACGAGGTGGGTGATGGCCGTCTTGCGCATGAGCACGACACTCTCGACATCGGCGCCGTCGATGTCGATCGTCACCGGGATGGTCTGCCCGGGTTGCGCGCTCGCTGGCGATCCATCGATCGAAGGACGCTCGCCCCGGAAGAGGTACGGCGGTTCGAAGATCTCGAACGTCGGGTTCCGTGTCTCCTGGGGTGTGGTCGTCCCCTCGACCAAGGTCGTGTTGTTGCCGTACAGCGTGGAGATCGGCGCGTGGCCGCCGACGAGGATCCGCCCGTCGGGGAGGAGCGCCGCGGTGTTGTGGTAGGTCCGCTTCTCCGTGGCTCCGGCGAGTTGGGTCCACTCGCCCGTCGTCGGGTTCCACAGTTCGGGCTCGGTGACCGGGATCGCCGTCCCCGGTCCCACGACCTCGTCGGCGCTGGCACCCGAGAACGCGATGACTTCGCCCGTCGGGGTGAGCACGCCTGTGCCGTACCAGCGGGGCTGGTTCAGTGCTCCGGTCGACGCCGAGGTCAGCGACATGTCGGTCGTGTCGACCGTGTCGATGCGGCTGTCGGTGACGGCGAAGTAGGTCCCGGGGCTGGTGCCGAGGATCCCGCCCGCGGTGAGGAAGTTGGCCTCGGTGTAGCTACCGGCGGCGTCGGGCGCCAGCGGCAACATGATCGAGAAGGTCGAGCCCCGGAACCCCGGCGCCGGGGTACCTACCCCGGGAATCCCGAGATCGGCCCAGGTTTGGCTGGCCGGGTCGTATGCGGCGGCCTGATTCCACAAGTATTCGTCGTAGGCGTAGCCGTCGGGGTTGAAGACCTGGCCGGCGGCGTTGAAATACACCTTGCCGTTTGGCAGCAGGTGCAGACGGGGGTAGAGCGGCAGGCTCCGGTCGGCGCTGTCAGGGTTCTCGGTCCACGTCGCCGTCGCGGTGTCGAACGTTTCCGTGTCGACGACGTTGCGTCCGCTATCGGTGGCGGCGTCCACCGGATCGCCGCCGTCGATGGCCTGGTCGGGATACATGGTCTTGATGAGGCGTTTCACGCCGCTCGCCACGAAGACGTCGCCGTCGGGAAGAGCGACCGTTGAGGGATACCAGCGGCCGTAGTTCATGTCACCGGCCTGGGTCCACGTGTTGTTCTGCGGGTTGTAGATCCGGCTGTTGGCCATGCCCTCGAGCTCGATCACGCCGTACTTCGAGATGAGCGCGGGGTCGTCGTAGTAGGCCGTGCCACCGGCGGCGAGCAGGCGGCCGTCGGGCAGGAAGGTCAGCGACGAGCAGAACAGGGCGCCGTCGTTGTAGGGCTCCGTGCTCGAGAGGGGCGGGGGCAGGAGGGGATCGTTGGTCGATCCGCTCGGGTTGGCACCGGCGTCGACGGGGCTCGGCTCGCTCCACACCGG
>DATDOY010000291.1:0-20929 GCA_035293045.1 Acidimicrobiia bacterium
GGTCGAGATCGACATAGATCTGGTCGCCGGCCAGCGCCCAGCGATCGGTTTCGCCCGCGAGGAGTGCGGCGACGCGCGAGTTCATCAACGTCACCTGCATCTCGGGGTGCGGTGAGCCGTCCGGCGTGCTCTTACTGGGCCGGCGCGACCACATGTCCCCGATCACTCCCTCCCCGGGGTCGAGCGTCGCTTCGGTCAAGATCTCTCGCTCACCCACGTCGGGTCGAACCGCGATCAGCATGACCGTTCCTTCGTCTCGCGGGGCGGCGACGATCAGGGGTAACCCCGCGTCGAGCGCGTCGGCGGCCACGTGGTCCACGGTGTCAAGCGTTCCGCGTTCCTCGTCGTTCCGGCCAGCGAATTCCACCATCGAGCCGCGTCACGCCGTCCGGCGGTAGCGGCGGACGGCGAGCGGGGCGAACACCGCGATGATGCCCGCCGCCCACGCGAGCGTCTGGAGCACATGCGTCGCGGCCGGACCACCGATGACGAGCGCCCGAACGGCGTCGACCGTGATGGTCACGGGCTGGACTTCCGCGAACGCCTGCAACCAACCGGGCATCGTCTGCACAGGAACGAACGCGGAGGAGGCGAACACCAGCACGGCCATCGGTGGGAACACGGCGGCCTGCGCCGCCTCCGCGGTCGGAACCGAGAGCGCGACGAGAGCGAACATCCACGAGAGGGCGAAGGCGAACACGAGCACGAGGAGGATTGCGCCAAGGAACGACACCGCGTCGGTGTGAACCCGGAACCCCACGAGGAACCCGACGATCACCATGAGCGCAACCACGCCGACGTTGCGCACCAGGTCGGCGAGGGTCCGGCCGGTCAGCACGGCTGAGCGCGCCATCGGCAGTGACCGGAACCGCTCGAGGAGCCCTCTTCCGAGGTCCTCGGACAACCCGATCACGGTATTCATCCCCCCGAACACCACCGTCTGCACGAAGATCCCGGGCATGAGGTAGTCGACGTACGGAACGCTCGCCACGTTGATCGCGCCCCCGAAGACGTACCGGAACATCAGGACGAAGATCACCGGTTGGATCGTGCTGAAGACGATGACCTGCGGGACCCGCGTCATGGCGCGGAGATTGCGGCCCGCCACGACGAGACCATCCTCCACCGCCATCCCGACGCCCCCGCGGGGCGCGGCGACCACCGACACGGTCATGATGCGACCTCCGCCTCGCTCGCGTCCGACTCCTCCGCTCGGCGGCCCGTGAGCTGCATGAACACGTCGTCGAGGGTTGGTTCCCGCACGATCAGACGGTCGGGAGGGATGCCGGCGCCGTCGAGGGTGCGCACCACGACCACGGCGCCGCGGGCCCCGTCGTCCACGTTCACGTGCAGGGCGCCGCCGTCGGTCGTGACATCGACAGGGCCGATCTCGGCCAAGACGCCTTTGGCCCGATCCAACGACGTCCGTTCGGCGAAACCGACCTCAACGACGGTTCGGCCGAGACGGGCCTTGAGTTCGGCGGCGGTTCCCTCGGCGATGACCCGGCCGTGGTCGATCACGGCGATGCGATGCGCAAGGTGGTCGGCCTCCTCGAGGTACTGCGTGGTCAAGAGAAGCGTGGTCCCTTCGGCGACGAGTCCGCCGATCACGTCCCACAGGTCGTTGCGACCGCGCGGATCGAGGCCGGTGGTCGGCTCGTCGAGGATGAGCACCGGAGGCCGGTGCACGAGCGCTGCGGCGAGATCGAGGCGACGCCGCATGCCACCGGAGTACGTCTTGACCGGTCGATCGGCTGCCGATGCGAGGTCGAATCGCTCGAGCAGCTCATCGGCACGAAGGCGCACGCTCGCTCGGGGTTGGTGGGTGAGACGCCCGACGAGACGGAGGTTCTCGCGCCCGGTGAGGTTGTCATCCACGGCGGCGTACTGTCCCGCCAATCCGATGTTGGCCCGCACCGCTTGCGCGTCGGCCACGACGTCGAGGCCCAGCACGCGCGCGGAACCCGCGTCCGCCCCCAAGATCGTGGTGACGATCCGCACGGCGGTCGTCTTGCCCGCACCGTTGGGGCCGAGCAGGCCGAGCACCGACCCGACCGGCACCGCGAGGTCGACGTGATCAAGGGCGACGACGTCGCCGAACCGCTTGACGAGGCCCCGCGCTTCGATTGCGTTCTCCTCGCGAAAGATTGCGTCCGCTTGGGGGGCGCTCATGCGCGGCAACCCTAGCGAACCGCCATCCGTCCTCCCGCTTGGACCCTCGCCCTCTAAGACACGATGAGGGTGCCCTCCATGCCGGCCGAGCGATGGCCGGGGACGCTGCAGTAGTACGTGTAACGGCCAGCGTCGGTGCCGGGGATGCCGCCCGACTTGGTCTCGCCGCGTGCAGCACTCACGTGCACGTCGAGTTCGTCGATGACGAAGTCGTGGAAGATGTCGCCCGATGTGAGCACGATCTCGAGGTCCTCGCCCTCGTCGGCGTTGATCCCCTTGGGGTCGAAGGCGAAGTCTCCGGCCGAGACCTCGACGCGGCGCGCGCCCTCGGCGATCGGCGACGCCTCGTCGTCGCCCCCCATGTGGTCCATGTGCTGCGGGTCCCCACCCGAGTTCCCGCCGCCCGAGCCGCACGCGGCGAGGGTGAACACGGCGGCGAGCACGGGGGGCACCACGAGCGCACGCGATCGACGAAACGCACTCGCCCGCGTCACCAACGCGGGCCCCGACAATCGGCATCCCACCCGTGGTTCATGACGTCGCTCATGACGTCGCTCATGACTTGACCATACGAGCGATCGCCGCGGAGGCCTCGGCCACCTTCTCCGCCGCTTCCGCGCCGCCCGCGCTCACGGCGCCGGCAACGCAGTGAGCGAGGTGCTCGTCGAGCAGTTGCAGGGCGACCGCTTGGAGGGCCTTGGTGATCGCCGACACCTGCGTCAGCACGTCGATGCAGTACGCGTCGTCGTCGACCATGCGCTGGATGCCTCGAACCTGGCCCTCGATCCGGCGCAGCCGGTTCTGGACCTGGGTCTTGTTCTCGGCGTATCCGGGCATCATGGCGTCCGATCGTGAGGACGCAGGATCGCCGGCGGCTGCGCCACGAGGCCGATGCCCGCGGCGATGAGGGCGGCGAGGAAGGTCGCCCCCGCCCAGACCGGGGCGGACCACGCCACCCCGCCTTCGGTCAACTGATAGACGGCGAAGTACGCGGTCCAGAGCGAGGCAATCGCCGCCGTCCCTGTGGCCCAGGCCGGCCACCGGCGCGCCACGGCGTCGGTGACAATCCCCGCGGCAAGCCCCGACACCACCAACCACGGAGCCGCGAACTCGTCGAGCCCGACGAAGAGCAGGATCACGACCGAGAAGAACACCGTGAACGTTCCGGACGGCGGACGCCACCGCGCCAGCACCAGGTAGACCGGCGCCACGACGAGCACCGTGGTGAGGAGGATCGACGCGATCCCCAACACCTGTTGGAGCTCGGCGACGCTGTGGCTTGGATGATCGTGCGACATGCCCGGCGCGCGGTCGAAGCGGGTCCCGCCGGCGTCATTGACGAAGGGCGAGAGATAGAGCAGGAAGAACCCGATCAAAGCGGTCAACAACGCGATCGACGAGACCGTCGGGAGAAACTGTCGAAGCGTCGGATCCGCGGTCCCGGACTCTCCCCAGGCGCTACGGACCGGAGCGCTCAAGGCCACGAGTCCGCCGGCCAGCAAGACGAGATGCGTCGGGCTGAGCAGCGCCTCCAGGGTGACCTCGACCCCGAAGACCTCGTGCCAAACCAGGTCGCCGACCGCGCCGATGGCGAAAAGGCCCAAGGCGGCGAGGGTGAGCCCGTGGCCCTTGGGCAAGTGTGCCGACCACGCTTCGCCGGGGCGGTGGTGCCGGCGCACGATGGCGAGGGCGGCGACGGCGGCGGCGGCGAAGCCCGAATAGAGCACGGCATGCCACGGCGTGAAGAACGATTCCGGCTTGTTGTTGTCGTGCGCCCATCCGTCGAGAAAGAGGCCCACGATCATCCAAAACCCGAACGCTGCACCCGCGACGCGGTCACATAGCGTCAGGGTGGGGCGCTCCGGTGCCGCCAGGTCGCTCTGGATCCGCTCGATCAGCATCGAAGTCATCCCGTCTCTCCCCCTTCTGTCTCCCTTGCGAGGGACTCCGCCGAGCATATACCCCTATGGGGTATATGCAAGTCCGGTCGGTGTGGCGTGTGCCACACGGCGAGCCGCCTTGTCGAACGGAGCAGCGGATGCGTCGTACCGTGGCGCGCATGCAACCCATCCAGATCGCGACCCACGAGGAGAGCGTCAAGGTCGCGGCCTCGCCGGAAGCGGCGTGGGAGCTGATCTCCGACCCGACCCGGACGCCCGAGTGGAGCCCGGTGGTGCGGCGCAGCGCCTGGATCGACGGCCATCAGGGTCCCGCGGTTGGGGCGCGCTTTCGTGGTCACAATCGCTTCAACGGCTTCCGGTGGCGGCGCGACTGCGTGGTGACCGAGTCGGAGCCGGGAAGGGTGTTCGCGTTCTCCACCCTCGCCGCGAACGGCGGGGAACAGACCCGTTGGCGCTATGTCCTGGCGCCGTCGGACGCTGGCGCCCGGATCACCCTCTCCTTCGAGATCGTGTCGACACCCCGCTGGGTGCGGTTCGCCCGTCGAATGCCCGGAGGACGAACGACGAACGATCGTCAGGCGCGCGCCAACATCACCGAGAGTCTGCGCCGAATCCGCGACCTCCTCGAGCGCGACCCGGCCTGAAGGCCTCGAGCAAGCCCGTGCGCTCACGCGTACGATTCGCTGCCATGCCGACACCCGTCCGGCGCGCAGGCCGCCGTGTCGGAGCGTTTGCTGTCCTCGTCAGCGCCGGCGCGCACGCCGGGTCGCGAGCTCGGTTCCACCGCGCCTCGACCATGCTCAGCGTGGTCCTCTACCGGGCCGACAAGAGCCTGGTCGTGTTCGAGGTCGGCGAGGCGGCCGGCAGGGGTGCGCGCCCGTGATCACCGCGTACGGCGTCGTCGCACTCACCTTCATGATGGCGATGTACGCGCTCGAGCGTCGTGGCCGCTCCTACGTGCTCGCCTTCGCGCTCGGGTGCGCCCTGTCCAGCGTGTACGGGTTTGTCTCGGGCGCATGGCCATTCGGCATCGTGGAGCTCATCTGGGCCGCCGTGGCCATCCTGCGGTATCGCACCGGCGGCGTGGCCTAACCACGCGCTGGACTACGTTGCCGGCGGCCCATGTCGTTGTCGTGCGCGTACGGAGGACATCCATGCCCCAGATCACGCCCAACCTCTGGTTCGACACCCAAGGCGAGGACGCCGCCCGGTTCTACGTCTCGATCTTCCCGAACTCCGAGATCACCGGCGTCACGCGGTATTCGGAGGCCGGGCCGGGCCCCCCCGGATCGATCCTCACCGTCGACTTCACGCTCGACGGCCAGGAGTTCACGGCGATCAACGGGGGCCCGCATTTCACGTTCAACGAGGCGATCTCGCTGCTCATCACGTGCGCCGACCAAGAGGAGATCGACTACTACTGGGACCGCCTCACCGAGGGCGGCGAAGAGAGTCAGTGCGGATGGCTCAAGGACAGGTACGGGCTCTCATGGCAGGTGGCGCCCGAGGGGATGAACGAGGTGCTGAACGACCCCGATCCCACGCGCGGCCAGCGGGCGATGGAGGCGGTTCTGGGCATGAAGAAGCTCGACGTTGCCGCGATCTTCGCGGCCGCCGACGCGGGCTGAGCGCACCCTTGCGCTCGACGGGCGGTGATTGGCAGACGACCCGGGTGGACTTGGTCATCACGGTCGACGATCCGCGTCGCGCCGATGTGCGCGACGTACTCGTCGCACACCTGCGCCTCGCGCACGAGGTCACTCCACCCGAGGGTGTGCACGCGCTCGACGTCGACGGGCTGCTCGACCCGACGGTGGTGTTCTTCAGCGCCCGTTCCGACGATGTCGTCGTCGCCGTGGGAGCGCTGAAGCACCTCGATGAAAGCCATGCGGAGCTGAAGTCGATGCACGTCGTCGAGTCGGCCCGCCGTGGAGGAGTTGGGCGGGCGATGGTCGGGCATCTCCTCGCGGTCGCGGCCGAGCGGGGATATCGACGCGTGAGTTTGGAGACGGGGACAATGGACGCCTTCGCGCCCGCCCGGGCGTTGTATGCGGCAGCGGGCTTCGAACCCTGCGAGCCCTTTGGCGAGTACGTCGCGAGCGCGACGAGCGCGTGCATGACTCGCCTTGTGTAGGTGTGAAATCCGTCGATGGACGGGAAACGATGGGCGACTCGATTTAGTACAGCGTTGACTGTATTACAGCGTTCGCTGTATAATCCACGCGTGACCACCACCAGCGCCCTCCACCGGGTCGGCAAGGCAATCGCCGATCCCACCCGGTGCGAAATCCTCCAATGCCTCCTCGACGGGCCGCACTACCCCACCGAACTCGCCGCCCACCTCGGCTTGACCAAAGCCAACGTCTCGAATCACTTGGCGTGCCTGCGCGGGTGCGGTCTCGTGGTGGCGATCCAAGAAGGCCGGCGCGTCCGCTACGAGTTGGTCGACCCGCGCCTCGCTCACGCCCTTCAGGATCTCGCGGCCGTCGCGGATGATCTCGCCGAGTGGTGCGAGGTCGAAGACGGCGTGGCCTCGTGACCGGACAGCACCGCCACGGCGCCGTCCTCGAACGCACGGTCGCGCTCGAGCGAGCGATCGCTCTCAACCGGTTCACCATTGGCTACAACGTCGTCGAGGCCGCCGTCGCTCTGATCGCCGGGGTCGCCGCCCACTCCATCAGCCTCGTCGGCTTCGGTCTCGACTCCGTCATCGAGGTCTCGGCGGCCTTCATCCTCACCTGGCGCCTGACTGTCGAAGGTCGTGAGGGCTGCACCCAGGAGGCCGACGAACGCGCCACCAAGGCCATCGCCGTCGCGTTCGCGGCCCTCGCCGTCTACGTCGGGGGCGAGGCGGTGCGTCAGCTCCTCAATGGCAGCGCGCCGGACACGAGCGCGGTTGGAATCGTCCTCGCCGCGCTGTCGCTGGCCATCATGCCGGTCCTCGCCCGCGCCAAACGCCGCTTGGCCCCCGCACTCGGGTCACGCGCTCAGGTGGCGGAAGCCAACCAAACCTCCCTGTGCGCGCTCCTGTCAGCCGTCGTGCTGACGGGCCTCGGTGCCAACGCCCTCCTCGGGTGGTGGTGGACCGACCCGGCGGCGGCCCTCGGTGTCGCCGCGCTCGCCGGCGCCGAGGCCATCCGCACGTGGCGCGCCGACTCCCTCATCGACACATGCTGCGCACCAACGGTCGGGAACGGCTGACGATCTTCCCCGCGTTCGACCACCACTCCCGGGGCGTCTTTGCCGCACCCGGCTGGCTGTGAGTTCGCAGACGGCGGACCCGTGATCCCACCGCCATCCCGCCGCGGGAAAGCGTGACGGTCAGGCGAGGTCGAAGCGATCGAGGGTCATGACCTTGTCCCACGCCGCCACGAAGTCGCGCACGAACTTTTCCTTCGCGTCGTCGCAGGCGTAGACCTCCGCCAGCGCGCGCAGCTCAGAGTGCGAACCGAACACGAGATCGACCGCGGTGGCGGTCCACCGCACCTTGCCCGTCGCGCGATCACGGCCCTCGTACACGTTCTCCGTCGAGCCGGACGCCTTCCATTCCGTGCTCATGTCGAGCAGGTTGACGAAGAAGTCCGTGGTCAACGTCTCCGGCCGGTCGGTGAAGACGCCGTGGGCGGTTCCCCCAGCGTTGGCGTTCAGCACACGCATGCCGCCGATGAGGACGGTCATCTCGGGCGCGGTCAGCGTCAACAGGTTGGCCCGGTCGAGCAGCAGGGTCTCCGGCGACAACTTCTCTCCGGGTCGGAGGTAGTTGCGGAAGCCGTCGGCCTTGGGCTCGAGCACCGCAGCCGACTCGACGTCGGTCTGCTCCTGGGACGCGTCGGTGCGTCCCGGCGCAAACGGGACGGTGACGTCGTGGCCGGCGTTCGCGGCCGCCTGCTCGACGGCCGCGCATCCCCCGAGCACGATCAGGTCGGCGAGCGAAACCCGCGTGCCGCCGGACTGCGAGGCGTTGAAGTCCTGCTGGATCTTCTCGAGCGTGCCGAGCACCGTGGCGAGCTCGGCCGGTTGGTTGACCTCCCAGTCCTTTTGCGGTGCGAGGCGAAGCCGGGCTCCGTTGGCCCCGCCGCGCTTGTCGGTGCCCCGGAAGGTGGCCGCCGAGGCCCAGGCCGTCGCGGCGAGCTGGGATACGGACAGCCCCGAGGCAAGGATCGTCGCCTTGAGCGCGGCGATCTCCTGCTCGCCGATCAGTTCATGGTCGACCGCCGGAATCGGGTCCTGCCAGAGCTGCGGTTCGGGGACCCAGGGACCCAGGTAACGCGAGACGGGCCCCATGTCGCGGTGCAGCAGCTTGTACCAGGCCTTGGCGAACGCCTCCTCGAGTTGGTCCATGTTCTCGTGGAAGCGCTTCGCGATCGGCGCGTAGGTCGGGTCCAACTTCAGCGCGAGGTCGGTCGTCAGCATCATGGGAGCGTGCCGCTTGGACGGATCGTGCGCGTCGGGCACGGTGCCCTGCGCCGCGGGATCCGTCGGGGTCCATTGCTGCGCGCCGGCGGGGCTCGTCGTGAGCTCCCAGTCGTAGGCGAACAGGTTGTCGAGGTAGCCGTTGTCCCACTTCGTCGGGTCGGTGGTCCAGGCACCCTCGAGGCCACTGGTAAGCGTGTCGGCGCCCTTGCCCGTTCCGAACGTGTTGGTCCAGCCAAAGCCCTGGTGCTCGACCGGGCAGCCCTCGGGTTCCGGCCCTGCGTACTCGGCACCCGCGGCCCCGTGGCACTTGCCGAAGGTGTGGCCGCCGACGATGAGCGCCACCGTCTCCTCGTCGTTCATGGCCATGCGGGCGAAGGTCTCTCGGATGTCCCGGGCCGCCGAGAGCGGGTCCGCGTTGGCGTTGGGCCCCTCCGGGTTCACATAGATGAGACCCATCTGCACGGCGCCGAACGGCTCGGCGAGCTCGCGGTCACCGCTGTAGCGCTCATCTCCGAGCCACTCGCTCTCGGACCCCCAGAAAATCTCGTCGGGCTGCCAGATGTCCTCTCGCCCGAACGCGAAGCCGAACGTCTTGAATCCCATCGACTCCAGAGCGCAGTTGCCCGCGAACACGAGGAGATCGGCCCAGGAGACCTTCTGCCCGTACTTTTGCTTGACGGGCCACAGGAGACGGCGTGCCTTGTCGAGGTTGGCGTTGTCGGGCCAGCTGTTGAGGGGGGCGAAGCGCTGGTCGCCGCTTCCTCCCCCGCCGCGGCCGTCCGAGATCCGGTAGGTGCCGGCTGCGTGCCACGTCAGCCGGATGAAGAGCGGGCCGTAATGGCCGTAGTCGGCGGGCCACCAGTCTTGCGAGGTCGTCATCACTTCGAAGATGTCGCGCTTCAGCGCCTCGACATCCAGCGTCTTGAACGCTTCCGCGTAGTCGAAGTCGTTCCCCAGCGGATTCGACTGTGGCGAGTGCTGGTGGAGCACCTGGAGATCGAGCCGATCGGGCCACCAGTCGCGGTTGGACCGGGGCCGACCCGGGGCCGGGGTCGGGGCCGGGATGACGGGGTTTTCGCTTTCGCTGCCGCGCTCAGACACGTGGGGCCTTTCCTCTCTCCGTGTGGTCTTGTGGTTCTAGGCGCCAGCAACTGTCCTTTGGATCGAGGCCGGCACTGTTTTTGAACTGTTCTAACTCTTGACTTCATCTATCACTTGGGCGAGAGTCAGTCAAGATTCTGCTGACCCACTTTGCGTCCCCAATTCTCGTCAGGAGCACCAGCGTGATCGACCTCCTCGAACGCTTGCGTGAACGGGCGTGGCGGCTCACGCCCCAACGGCGCGTCGTAGCAGAGGTCCTGCGCGGCGACCACGTGCACCTCACGGCCGATGAGATTCGCGCGCGTGCACGCGAGCTGCTGCCCGAGATCAGCCTCGCCACCGTCTACAACACCCTCAACGAGCTCGTGGCAATGGGCGAAGTCCTCGAGCTGACCGCGGCGAACGGACCCAAGCGATACGACCCCAACGTGCTCGAGCGCCACCAGCACCTCGTGTGCATCCACTGCGGCACCCTTCTCGACGTGCACGCATCCGGCGAGGACAGGCTGACGCTCCGCGCACGGGAGCGACACGGCTTCAAAATCCTCGACGCCGAGATCGTCTTCCGCGGCGTATGTCCGCCGTGCGCCACCACGCACTGACCACGAGCCCTAGCGCGACCGGCTGCGCGCCGGGCCAACGGCGTGCCGGGCGCCGCTCTTCCTCTGGCGTGAGGAACACTGCGCCGTCCAAGCCATTCATGACTGCCGGCTCATGTCGGTGTGACTTCCGGCCCCGGCGAGACCGCTGCTGGGCGGGCACACTCGAAACGTGTCACCTCGGTCCACTGGGGTGGCAGCACGACGGGAGTCGCCATCGAAGGTCGCTTCGGGGGGTGGTGAGGGTGCAACAGCGCTCGACCACGGAATGGCGTCGCACGATGCAGGCCGGTGAGGTGAGGCGGACCCACGTCCTGATCGAGGACCCGGAGGCCGTCGTGTTCGACGACTACGCACGGTTCCGGGCCCATGGCTTTGAGACCGCCGTATGTACAGGGCCCAGTTGCGGGGCCTGTCCGCTGCTCCACGGGGCGTCATGCCGTCTCCTTGATGAGGCCGACATACTCCTGACGACCATCGACCTCCGTGACCCGAACTCGCGCTCGGTCCTCCGCACCATCCGAAGCCGACACCCCGAGGTACCCGTGGTGGTGCGGGTCGCGGGGCGCGTGGCGCAGCACGGCTTCGGGAAGGACGAACTCCTCGACGGGTGCGAAGTGATCGTGCCCGGGGCTGGGTTCATCGATCAGGTCGGGGCCCTTCGCCGCGCCCTGGCCCGCTGGTCCGATGCGTGGGGCATGGCCGTCGGTTGACGTGGGCTTCGCGCGGACGCCGCTCGTTCCGGCGCGATTACGCCGCCGCTATGGCCCGGAGTAGCGCGTCGGTTACCAGGCGCAATGCGCCCTCCGGACCGAGAGCACCCGGATTCTCCGCCGTGAGGAGTTCCAGCCGATACTGCACCTGACCCAGTAGGTGCGCGTCGCCGTTCGAAAGGAACATCAACTCGTTGACGGCACCCTCGCTTGTACCGCGGGTGGCGAGTCCGATCGACCGCGCGTAGACGCGGTCCGTCAGACCGATGCGTTCATATTGGATCACCGCCATGCGGCCCTCCGCCATCCCTTCCCAGGCCACGGTATGGGCGGCGACTGCTTCGACGATAGGGCCATCGGTCCCACGACGCGCCGAGCCTCGACCCCCCCAGATTGGTCGGGGGGAGCCGGTTCCCGCAGCTGCCCTGGGACCTGAGCGCTCCTCAGGGGCGGGGAACGCGCTCCCCCGACGCCCCGGGTCCAAGTTCCCCTCCAATTGCGACCACCCGCCCTGACCCGACGCAGGAAGAGGGGCGTACGCTCCGAAGGTGCCGTTCGCTACCCGCGTCGTCGAGACCCACGTTTCGAACGTCTTCTTCGTGGGCGACCGCGTGTTCAAGCTGAAAAAGCCGGTGCAGACGGGGTTCCTCGACTTCACGTCACGAGAAGCCCGCGAGGCGGCGTGTCGTCGTGAGGTAGCGCTCAACCGCCGACTTTCGCCCGACGTGTATCTCGGGGTCGCAACAGTGCTCGATGACGAGGGAAACGTGGCAGATCATCTCGTCGTCATGCGGAGGATGCCCGACGAAATGCGGCTCTCGAGGCTCGTCGCTGCCGGTGTCAACGTCGACGGCGACCTACGCGATCTTGCTCGGCTCATCGCCGCCTTTCATGCGGGCGCACGCCGAGGGTCTGAGATCGACGAGGCTGCGACCGGGGATGCAGTGCTCAAGACCTGGGAAGCCGGCTTCCGTGAACTCGATCCGTTCGTTGGATCGGTGCTCCTTGCCGACGAATTCGACCGGGTTCGCACGCTTGCCCGGACCTACATCGAGGGTCGAGGTCCGCTCTTCGAACGTCGCATCGCACGGGGGTGGGTGCGCGACGGCCACGGCGACCTCCTGGCCGACGACATCTTCTGCCTCCCTGATGGGCCGCGCGTGCTCGATTGCATCGAGTTCGACGATCACCTTCGGTTCGCCGATGTCCTTGCAGACTGTGCCTTCTTGGTGATGGATCTCGAGCGACTCGGTCACCCCGAACTCGGCGATGCGGTTCTGCGCTGGTACGGCGAGTTCTCGGGCGAACGCCATCCGAGGACGCTCGCCGACCACTACATCGCGGCGCGCGCTCACGTTCGAGCCAAGGTGGCCTGTCTGCGCCATGAGCAGGGCGACGCCGGGAGTGCCGCCGTCGCTCGTCAGCTCCACCGCATGACGTCGGACCACCTCGAACAAGCACAAGTACGCGTCGCCCTCGTCGGTGGACTCCCCGGCACCGGAAAGTCCACACTCGCAGCCGGGCTCGCGCAAGACGGTGAGTGGATGGTCCTGCGCTCGGACGAGATTCGCAAGGAGCTTGCGGGCCTTCCCGTGGATCGACCGGCTCCCGCTCCGTTCGGAGAGGGTCTCTATTCGACCGAGCGCACCGAGCAGACGTACGCCGAGATGCTGGTGCGGGCGCGGACGCTCGTCATGCTCGGGGAACCCGTGGTGCTCGACGCGTCCTGGATGTCCCGCCGGCATCGAGTTCTCGCCCGAGCGATGGCGCGCTCCGTACACGCGCCGCTGGTTGAGCTGGAGTGCGTGGCGCCCGTCGAGCTGGCTGCCAAGCGCACGCTCGAGCGAGCGGCACGCGGATCGGATCCCTCTGACGCCAACCCCGCCATCGTCCGTGCGCTGCAAGCCCATCGCGAGGCGTGGCCGGAGGCAACACCGGTCGATGCCACGCAGGCCCCGGCAGCGATCCGTCGTCACGTCGCGGCGGCGCTGGCGCAAGCGGCGAGCGCCGCCTGATCGCGCAGAGCCGGAATCGGGACCAAAGACCCCCCAAGAGCGGCCCCGACGCCCCTGGGGCCTCGCGCATCGAGGGGTCACGGTGGGAATGAGGACCTGGCCGTCGACTCAAGAGGCTCGGCCCATGAACCTTCCCGTGAAGGAGGTCCCATGAAGGCACGCGTGGGTGATCGACTCGTCATCAAGGCACACCGTGTTGGTGAACACGACCGCGACGCGGAGGTACTCGAAGTTCGAGGCGAGGACGGCGGACCGCCATGGCTCATTCGGTGGGAGGACTCGGCCCACGAAGTGTTGTTCTTCCCCGGGCCCGATGCCCGGGTCGAGCACTACGCGTCGGCGGCCGATCGCTCGGCACAGCGCCGACCCCAGGTCGACCTAGTCGCTGAGGCGCTCGCTCCATCCGTTGGTCAGGACTCCGCGGTTCGTCGCAGGCCACGGAGAGTCAGCCGCTGAGGGGAGGAACGGTGCACGCCCGAGACCTCATGACCAACGATGCCATGGCCGAGGCCCCCAAGAACTCAGCGCCGGTGATCATCCTCGGGATCGACGGCTCGGACGGCGCCAACCGTGCGCTTGCGTGGTGCCGCGACAATGCTCCGAAGCTCGGAGCGGAAGTCCTCGCCGTCCACGTCTACTCGTTGGCCGCCTTCGCTCTCCCCTACTACGACGTGCCCGCCGTCGCGCAAGCGGCGGTGAGTACGGGCGTGGATCTCGCCAAGGCCCTGGACACTGAGTGGACCGCACCGCTCGCGGGCATTCCTCATCGCACTGCGTTGGTCGAGGGGCCAACCGCCCGGAGCCTTCTGGACATCGCCAAGCGCGAGAACGCGGCAATGATCGTGGTCGGCAGCCGGGGACACGGGGGGTTCGCCGAACTCCTCCTCGGGAGCGTCAGCCATCACCTCACGCATCACGCGACGTGTCCGGTACTCGTCGTGCCTGCTCGCCGATAACCGCGGGTGGGGCTGGCTCCTAGATCGGCTCGTACCAGCTCGCGACCCGGGCGACCTCGGGCACCGCTGATTCCATGCGCCCCGCCATCGCCATGAAGAGCTCGACCGGGTCCGCCGTCCAATCGGTTGAATCCCGAGGGCCCTGCTGCACTCGATACGTGCCCCCGCCGACCACGATTTCGAGGCCGACGCCTTGGTCCGAGAGCAGGAACGCCGTCCGCTGGCGCGCGCCGGCCAGGATCTCCGGACGGACCCATGGGCCAAGAGCCGGGAGCGCGGCCCGAAGCACCAACGCCGCCTCCGGAGCCGGCACGTCCCAAGATCGGTGGGTCGCGGTCGCTATGTCGTAGCCGTGGGCCAGGTAGTCGAAGAGCTGGTACGAGAGACCCGTCGGAATGTCAGACCTGACTCCGGCGTGCAGGTCGATGACGGCCGAACTGGCCGCGTCGTCGGTGAGCCCGCCGAGCAGCCCGGCGTAGGTCGCCACGTCTGCCTCCAGAAGATCCGCCACCTCGTGGACGTCGGCGACGGTGACTTCGCTGATCTCGAGGTCATTGAGTTCAGCGAGCCCCGCCAGCGTGTCACCCCTCCGGCGATCTCCCATCCCCCGCCGCAAGATGTTCAGCATGTGGATGGCGGTGTCCGTCACCGTCCAGCGCATGCCGGGGATAGGCATGCCGCCCTCCTCGCGAGTGAGCGAGCGCAACAAGGCGACGAACGCCCCGCCCGCCCGCTCGAGAGCGGCCGCCATGTCACCAACCTTGACCCCAGATCCCCGGACAACGTCTTGCTCTCGATCTACTCTCATGCTGAGCAAACTACTCTCATTGGGAGTAGTGTCAAGCTCCATGCGACAACGCCCGACAACCACGACGTTCGCCCTGCTCGGCTTGCTGGCCATCCGGCCATGGACGGGGTATGAGCTGACCCGGCAGGCTCGCCGAAGCCTCCGGTACGCGTGGCCGAGCTCAGAGGCACACCTGTATCGGGAGCAAAAGCGCCTCGTGCAACTCGGCTGGGCGAAGCTGGAGCGGGAAGCGGTCGGGCAGCGCACGCGCAACCGCTACGAGATCACCGTCGACGGTCGCGAGGCGCTCCGATTGTGGCTCGACACGCCGCCGGCCGGTCCCCGCCTCGAAATCGAGGGGCTCGTGCGAACGTTCTTCGGCGACGCGGGAAGCCCCGAGGCCCTGCGGCGGTCCATGCAGGTGACCGCCGCCGAAGCACGGGTAGCCCGCGACGATCTCGTCGCGCTCGTGGAGGATTATCTCGAGACGGGCGGACCGTTCCCACAACGACTCCATGTCATCGCCATGTCCGCCGACCTCATCACCGATTTGCTCGGTCGCATCTCCGGGTTCTTCGAGGAAGCCGACGCCGAAGTCGCGTCATGGTCGTCCACGGAAGACCTCGGAATGACCAAGGCCACGCTCGGGCGCCTCGAGTCCATTGCCCAGCGGGCGACAAGGGCGCGACGGGCTGACCAACCGGTTTGAGCGTCATGACGCGGCGATTCGCTCGCGGGTCGTGGCACGATGGCGTTCCCACCGCGCCGCCCATCCCAGGTCCTCGTGAACGCTGACGCCTCCCCCACCGATAGGCAACCACCCCTTCGAGCCGCCCGCGCCGCGACGGCGCGCGGCGAGTGGACGGAGGCCCGCGAGCTCTACCAGGAGGTGCTCGCGGCCGACGTCACACCCGAGGCGCTCGAGGGATTCGCGTTGGCCAGTTGGTGGCTCGACGACGTCGACGCGGCGATCGACGCGCGCGAGCGCGCGTACGCCATCCGCCGGGATCGGGGCGAAACCCTCGAGGCCGGATGGGTGGCCACGTATTTGGCGTGGGATTACGGGGCGATTCGCGGACACACCGCCGTGGCCAACGGCTGGCTCCAGCGGGCGCGGCGCCTCCTCGACGAGTCGGGCGCGCCGGCCGGCCCCGAACTCGCGTGGATGTCGCTCATCGAAGCGTCATTCCACCTCGACACCGACGCCAACGAGGTCCTTCGCCTGAGCACCGACGCGCTCACGCACGCCAAGGCTCACGGGGTGCTCGACGTCGAGATGACCGCGCGCACCCTGCAGGGATTGGCGCTGGTGACTCTGGGGCGCGTCAGTGAGGGCAATGCGCTGCTCGACGAGGGAACGGCGGCGGCGACCGCGGGCGAGTTGCGCGACCCGTTCGCCATCGGTTCGTGCTGCTGCAACATGATCATCGCCTGCGAGCGCTCACGGGATTTTGATCGCGCAGGCCAATGGTGCGAACGACTGGCGGAGTTCTGCGAACGCACCGGGCAGCGCCCGCTGCTCGCCCTGTGTCGGGCCCACTACGGCACCGTGCTCACGATGCGCGGCGAGTGGACCGAGGCCGAAGAGGAACTCGAGTGGGCGGCCGGTGAGCTCTCGACCCTGCGACCCGTGCTCGCCGGCTACGCGCGAGCGCGCCTGGCTGAACTCCGGCGCCGCCAGGGCAGGACGCGCGAGGCACGCGAGCTCCTCGCGGCCGCCGAGGCTCACGTCCTGGTTCCGCTCGTGCAGGCGCAGCTCGCGCTCGACGACGACGACGCGTCCGCCGCCCTCAGCTACGCCGAGAAGTTCCTCCGGAGCTTCGGATCGGAACGGGCGATTGAAAGCGCGGGCGGGTTCGAGACCCTCGTGCTGGCGCATCTGCGTCTCGGGGAGGTCGATCGGGCGCGCGACGCCCACGCCGAGCTCGCCGCCATTGCCGAGGCTGTTGGCACCGATGCGCTGCGGGGAGCCAACCTCGGCGCCCAGGGTTGGATTGCGCTCACCGAGCGTCGACCGGGTGACGCGCGCGGCGCGTTCGAAGACGCCATCGAGCACTTCGACCGCGGTCCCGCGCCGTTCGAGGCCGCCCAGATGCGCATGGGACTCGCTCGGGCTCTCGACGCCGAGGACCGGCGGGCGGCGGCGATCGAGCACGCCGGCGCGGCCGCGGCCGCGCTTGATGGACTCGGCGCTCGCCGACTCGCACAGAGCGCCCACACGCTCGTCGAACGACTGGGTGGGCGCTCGGCCGGACGGCGGCACGCCCTCACCACCCGCGAGCGTGACGTGCTCGTTCTCGTAGCCAAGGGGCGCTCGAACCGGGAGATCGCGAGCGACTTGGTGGTGAGCGAACACACCGTTCACCGGCACCTCGCCAACATCTACACCAAGCTCGGCGTGACTTCGCGAGCCGCCGCCGTGGCCGCCGCCGCCGACCTCTCCATCCTCGACTGAGGCCTGGCCTTTCGGGCCGCGGGCCATGGCCCGCCGCGCCGATGAGATGGCCCGTCCGGGCGATGCCGGGCCCCCTGCGCACGGCGCATGCTCGGCGTCGTAGGCACGATCCGGCCCGGCGAGAGGAGGGGAGATGGGGAGCACCGCCCAAGCGACGACTGGCTCGGCGACGGTCGAGGGAAGGCTGTGGGGCGCTCGTGCGGACGCGTTCACCACGATGGAACCCCGCATGCTGGCGCTCTACGAGGCCGTGCTCGACGACGACGCAGCCGACATCGCCCCCGGCACCCGGTTGCTCGATGTCGGCTGCGGCGCCGGTCGGTTCATGGTGCTCGCCGCGCAGCGCGGCGCCGCCGTCTCCGGGATCGATGCAGCGGAACCGCTCATCGACATCGCGCGCGAGCGGCTCCCCGAGGCCGTCCTCCGTGTCGGCGACATGGAGGCGCTGCCCTGGGGCGACGCCTCGTTCGACGTCGTCGTGGGACTCGACGCCTTCTCGTTCGCCAACGACCCGGTCCGCGCGCTCCGGGAAGCGGCGCGGGTGACCGTCGGCGGGGCGCCCGTGGTCGTCGCCGCCTGGGGCCGGCGCGACCACTGCGAAACGGCTGGCTACTTCACTGCCCTCGCGGGGTTGGCGTCGTCGCCATCGCCTCGGTCGGTCGACCCCTTCGCGTTCTCAGAGCCGGGCGCCCTCGAGGCGTTCGCGGCCACCTGCAATCTCACCTCTGTTCGTCGGCAAGAGGTGCTGTGCGTCTGGGCCTTCCCAGACGAGTCCGAGGCCCTGACCGCTTTGACCTCAACGGGCCTGGCGGTAGGGGCGATCCAGAAAGCCGGACAGGAGCGGACCGAAGACGCCATCCGTGACGCCATCGCTCCGTACCGGATGACCGACGGGGGCTATCGCCTCGAAAACCAATTCAGCTACGTCATCGCTCGGGCGGGAGCCCGCAGCGGGAAGGGATATTCATCATGACCATCACCCACCAGACCGAGCACAAGGCGTTCGGTAAGCCCGACGAGGTCAGGGAGTTCCCCTACGGCCGCGCCGAGATCCTCTCGATCGGCGGCGCCGAAATCGGCCGCCTCATCTTCGAGCCCGGCTGGCGCTGGTCGGAGCACGTCAAGCCGATCGCGGGCACCGAACAGTGCGAGGCGCCGCACTTCCAGTACCACATCAGCGGCAAGCTCGCGGTCCAGATGGCCGACGGCACCGAGTTCATCGCGACCGCGGGAGACGTGACGTCGTTGCCCAGCGGTCACGACGGCTGGGTCGTCGGCGACGAGCCCGTCGTCGTCATCGACTGGTACGGCGCGAGCCAGTACGCGAAGGCCACGTAATGCGGTCGACGCCCGGCCCCTTCACCCGAGGGTGAGGGGGCCGGGCGTCGTCGATCACGAACGCGGCGAGGCCAGTGATCAGGTTTCGAGAGCAGCGGCAAGGCGTTCGAGCGTGCCGCTCATCGTCTGATGGTTTCGCTCGGTCCGGTCCTCGATGCCGGAGATCTGCTTGCTGAACTCGAGTGCGTTCTCGGGGCGCAGGTCCTCGCTCCATTCGGTGACCCGACAGCCGGTCTCGGTGGGCTCAATGCGGTAGCCCCAGGTCGAGTAATGGAAATCCATCATCGAGCACTCGAAGGCAAAAGCCCGCCCGGGCTCGGCCTCGATCACCTTCCCCTGGGTGACCCACTCGTGCTCGCCGTTTCGATTGTGGCCATCGAACGTCGCGCCGACCACCGGGCCGTCGAAGCCTTCGTGCCACACACAGGTGTGACACTCCTCGGACCATTCCCCCATGCGGGTCACATCCGAGATGGCGGCGTAGACCGCTTCGGGAGTGGCGGCGATGTCGCGGGAGATTTCGATCTTGTCGGTCATGCGGGCGAGTGAACCACACGCATTCCTGCGGGAGGTAATCGACCGTCGTGCGACCCGGCACGGTCAGGGCGCGAGGATGTCCGAGTGCTCGTCATCGACGCCGCCAACGTGATCGGATCGCGCCCGACGGGGTGGTGGCGCGATCGTGCCGGAGCCGCACGAGCCTTCATCGAACGCGTGCGAGCGACGGTGGCGGCCGGACGGCTCGATCCGCCCGTGACCATCGTGCTCGAGGGCCAAGCGCGAGCGGGAGCTGACATCGACGACGTCGAGGACGTCGCAGGCGTGGACGTGGTGCATGCACCGGGCGAGGGCGACGACACGATCTTCGCCGTGGCGGCGGCGAATCGGGGCGCGGTCGTGGTCACGGCCGACCGGGGACTGGCGGAGCGAGTGCGCGCCGTCGACGCGGAGGTCGTCGGACCGAAGTGGCTGCTCGACCAACTCGTCGACTGAGAAGGCGTGGCGCGGGAGATATTCTCGCCACGTGCCGACCGTCGAACGCCCGGCCATGTCCGACTACGGCGTCCCCGATGACCCGGCGGGCGCGTTGCCGTGGACATGGGCGCAGCAGCGGCTCGTCGCCAACAAGAACTACTGGGTCGTGACCGCGTCGGAGTCCGGACGGCCCCACGCATTGCCGGTGTGGGGCGTCTGGCTTCCCGACACCGACCGGTTCTGGTTCTCGTGTTCGCCGAACGCGCGCAAGGCGCGGAACATCGCCGCGAACCCGCAATGCGTGGTGACCGTCGATGACACGGTCGAGTGCGTCTCCGTCGAAGGGAGAGCCAGCCTCGCCGACACGGTCCGAGACGCCGACGCCATCGACCACGCCGTCGCCGCCTACGTCACGAAGTACTGGGACAACCCGGAAGTCCATCCCGAGATGGAGGCGTTCCTGCGCAGTCACGCGATCATCGAGGTCACGCCCGAGCGCGCCTTCGGAATCATCGAACGCGAAGCTGAGTTCTCCGAGCGAGCCACCCGCTGGCGCTGGTGAGGGGCGGCCGACGCACGCGTCCCGATGTCCCGCTTGCGTCCAAGTGTGGAAGTGCAGGGGCCCATTGCCACGAGCCACGGGCGCGATTGAGACGCGCGAGTGGATCGCACCCGTCAGATCGCACGCGTCAAGGCCTGCGAGCAGCCCCGGCGGTTTCGAACCCGTGTCTCTACGTTGTGAGGGAACGCCAGGCCCGTCTCTTAGCCTGCTCGTTCCCGCTTAGCAGCCGGTCAGGCCGGGCCTCGGTCACCGGCGATGGCCGCCGGTGACCCGATGCCCGAGGTGCGGACGTAGAGGTCTAACCCAGCTTCCTAAGGGGAGGTACTCGCTCCGTTGCACGTGACACGCGCGCCGGGGTGATGTCAGGCTCGCGGTGTTTCGCTCCTCCGGAGGGCGGTGGATTGTCCGAACCGATCGTATACATCGACCGCTCCCGCATCCGGGAGGGGTGCGTGGACGACCTCAGGGCCGCGATCGCCGACCTCGTCGAGTTCATTGACGCCCGCGAACCTCAGCTCCTCTACTACGGGTTCTTCGTCGACGAGAAGAACGGCGCAATGACAGTCGTCGCCGTGCATCCCGACTCGGCGTCGCTGGAGCTTCATATGAAAATTGGCGCGGCGGCGTTCCGCACATTCGCCGACTTCATCGAAATGGAGCGGATTGAGGTCTACGGGGAGCCGAGTGACGATGTCGTGGCGCAGTTGCATACCAAGGCCCGGGACCTTGGACGCGCGGGGAGCGTCGTCATCCACCCGCGCCGCGCCGGTTTCACTCGCCTTGACACCAGGGAAGCGTGAGGAGCACGGAGGTCAGGGACACCTAGCGGATGAACCGCCCGCGTCCTGTCGGTGCGAGTCCCCATCGACGTCAACTCGGGAGGCGTGTTCGGCGGGGTAGGCGCAGCCCACGCACGCCCCTGCGCAGGAATGACTCGAA
>DATDOY010000292.1:0-4779 GCA_035293045.1 Acidimicrobiia bacterium
GGGCGTTGCGGGCGGGGGATCGCGTGCGGATCACAGGCGAGCTGTACACCGCACGCGATGCAGCCCACCGCCGCCTTGCCGAACTCGACGCCGCCGGCGAGCCGTGGCCGTTCCCGGCCGAGGGCTCGATCCTCTACTACGTGGGCCCGACTCCCGAGCGACCCGGCCACGTGATCGGCTCGGCCGGCCCCACCACGGCGTCGCGCATGGACCCGCACTTGCGGATGACCCTCGAGCACGGCGTGCGCGCCGCCGTCGGCAAGGGCGGGCGCGGCCCCGAGGCCAAGGCGGCGATCGCCGAGTTCGGCGCGGCCTACATGGCGGCCGTTGGAGGCCTCGGCGCCGTGCTGGCGCGCAGCATCAAGGCCGCCGAGATCGTGGCGTTCGACGACCTCGGCACCGAGGCCATCCGCCGGCTCGAGGTCGAGGCGTTCCCTGCCGTCGTCGTCTACGACGCCGAGGGCGGCGATCTCTACACGGCGGCGAAAGAGGAGTGGCGCGGCCAAGCGGCCAGTTCGTGAAGTACGAGGAGCTTCAAGAACGAGGGCCGGCGTGGGTGGTGATCCAGGCCGCCACCGAGGCGACGAAGTGCTCCGGAAGTTCGAGGTGAGGCTGGTGGCCGGCGTCCTCGACCACCTCGTAGTGCCAGTCCGGGCGCATCGAGCGAAGCCGGTCCACGAGGCCGACGGGGACGAGCGCGTCGTGGACGCCGTGCATGACGAACGTCGGGACCTGCACGCGGCTCACCTCGCGCCACGAGGAGCGGGCCCCCGTGAAGATCGACCGGGCCGAACTCGAGTAGCACCGTGACGACTCGCGATACGCCGAGCGCTCCGCCGCCTGTTCGACGAGGCGCGATCGCACCTCGGGGGCGACCCGCGACGGGTCCTTCACGATCCCGGCGAGGCGGTTGGCGATGTAACCCTCGGCGCCCGCCCGCCGACGCATCGTGCCGATGACAGCGGGGCCGATCACCGGGGTGAGGGCGAGCGCGTATCGGGCCGCCGTGCGCACCGGGCTGGCGCCGCCGCCCGCTCCCGTCATCACGAGCGCCGGGTCGACGAGCACGAGGGCGCGCACGGGCCCAGTGGCCGCGGTCGCGGCCGCGGTCGCGGTCGCGGCCGCGACGCGCATGCTGATGACCCCGCCCATCGAGTTGCCCACGAGGACGGCGTCGCCCACTTCGTGCAGGACGCCTCGGACGGCGTCGGTGTGGCTCGGGATCGACGATCGGCCGCGGGGCAGACGGGTCCGTCCGAACCCCGGGAGGTCGACGGCGAACACGTCGGCGCCGACGGCCTGGGCGAGGCCGGTGCCCACCGACTCCCACTCGATGGTCGACCCGGCGAGTCCGTGGACCAAAAGGACGGTCGGGCCGGCCGCGCCGTCCTTCGACGCCGGTCTCGGCCAGCGAACGCCCTCGATCGTGATGCCGCGGACCCGAAACGTCACCGGCTCCATCAGCCCGCGCCCATCAGTGCGCGCCCATCAGTGCGCGCCCATTAATACGCCGTGCGATCGCGCAGCTCCTCGAAGGCTCGCTCGAGCTGCACGAAGGCGTCGCGCGCCGGGAGCAGGCGCGCCAGGTCGCCTCGCACCCGCAGCTTGCCGAGCACGAAGGCCTGTTGGGCATTGAGGTCGCCGCGGCTGATGCGTTCGGCGGTGTCGCGGTTCTGGGCGAAGACCACGTCGGCGTCGTCGACCACGCCCCATCGCACCTCGAGCGCCCCGTCGGCGAAGGTGAGGGCGTAGGCGTCGCCGTCCTCGATCTCCTGTTGGATCGTGAGCGAGAGGGCGTCGGCCGCCTCGCGGAAGCCCGGCGAGGCGTTGGCGGCGGCCTCGAGCGCGGCGCCCCACTCGGGGCTCAGGAACTGCACGGTCGGCGAGGACATCGCGCCGATCCTACGGCGAGCGCCGGCAATCGCTGTGGCCTGCGTCACTCCGGGGAAGGGTTCGGGGGCCTCGTCGGTATCCTTCCTGCGTGGACTGTCCCGCTTGTGGCACGCATGCACCCGAGGCCGCGCGCTTTTGCCCGGCGTGCGGTCACGCCCTCGCGACCGCCACCGACCAGCGGCGGGTCGTCACCGTCCTCTTTGCCGACCTGGTGGGGTTCACGACCCTGAGCGAGGCCCGCGACCCCGAGCGGTTGAAAAACCTCGTCGACGACTGTTTCGAGTGCCTCGCCGCCGACGTCACGGCCTACGGCGGCAAGGTCGACAAGATCATCGGCGACGCCCTCGTGGCGCTGTTCGGGGCGCCGGTGGCCCACGAGGACGACGCCGAACGCGCCGTTCGCGCCGCCCTCCAGATGCAGCGCACCATCGCCGGTTTCGCCGCCGACAGCGGGGTCGAGGTGCGGATGCGCGTGGGTGTGAACACCGGGGAGGTGCTCGTCGGCGGCCTGCGGGCGGGCGACGACTACACCGCCATGGGCGACGTCGTGAACGTGGCCAGCCGCCTCCAAACCGTCGCCAACCCGGGCGAGGTGGTGGTCGGACCGGAGACCTTCTCGGCCACCCAACTGGTCGTCCGTTACTCCGACCTGGGCGGCATCGAGGTCAAAGGCCGAGCCGAGGCCGTCGAGGCGTGGCGGGCCGAGGAGGCGTTGGCGCCACCCGGGTATCGCCCTCGTCGCGTCCGCACGCCGCTCGTGGGCCGCGACGCCGAGATGGGGATCCTCCGCCACGTCCTCCAGACCGCCGCCGAGCGCGCCCGCCCGCACATGGTGCTGCTCGCCGGCGAGGCCGGGATCGGCAAGAGCCGCCTCGGCGAAGAGATCGCCATGACCGCCAACGTCGAGCACGACGCCGCCATCTACGTCGGCCGGTGTGTGCCCTACGGCGAGGCCAACCCGTGGTGGCCGATTTCGGAGATCCTGCGCCAAGCCCTCGCGATCGACATCGCCGATTCGCTCGAGGAGGCCCGGGACAAGGCGGTGAAAGGCGTGCACCTCGCCACCCGCGAGACGGGCGCCGAGGCGGAGCGCATCGTCGAGGGCCTCATCTACCTCATGGGCTTCGAGGGGTCGTTCCAGGAAGTCGATCCGTCGAGGGCCGTCGAGGAGGCGATCGCCGCCCTCGCCGCCGTGATCGAGGGGATCGCGGCGCGTCACCTCGTCGTGTTGTTCATGGCCGATCTGCATTGGGCCGATCAGGTCGTCCTCGATCTGATCGACAACCTCCTCGATCGCGTGCGCGGTCAGCGCGTCGTCCTCGTGGCCACGGCGCGCCCTGAACTCCAGGAGCGGTGGTCGCCCGAACCGGGCCGCTACAACGCGGTGTCGCTCCACCTCGACCCGCTCACGCCCGTGGCGACGACACAACTCGTCAGGGCGCTCCTCCAACAAGACGTGCCCGAGGAGCTCGCCGCTGTTCTGCGTGACCGCAGCGGCGGCAACCCGTTCTTCGTCGAAGAACTCGTGGCGCTGCTCGCCGAGGCGGGCGTGCTCGACGGCTCCGACGTCGACCTCGCCGCCATCCCGACCGAGCTGCGCGACCTCCCCGCAACCCTGCGGGGACTCGTCGCGGCGCGCCTCGATGGCATCAGCATGCGCGAACGAGAACTGCTGGAGGACGCCGCCGTCGTCGGCCGCGTCGGGTCGGTGGCGGCGCTCGTGGGGCTCGGTCAGGCCCGCGACGAAAAGGACGTGGCCGGGCTCATCGACGAGTTGGTGACCCGCGACATCCTCGTGGTGAGTGACGGGCGCTTCGAGTTCAAGTCCGACCTCGTGCGCGAGGTGGCGTACGAGACCCTCACCAAGTCGTCGCGCGCCCGGCGCCACGGCGTGCTCGCCGGATGGCTCGCCAAGCGGGCCCATCAGACCGGGCGGGAGGACGAACAGGTCGAGGCGATCGCGCACCACTACGCCGTCGCCGCCGGGCTCGCCGACGAGCTCGGGACGCTGAGCGGGGTCGAGGGGGACGTCCGCGCCAACGCGCTCGAGTGGCTCGAACGCGCCGCCGAGCGGATGCTCGAGCGCGAGTCGAATCTCGCCGCCGAGCAGTTCTTCGACGAAGCCGTCGGCCTGCTCGGCGCCGACGAGGATGACCGCCGACGCCGGCTGCTGCTCGGTCGCGCCCAATCCCGCTGCGGCCGCCACGACCTCCCGGGTGCGCGGGCCGACGTCGAGGAAGTGCTCGAGAAGGCCGAGGCGGCGCACGATTCCGCGCAGCAGGTGCGGGCGCTCACCATCCTCGGCGAGGTCGAGCAGAAGGCGGGCGACATGGAGGGCGCGCTCGCCACGCTCGAGCGCGCCATGGCCCTCGCCAATGAGTCGGGCGACAGGGCGGCGCTCGCCGCCGCCCTGCGGCAATGGGGGATGGCCAACCTCTTCATGGGCGAGCTCGCCCGCGCCGAGTCGGCGATCGATGAAGCGCGCGAGGCGTTCCACGAGTTGGGCGACCGGCGCGGCGAGGCCTGGGCCCTGCAGAACCTCGCCTGGATCGCCTTCTCCCGCGGCGAGATCGACGTCGCCGACGACCGCCTGACGCGGTCGGCCGCCATGTTCGAGGAGATCTCTGACTGGGGCGGACGTTCGTGGGCGTGGGGGCTCCTCGGGTTTGTGCGGCTCGCCCAGGGCCGGCTCGAGGAGGCCGGCGCTCTCGCCGATGAAGTGATCGACGAGGCCCGCAAGGCGGGCGACCGCTGGGCCCAGGGGATGACGCTCGTCCTCCAGTCGGCGGTGTCGCTCTGGCTCGGCAAAACCACCACCGCGCTCGAGGCGGGGCGCGAGGCGCGCAAGCTCTTCGAGCTGATCGACGACGACTACGGACGGGGACT
>DATDOY010000293.1:0-4771 GCA_035293045.1 Acidimicrobiia bacterium
GCCTCGCCGAGGATCCGCTCCCACACCACCCGTTGGTCCCAGTCGCGGTCGTCGGCCGGGCCCGCGTCCCCGCCGAGGGCGCGAAAGTCGTCGGTCAGGTTCTCGTCGAGCCAGGCGCGAACTTCGTCGCGGAAGGCTTCCTGTTCGGGGGCGTATTCCATAGAGGGCGGGCCGGAAACTACTAGACCGCCCGGTCAAGTTTCCAGATCGGCTCGGAGCACGTGGCTCTATCCTGACCCCCATGACCCGCCCCGCCCATTACGAGTCGGCCAGTGTGCGCATCGACAAGTACGTCGTCGGGCCGTTCGAGAACAACGTCTACGTCGTGCGCTCCAAGAGCACTGGCGACGCCGTGCTCATCGACGCCGCCAATGAACACGAGCTGCTGCTCGAGGTGTCGAGGGCCAGCGGCGTGCGACGGGTGTTGACCACGCACGGCCACTGGGACCACATCCAAGCCGTCACCCCGCTGCGCGATGCAGGGATCGAGATCGCGGTCGGGCCGGACGACGCCGCCGATCTCCCGTCGTACGACCTGCTGATCAACGACGACGACGTCGAGGAAGTCGGCGACGTCCGCATCCGTGCCGTCCACACGCCGGGTCACACCCCGGGCTCGGTGTGCTTCCTTCTCGACGGCGAGCCCGTGCTGCTCTCGGGCGACACGCTGTTTCCGGGAGGGCCGGGCAACACCAAGACTTCCGGCGCCGACTTCTCCACGATCATCCGCTCGATCGACGAGCGCCTCTTCACGCTCGCCGAAGACACCATCGTGATGCCGGGCCACGGCCTCGACACGACGATCGGCACGGAGCGCCCGCATCTGCAGGAGTGGATCGACCGGGGCTGGTAACCGATCGTGTGTGAGTGCTGGCCCGCACATGTGCGGGCCAGCACTCACACACGATGAGGGGTTGCGGTGCACGCGATGAGGGGTTGCGGTGCACGCGATTAGGGGTCGCGGCGCACGGCCAGGAGATCGTCGAGCGCGAAGGACGCCAGCGACTCCACCACGAGGTCGGCGTGCGAGAAATCGAGCGACCGGGTGACCTCGCTCGGGACGGCCACCGTGAAGATCCCCGCCGCCTCCGCCGCGGCGACGCCCGGCGGCGAATCCTCGAGGGCGACCGCGCTGCTCGCATCCACCCCGAGCCCGGCGAGCGCGTTCAGGTAGACGGCCGGATCGGGCTTGCCCCGCCCGCCGACATCGTCACGCGTCGACACGCACGCGAACCCGTCGCGCAACCCCATCTCGGTCAAGAGCCGCTCCACCCAATGCCGCGCGGAACTCGACGCCACCCCAAGCGCGAGGCCCCGATCCAACGCGCCGTCGATCCACTCGCGCACCCCGGGGTTGGGAACCGGGCTCGCCAGCAACTCGTCGTGGAGCGCGACCCGCCGAGCGAGGATGGCGTCGCGATCAACCGCGGCGCCCACCAACGCCTCGAGCTCGTCGTACTCGTCGACGTAGCCCGGCTCGCCCTTGATGGTGCCGACGTTGGTCCGAACCCAGCGCTCGAAGGGGAACTCGACGCCGTGGCGGGAGAACTCCTCCTGCCACGCGCGCAGGATCACACCCTCGGTGTCGATGATGAGGCCGTCGAAGTCGAAGATCAGGGCACGCAGCGACACGGCGGTGCGGACTACAGGGTGGGACGCCGCGGCGTGTGCACGACCGACAGCCCCTCCGGCAGTTCGGTCACTCGCAAGTGCTCGCCCTCGACCTCGATCGCCAGTTCCCCGCCCATGAACGGCATGTTGTCGATGCGAATGCGCCCCGCCCACTCGGGGATGGCGGGGGCGATGCGGAGCTCGGCGTTGCGGATGTCGGGCTCGAGCCGGAGCATCGTGCGCAAGAACAGGAGCGGCGTGGCGGCGGCCCAGGCCTGAGGCGAGCACGACGTCGGGTAGCTGACCGGGAACGGCAGATGCGAGCGCGAGAAGCCGGCGAACAGCTCCGGCAGGCGATTGTCGAAATGGGGTGCGGCCGAGATCAGCCCCTCCATGACGCGATGGGACTCGTCGACGAACCCGTACCGCATCAGGCCCGCCGCCGCGATCGCGTTGTCGTGGGGCCACACGCTCCCGTTGTGGTAGCTGATCGGGTTGAAGCGCGACATGCTCGACGCGATCGTCCGCACGCCCCAGCCCGAGAAGAGTTCGTCGCTCACCAGCCGGTCGGCCACGACGCGGGCCTTGTCGGTGTCGACGATGCCGGTCCACAGACAGTGGCCCATGTTCGACGCCAGCGCGTCCACCGGTCGCTTCTCGCGGTCGAGCCCGATGGCGAACCAGCCGTGCTCCTCGAGCCAGAAGTCGCGGTTGAACGCCTCCTTCAGGGCCTGCGCCTTCTTCCGCAGGTCCTCGGCCAGCTCCAGATCGCCGTGCTCGGTGGCGAAGTGGGAGCGCGCGACGTAGGCGCCGTAGACATATGCCTGCACTTCGCAGAGGGCGATCGGCGGTTCGGCCAGCACGCCGTCGGCAAAGTTGACGCCGTCCCAGGAGTCCTTCCATCCCTGGTTGCGCAGGCCTCGGTCGGACGTGCGCTCATACTCGACGTAGCCGTCGCCGTCTCGGTCGCCGTGGTGCTCGATCCACTCGAGCGCGCGGTCGGCCGCGGGCAAGAGCGTGTCCACCTCCGACTGCTGATAGCCCCAGCGCGCCAACTCGCCGAGCAACATGACGAACAGCGGCGTCGCGTCGGCGGTGCCGTAGTAGACGCGCCCGCCGCCGAGCGACAACTCCGCGGTCTCTCCCACCCGCATCTCGTGAAGAATCCTCCCGGGCTCTTCCTCGGTGAGCGGGTTGACGTCCTTGCCCTGATACCGCGCCAGGGTCTGGAGGGTCCCGAGGGCGAGGTGTGGGTCCGCCATCATCGCCATCCACGAGGTCAGCAGTGAGTCGCGACCGAACAGCGTCATGAACCACGGCGCGCCGGCGGCGACGACGACGCGCTCGGGGTGCTCGGGATCGAACAGGCGCAGGGCGGCGAGGTCCTCGGTCGAGCGGTCGAGCAAGGCGCGAAACGTGTCGTGCTCCGCGTCGACGACGGGGAGCCGCCGCCGCCACTCCTCGAGGCGCTCGACCGGCTTCGCCCGCTCGACGGGCTGACCGCACCGATAGCGCGGCTCGATCGGCTCGCCGTCGATCACCGGCGTGAGCTGCACGCACGTCGACCACTCGCCCCCGGCGGGAACGATCACCTCGTATGCCGCCGCGTTTCCCTGGAAGTGCGGGGGGACAGAGAAGTCGACGACGGTCGAACGCCGGAAGGTTCCGCGCTCGTAGGTGAACTCCATGCGCCCGTGGTCGGTGCGCATCGAGAGCTCGCCCGCCTTGAGCACCCGCATCTCCTTCACCTCGAAGATGTCGGCGAAGTCGCAGTCGACGTGCAGCTCGAGGCTGCAGAACGCAGCTTCGTTGCCGAAGTTGCGCACGAGAATGTCCTCGCGCATGCCCCGCCCCACATACCGGTGGCGGAACACGACGAGGTGCGAGTCGGCCTTTCCCGCGCCCGGCTGGTCGCGCAGCACGAAGGCCGCGCTGAACGGGTCGAGCGGCGTGGCGCTCAGCGGCTCGGGCACGCCGCCGTTGAGGAGAAGCTCGAAGCGCGAAAGGAAACGCGTGTCGCGAAAGAAGAGGCCCTCGGGATAGGTGGGATGCATGTTGCCGACGCGGCCCGAGATGCAAAACGCCGATCCCTCGACCAGCGTCACGGTGCCGTGCGTGCCGAGGGAGGCGCTCGCGCTGGTCGCCCAAGGATCGGCCACCCCTTCACGCTAGCCACCTGGTGGCTCGATGCGTGCCGGTGATCGCGCGGGTCGCGAACGCGCGCCGACGCAGGCTCAACCGGGACTACGTTGCGGTGGATGCGCATCGCCGAGATCGCCCCGGTTTGGTTCGCCGTGCCCCCCACGGGATACGGCGGGATCGAGCTCGTGGTCGCCCTCCTCGCCGACGGCCTCGCCGAGCGCGGGCACGACGTCACGTTGTTCGCCAGCGGCGGGTCCCGCACGAAGGCCAACCTCGTCTCGCCGCTCAAGGAGCCGCCCGACCCGGTGCTGCTCGGCAACGTGTGGTTTGACGCCTTTCACACGCTCGCGTCGTTCCTCGACGCCCGCGAGTTCGACGTGATCCACGACCACTCCGGGATCATCGGCCCCGCCCTCGGCGCCATGCTCGAAGGGACGCCGCCGGTCGTCCACACGCTGCACGGTCCCTGGACGGATCCGGCCAAGCGCTACTACCGCCTGGTCGACGACCGGGTGCACCTGGTGGCCATCAGCGAGTCGCAGCGGTCGGATTTCGACGAGATCAAGTACGCCGCCACCGTCTACAACGGCATCGACCTCGACGCGTATCCGCCGCGTCTCAATCGCGCCGACAAGGACGACTTCCTCATCTATCTCGGCCGCGCCAACCCCGACAAGGGTCCCGCGGAAGCCGTCGAGATCGCCAAACGCGTCGGCCTGCCGATGGTCATGCTGGTCAAGAAGTCCGAGCCCTTCGAGGTGGACTACTGGCGCAGCGACGTCGCCCCTCACCTCACCGACGACATCGACGTCCGCGAGAACGTCCCGCACGACGTGAAGGCCGACCTCCTCGCCCGCGCTCGGGCGATGGTGTTCCCGATCCAGTGGCCCGAGCCCTTCGGCCTCGTGATGATCGAGGCCATGGCCGCGGGCACGCCCGTGATCACCTCCCCCCTCGGTGCGGCACCCGAACTCGTCGCCGACGGCGAGACCGGATTCCTCCGTTCGACGCTCGACGA
>DATDOY010000294.1:0-28062 GCA_035293045.1 Acidimicrobiia bacterium
CGAGCGCGCCGCCATCGATGCGGTGAGCGACCAGTTCGCCCTCGACGCCGAGGCCGTCGGCAAGACGCTCTTCGCGCCGTCGTCGATCCTTCTCCTCGTCACGGGCGCCGCCTTGGTGGAACGCCAGGACCTCGCGTGGTCCGAGCCCTGGATCGTCGTCGGCTTCGTCGCCCTCGTGGTCGCCGGTGCCATCGGCGGGGCCTTCCTGATCCCCGAGGGACGGCGCATCGCGGCGTTGGCGAGAGAGCCAGGCCACGACCCGGCCGAAGTCCGTGCTCGAGCCCGCCGCCGCTTCCTCGTCGCCCGCATCGACCTCGCGGTCCTTGTTCTCGCCGTCGCCGACATGGTGTTCCGACCTGGCGGCTGACGCGAGTGCCCTACGACTTGGGCTCGTCCTTCCCGAACCGCACGCGCAGATGGTCGGGGCCGCGGAACGCAAAGCCGATGATGTTGGGCGGGTCGGAGTCCGGGTCGAGGCGCACGTCCGGGAGCCGATCGATGACGGCCTCGAGCGACATGCGCATCTCGGCACGGGCGAGGTGCATCCCGAGGCACTGGTGACGACCGGTGCCGAAGGCCAGGTTGGGTTGCATGCCCCGGTCCGGGTCCCACGTGTCGGGGTCGGCGAAGTGCCGCGCGTCGCGGTCACCGGAACCCGGCGACGGAAGTAGGTCGGTCCCCGCCGGGAGCGTCACCCCGCCGAGCTCGACCTCGCGGGTGGTCACCCGTGACACCACGGTGACGGCGGTCTCCCACCGCAGGGTCTCCTCGATCAGCGGCGTGATCAGCGACCGGTCCTCGCGCACCCGATCCAACACGTCGGGCCGCGACAACACCGCGGCGAGCATCGTCCCCGACGCGCGATACGTCGTCTCCGCCCCGGCGGGGAAGAGCAGCCGGAGAAAGCCATAGATGTGCTCGTCGTCGAGCCGGTCGCCCTCGATCTCGGCGTTCACGATGTCGGACACCAGGTCGTCGCGCGGGTTGACCTTGCGGTCCTCCACGATCGGGGTGAGGAACTCACGGAGCGCCGCGCTCGCCGCGAACGCCTGCTCGTGGGCCGGACCGAGGTTGATCTCCTCGGTCCAATGGTGGATCTGGTCGAAGTCGCCTTCGTCTGCGCCCAGCATGGCGGCGATGATGCGCACCGGGAAGCGGCTGGTGAACTGCGTGACGAGGTCGGCGCGACCGTCCCCCTCGAACTGGTCGATGAGCGCGTGGATGGTGGGCTTGACCACGTGCTCCTCCGTCCGCTCCATCGCCGAGGGGCGGAAGGCATAGGCCACGATGTTCCGGAAGCGGCGGTGCTCCTCACCGTCCATGCCGACGATCATCGGCCCCATCACCTGGCCGATGCCCACGGCGTTGCTCTTCGACGAGAAGGTCTCCGCGTCTCGCAGCACCTGCTCGACGAGATCCCACCCGAGCACCATGTAGACCGGCTTGTCGAGGCCCCAGTCGAGCGGAACCACGCCCGACGTCTGCATCTGGTCCTGCCACGCGGGGTACGGGTTGAACTCGGGGTCGATCGGGTTCGACGACGTCAGCTTCGGGGCTTCCTGGCGCATGCGTGTCTCCTAGGCCTGGATTTCGTGAGCAAGAGCCTTGACGACGTTGCCCTGCTCACCGGGAACAAGTTCCACTTCCGCGCCCACACACTCGGCGGACTCCATCTCCGCCAGCAGGTCGGGCTCGAACACGCGCGCGTAGGCGCGCTCACCACTGGGAAGGTCGGCCACCACCAACCCCCACTCGGCCGAGCCATCGCGGGCGTGAGCGACGCTGTACGTCGCCACGCGTGCGGTTCCGGTCGCGGATTCGACGATGGTCTTCGGCGGATGCTCGGCGCGAACGCGGGCCTGCACGGCCGCCTCGTCGGGAATCGCGACCGCGCCAGGATCGGTCGAGTACGCCGCGTACACGTGCTTGGTCATGTGCATCCCGACGCCCGACACGAGCCCGACCGAGCCGGGGTCCTCGCGAAGGATGCCGGCCATGGCCGCGACGGCATGGGTCATGTAGTTGCTCCCCGCTCCGCCGGCGAATGGGAGCCCGCCGGTCACCGTCACCCCTCGGGGATCGCCGGGCGCAAGCCCCAACGCGTCGAGGCCATAGAACACCGAACTGGCGAAACACGAGTAGAGATCGAAGTGGGCGATCTCATCGACACCGACCCCAGCCATTCGCAGCGCCTCCGCGCCGGCCGCCCGCATGGCCGGAGACGTAGCGAACGACTCGTGCTCGGCGACGTAGTGCGGATCTTCCGCGTAGCACCACCCCCGCAGGTACACGCGCTGATGAGGAGGCACTCCCAACGCGTCGGCTGCTTCGTGCGAGGCGAGGATCACCGCCGCCGCCATGTCGACGTCCATCACGGAAACCGACAGCTTGGTGTAGGGATATCCGACCAGACGGTTGTCGGGCGACGGCGTCATCAACTCGGCCGCCGATCGCTCGACCGGGAACCACGCAAACGGATTCGCGGCGGCCACGGCCGTCATCGGGGCGAGGAGTTCGCCGATCTGGCGTCGGTACTCGTCGGGGGCCACGCCGAGGGCGGCGCGGCGGCCGACGTCGAAGAGGGGGAAGGTGAGCCACGCCTGGAACACCTCGTGCGCGATCTCCGCCGGGTGGAAGGGCGCCTCGAACGGGAATGGCGGTGGACTCGCATCGCGGAACGACCAGGCCGGACGCTCGCCCTGCTTCTTCAATCGCCGCTTCGTGTCGAGGGCCTCGGCACCCGTGACGACGGCGACGTCGGATTCGCCGCGAAGGATGGCGGCCGCGGCGTCGTTGATCAGTTGCTGCGGGCGCGTGCCCCCGATCCCGGCGTATTCCCGAAACCGCGGATCGAACCCGAGGCGCTCGCACAACCGCCCGACCGGATCGTCGTACTGCCACGATTGGCAGTACACGATGCGGACGGCGTCGATCCGCTCCAGGACATCGTGGCTCGCGGCCGCGTCGGCCGCGGCGCCTCGCACCACCCACGTCCATTGCTCGAGCGGCTCGGGAGCCGGCCCCTCCTCGGGGCGCGATACGAACTGCGCGGCCCCGATGATGCAGGGCGTCCTCGGGTCAACCGCCGCCATCACCGCAGCCCGTCATCTCGCCCTCACTTGGCCTGCCAGTTCGGCGGCCGTTTCTCGGCGAACGCCTTGGGGCCTTCCTTGGCGTCCTCGGTCATGAACACCTTGCCCGCCAACTGGCTTTCGATGTCGTAGGCCTCCTTGGCGGTGACCCGCATCCCCCGGAGCACCGACTCCTTGGTGGCCCACACGGCGAGGGGCGCGTTGGCGGTGATGCGGCGGGCCCACTCAAATGCCCGCTCCATCAAGGCGTCGGCTTCGACAATTTCGTTGATCACGCCCATCCGCAGGGCTTCTTCGGCAGGGAAGGCTTCCGCCGTGAGCAGCATCGCCATGGCATGCACGTAGGGGATCTGGCGGGGCAGGCGGACGGTCGTGCCGCCCCCGGCAAACAGGCCCCGCTTCGGTTCCATCACGCCAAACGACGCCGACGGTGTCGCGATGCGAATGTCGGTTCCGCAGAGCATCTCCATCCCGCCGGCGACGGCGGGCCCGTCGACCGCGGCGATGATCGGCTTGTTGAGCTTCACGCCGCGGAGCACGGCGTCGGTGGAGTCCGACAGCTTGCAGCCGTCGAGCTCGGTCACCTCGCCCGCCTGGATCTTCCCCTGCAGCTCGGTGACCTGGGGGATGAAGGTCTTCAGGTTGGCCCCCGACATGAAGGCGCCCGGGACGCCGGTGATGATGGCGACCCAGATGTCGTCGTCCTCCTGGCACCGGTGCCAACCCGCGGCGAGATCGCGGAACCCATACATGTCGAGCGCGTTGCGCGACTCGGGAAAGTCGATCGTGATGACGGCGATGTGGTCGTCGGAGACCTCGAAGTGGATCGGCACCCGTGGATCCCGCTCAGATCGGGGAGTCGGTCAGGGCGATGGTGACGGTCTTGGTCTCGAGGAACTCCTCGATCACCTGGCGCCCGCCTTCGCGGCCGAGTCCCGACTCCTTGAACCCGCCGAAGGGAGCGTTGGGCATCACGGTGTAACCGTTGATGCCGAACGAACCCGCCCGCACGGCTTTGGCGACGCGGAACGCGCGCCGTGTGTCGTTCGTGTGCACCGACGCCCCGAGCCCGTAGCTGGTGTCGTTGGCGATCCGGATGGCCTCGTCCTCGTCGCGGAACGGGATCGCCGCCAGCACCGGGCCGAAGATCTCTTCACGCGCGATCGTCATCGAGTTGTCGACGTCGGCGAACAGCGTCGGGTTGACGAAGTTGCCGTCGGCGAGATCTCCGCCCGGGCGGTCTCCGCCGCACACGAGCCGGCCGCCCTCTTCGGTCCCCTGCTCGATGTATCCGACGACCTTGTCGAGTTGGCGCCGGTTGATCAACGCCCCCGACGTCACCGTCGGATCGAACGGGTCGCCGAATGTCGAGATCCCCGCCATCGCGGTCGCCGCGTTGATGAGGTCGTCGTAGATCGACTCCTGCACGAGCGCGCGGGTGTGGCACACACAGCCTTGACCCGACAGCCCCATCGACACCATGCCCATCGCGGTGGCCGCCACTGAGCCGACGTCGACGTCACCGAAGATGATGTTGGGGCTCTTGCCCCCGAGTTCGAGCGACACGCGAGCGATGCGCTCGGACGCCGCCGCCATGATGCGCTTGCCCACGAGGCGCGAGCCCGTGAATGTGATCTTCTCGACGTCGGGGTTGGTGATGAGCGCCTCACCGGTCGTCGTGCCCGGGCCGAGCACGAGGTTGAAGACGCCCTTCGGAACCCCGGCCTCCTCGAGGAACTGCGCCATGCGGATGACCGAGAACGACGCGAACTCGCTGGGCTTGAGAACGACCGTGCACCCGGTGGCGAGCGCCGGCGCCACTTTCTGGGCGAACAGCATGACCGGCGCGTTCCACGGGATGACGGCCGCCACCACCCCGACCGGCTCCTTCAGGGTGAGGATCTGAAAGTCGGACCCGGTGTAGGTCGGCACCGTCTCGCCGGTGATCTTGTCGATCCAGCCGGCGTGGTGGTCGAAGGCGTCGGCGCCGAACTCCGCCGACACTTGATAGATGTTGCCGAAGCTGATCGGCAGGCCGTTGTCGAAGGTTTGGATGCGGTTCAGCTCGTCGGCGTGCTCGCTGAACAACTCCGAGACGCGGCGCAGCAGGCGGATGCGGTCCTTGGCTTTCATCTTCGGCCAGTCGCCGTCGTCGAACGCCCGGCGCGCGGCGGCCACGGCGCGATTGACGTCCTCGGGGGAGGCGATCGAGAAGGTCCCGCACTCCTCGTTGGTGGCGGGGTGGATGTGGGTCCACACCTCGCCGGAGGTGCCGTCCACCCACTCGCCGTCGATGAACTGCCGGCCTTCCTTGATGCCCAACTCGTCCTTGTGTGGCAGGACGGAGATCGCCATGGTGCCCCCTGAACGTGGCCTGACCTATTCCTGACGTGTGTGTCAGGTTTACCATCCCAACGCGCGTTTGGCTATGTGATCCCACGGTAAGCGCGCCCTACCCCCGGCTCGGCCGTAAAGGGGGTGATGAAACGCTGCCTTCGCACCCTTGCCCTCGCCTCTCTCGCCTCCCTCGTGTCGCTCGGCCCGTGGTGGGGTGGCGCCATCCCGAGCGCGCGCGCCGACGAGCACTGCACGCGCATCCAGGACCGCACCGTGCCCGTGCCCTCGGGCGTGCTGGTGCCCGACTCCCGCGTCCGGGTGATCGTCCCCACCGCCTACTGCACCGAGGGCAACACCACCGCGTACCCAGTGCTCTACCTCCTCCACGGCGCCGGCGACACGTGGGCGACGTGGACCAACAACACCGACGTCGAGGAGTTCTCGGCCGCCTTCGACGTGATCATCGTGATGCCCGACGGCGGCCACGGCACCACCCCGGGCAACGAGGCCGGGTGGTATTCCGACTGGCACGACGGATCGCGCGACTGGGAGACCTTCCACACCGACGTCCTCATCGATTGGGTTGACGCCACTTACCGCACGCTCGACACCGCGGATCACCGCGCCGTGGCGGGGCTCTCGATGGGCGGTTTCGGGGCCATGAGCTACGCGGGTCGCCACCCCGACCTCTTCAGCGCCGCCGCCAGCTTCAGCGGCGCCGTCGACACCATGCACGGCTGGCCGGCCAACGGCTTCGGTTACCAGGCCGCGCAACCGTTCTTCGGGACGCCCGACGATCGCGTGTGGGGCGACGCCGTCACCAACGCCGACGAGTGGCGCGCGCACAATCCCGCCGATCTCGCGCCGGCGCTCGTGGGCAAGACCCTCGTGCTCGCCACCGGCACCGGGACCCCCGGAGGACCGGCCGGCGACAACCCGTCGAACCCTGGCGGATATGGCGTCGAGGCGTTCATCTTCCAACTCAACGTGAGCTTCCAAGCCCACCTTCGGGTCGCGGGCGCCGCCTTCACCGACCAGGGCTACCTCGGCGGACTCCACGATTGGCCGTACTGGGAGATGGCGTTGCACCACGCCCTGCCCGTCCTCGTCAACGCGATCGACTGATCCTTCCGTGTCTGTGGCGCGTTAGCGGGCTATATCCCCGCTAACGCGCCACAGACACGGAAATGCGCGTTAGAACTCCGGTTCCACGAAGTCGGCGGGGCGGACGTCGCGGCCTTCGATCTCGGTGATCTCCTGGATCCCCTTCGCGCCGATCAGGCCAATCACGATCGCGACGCCGACTCGCAGCCCACGCACGAGTTGCGGCGGCGGCGCCCAGGCCACGAGGGAGGCGTACACGACGCCGACGAGCAGGCCTCCGACCAGGAACGGCGGCACCAGCCCGACGAGGATCATCGGGGCGAAGGCCAGCATGCGCGGAAACCGGAGGGGGGTCGTCTCGTAGAACCCGCGCCATCGCTCGGCGATCAGCGACACCACGATCGCGAACACCGCCGACAGCACGACGAACAGGGCCACGGCCAACCACAACGGATCGAGGATCGAAAAGTCGCGCTTGCCGGGCTCAACAAACACGGGCGCGCCCACCGCCATGCCGATGAGGGCGCAGGCGCGCAGCCGGGCGCCCTTGGCCTCGGGGAGGAGGGAGCGAATCAGCGCGTAGAGCCACCCGCCGACGAGTCCGCCGAGCACGCCTCCAAAGATCATGAGGCCGATGGTCCCATCGAGCGTGAACTTGTTGATCTCCTCGCCGGCGTCGGTGAATGCGCCATGCACGGCCTCGCTCGAGGTGATGGCGAGGATCCGCATGGCGAGGCGACCGCCGAGCCCGATGACGAGCAGTCCGGCGACGATCCCGGAAACGGAGGCCCAGGCAAAGCGACGAAGGTACGCGTTGAACTGGGACCGGAACGGCGGCGCAACCGCCGTGGGTGCCGCCTGCATGCGGACCAGGTTAGGGCAACGCGGCGATGGCCTCGCCCGCCACCTTCACTTCCCCGTCCTCGTTCGCGAGCGACACCTCGAGATCGACGAGGTTCTCGCCGCCGTCCTTGCGCTTGGACGTAACCGTCACCTTCGAAATCAGGGTCTCGCCGGGCCAGGTCTGCTTTGTGAACCGAACCTTGTAGGTCTTGAGGTTCCCGATCCCGACCCAGTCGGTGATCGCCTTGCCGAGCAGGCCCATCGAGAACATCCCGTGCCCGAATACGGACGGGAGGCCGGATTCCTTGGCCTTCACCTCGTCGTGGTGCATGGGATTGAAGTCGCCGGACGCGCCCGCGTACATGACGAGGTCGGTGCGGGTGAGCTCGTGGCGAAGCTCGGGCGCCGCGTCGCCTTCGTTGACATCATCGAACTTGAGTTTGTCCTCGGCCATCAGCGGCATCTCCTCAGTCGTTCCTGGCGCTGGTGCGCTCGATCGCGGGCGGGCAAGCAAGCAGGCGGGCGGGCGATCACTTTGGAGTTTCCTGACATGCGTGTCAACTTCGTCGCCCATTGTGCCGGACCCAACGACCCGCTTCTCGCATCGAGATCTACAGTGACGACGTGGCCGGCGATCGAGACGACGACTTCGTCACCCAACTCGTTTCCTTCCCCTTCCGCCTGGCGACGGAACTCCTCATGGTTCCCAACTCGCTCAAGGCGCTGCGGGAGTTGACCGAGGACCTCGCAGCCACGTCGCGCGTCGTGCGAGACACGATCGCCGAGGTCGCATCGGCGCTCGAGCCCCTGACGGGCGCCGTCGACCGGGTCGCCAACATCGATCGGGCGGTCACCGAACTCCACGCCATCTTCTTCACCGTCCTGGAGCGGGTGCCCGGCGGGAAGCGGGCTATGCGCGGGCTCCCGGGCGACCGCGAAATCGAGACGTCCGACTCCTGACGACAGAACTCATGCCGCGGTGCCCAGCGCGCTGCTCACGACGCTGCGCAGTTGGTCACCGGTGAACGGCTTGTTGAGAAAGGCGCTGCATCCCGCGGCCCGACACCGCGCTTCGGTTCCCGGCGATCCGTGAGCCGTCAACACGATCACCGGAACATCAGCAGTCGCCGGCTGCGCGCGAAGGTGCTCGAGTACTTGCCAGCCGTCGATTCCGGGGAGCCGGAGGTCGAGCAGCACGGCGTCGAACGTCGCCTCCGAGACGGCCTCGAGCGCCTCCTCGCCGGTCGCCACCGTGACGACGCCGTACTGCCGCGCGAGGTGGAGCTCCACGAGGAGCCGCAGATCGGGCTCGTCGTCGACGACGAGAAGGCGTGCGGTCATGGTGAGGGAACCTCCTCGGCGACATCCGAGTCCGGGTCGTGCGACGGGAGCGTGAACCAGAAGGTTGACCCCTGGCCCAGGGCGCTGTCGACCCCGACTTCGCCCCCGTGCAACTCGACGTATTTCGACACGATGGTGAGTCCGACCCCGGTGCCGCGCGTAACGTCGCCGGTGCCGCTCGCACGGTAGAAACGCTCGAAGATCTGCTGCTGGTCCTCGGCCCGGATGCCGACTCCGCGGTCGATCACCTCGACCTTGACACCGGCATTCTCCATCGCCGCCGCGACCGTGATCGTCGAGGCGGCGGGTGAGAACTTCGCCGCGTTGGCAATGAGGTTGACGAGGATGCGCTGGAACGCTTTCGCGTCGGCGCGCGCCTCGAGTCCGTCGGGCACGGCCACGACGACCTCACGATCGTCCACGAGCTCCCCGACACGGGTAAGCGAGTCGTCGATGGCGCTTCGCACCGAGACCAACGAGGGGTCGATGCTCACCTTTCCCGCCCGGAGTCGCGAGAGGTCGAGGAGCTGGTTGGTGAGCTCCTCCATCACCTGCGCGTTCGTGTAGACGCGGTCGAGCAACCTCGCTCGCGTGGACTCGTCGAGGTCCTCGGACGACGTCAGGAGTTCGGCGAACCCGGCGATCGCCGTCAGCGGGGTTCGCAGTTCGTGGGCGGCGATGTCGAGGAACTCGTCCTTGAGGCGATCCGCCTCTTGGAGCTCGCGGCGCGCGCGCTCGAGGTCGTGAACCGACGCCTCCAACTCCCTCGTGCGATCGTCGACGAGGGCGAGGGCGTAGTCGCGCCTCCGCTGGAGCACCTCCAACAGAGCGACCACCGCGACGGTGAAGAGCGTGCCGAGTCCGGCAACGAGGACGGGAAGCCGGCGCGTGGCGCCGCCGACGAGCGATCGGCGGGGTGCCGCCTCCATCAGCCAAACGTCGGCGCCGAAGTCGAACTCGATCTCTTCGACCGGGCCCTTGAGCGGCCACTCCACGGTATTCGCGGCCAGGATCTGCTCGCGGCTGGCCTCACTGGTGCCGTAGAGCACGACTTTGATCTCGGCGAACGCGGCGTTCGGATCTTCGGGTTCGGCGGGCGGTTGCACCGCACTCTCTCCATAGATGGCGCGGCCCTCGGCCAGAAGGGGGGCACCGATCGCGGCTCCCCAGCGCCGTTCACCCTCCACTTCGAAGACGCCCGTCGAGACGAACCGGGCCCCCGAGCGCGCCACCGCCCCGGCGCGCTTGCCAACCAGCGTGGCCCCCGAGCGGATGCCAGAACCCAGGGCGGTGAGGACCTTGGGGGCGTCGCCGGTCGTGTCGACGAGCGCGAGGCTCTCAAAGCTCCCCCCCTCCTCAGCGACGAGCGACTCCGCCACCTTGTTGAACGTCTCGAGCTCCGAGGGGCCGACCTGGAGCGCTCCGGCGACGATCAGCATCCGCTGCTCGATGGCTCCGATGGCGACGTCGAGGAGCGACCTCGTCTCCGCCGCGCGCGACTTGAGGAGCGATCGCTCCTGGTCCTGCACCGAGGAGCTCGCCCCGAACGTCGCAGCAGCGGTGGCGGCCGCGAGGATCGCGAAGGCCACGACGGTAATCCAGCGAAACCGTGGTCGCGAGACGCGAGAAGGTGCGATGAGAATCCCCTGTGTCCGATGCGAACGGGTGTGTCGCGACGGAACCCGACTCTACTCGTCACTGGGCGCGCCCACCTTCCGGCGACGGACCTAGCCCGCGGATCCCTTGTCCTCGTAGCGAATCAAACCACGCCGCACCGCGCGACCGACGCCGGGGAGGCCGTACATGATCCCAACGGCGCCGTATCGACGGGGGACCGTGAGGTGGTGGAGTTCCTTCTCCACCATGCGCGCCACGCCATCGGCAACCACCTGCGGAGGGAACTTCGGGCCGTCGTAGCTCGCCGGGACCTCGTCCTTGCCCCAGATCTCGGTGTCGATGGGCCCCGGCGAGAGCACGCCCACGTGGACCCCCGTTGCGTGCAGATCGACGGAGAGCCCGTGCGACCAGAGCGACAAGGCCGCTTTCGACGCCCCGTACGCAGACTCCTTGGGGTTCGGGATGTAGCCCGCCACCGAGGTGACGTTGACCACCGAGCCGCGACGGCGGGCCAGCATGCCCGGGAGCGCAGCCATCGTCGTATACACGGCGCCGAGGAAGTTCACCCCCATCACGCGCTCGATCTCCTCCACGGTCGTGTCGGCCGCGTGCTTCCGGGTGGAGATCCCCGCGTTGTTCACGACGACGTCGAGCGTTCCGAGTCGGCTGATCGCCTCGGCGACCGCTGCCTCCGCATCCTCGCGGCGCGACACGTCGGACACGACGGCGAACGAATCCGGCGCGTGCACACGACACGCCTCGGCCGTTGCTTCGAGTTCGTTTCCTCGCCGGGCCGTGACCACGACCGTGGCGCCGCGCCGCGCGAGATCAACGGCAACCGCTTCGCCGATGCCCGACGACGCCCCGGTGACCAACGCGACCGAGCCCGCGATGCGCATCGTTCGGCTCAGCCTGCCGTGCCGAAGAGGAGGTCGGCGAGTCGCTCGTGATGCCACGCCGAAGTGCCCATCAGATACTCCGACGCGTACGCGCGTCGCATGAAGAGGTGGAGATCGTGCTCCCACGTGTAGCCGATGCCGCCGTGGAGTTGGATTCCGTCCTTGGCAGCGTGCGTCGCGGCGCGACCCGCCGCCGCCTTTGCGACGTGGACGGCGCGGTGACGATCGGGGTCGTCCGCGTCGACGGTCATCGCCGCGTAGTACACGGCGGCGGTGGCGCGTTCGACGTCGAGAGCCATGTCGGCAAGCTTGTGCTGCACGGCCTGGAACGACCCGATGGGCCGGTCGAACTGCACCCGCTCCTTCGCATACGCGACCGTCATGTCGAGGATGCGTCGCGCCGTTCCCACGAGTTCGGCCGACAGCGCGACCGCCCCCCGGTCGAGCACGTCCCTCAATGCCTCGGGGGACAGGGGCTCGGCCGAGTGCTCGCCCATCGGCACGTCGATCTCGAAGACGCGCCTCGTCGTGTCGAGCGTCTCCATCCGCCGCGCCGGGAGGGACGTAGTGACGATGACGCCGGGGCCGGGCACGAGGATGGCCGTCTCGTCGACGGCGTCGGCCTCGATGACGAAGGTTCGAGTGCGGTTGCCGTCGACGGCACCGGTGAACGGCCATTGGCCCGACGCCCCTGCTGCAGCGATCGTCCCGGTCTCGGCCGGCGTGCGGCCCAACGCGGCCATCAGCGGGCGATAGAGGGCGGTCGTCGCGAAGAAGGGCCCCGGCGCGAGAACCTCGCCCGCCTGCTCGAGAAACAGGCACAGGTCGACGAGCGATCCGTCGCCGAGCTCGACCCACTCCGACAAGTGCTTCCACAGGCCTTGGGCCGACGACGGATCCTCCGCGTGATCGCGGACGAGCGAGATCGGACACTCCTTGGCGAGGAGACCCCGCGCCGTCTCCCGGAGGAGTTGTTGTTCGTCGGAAAGAGCGAAGTTCATGTCACGCGCCTCGCGGGAGGCCGAGGACCCGCTGGGCGATGATGTTGCGCTGGATCTCGCTGGTGCCGCCGGCAATCGTCCCGGCGAAACTGGCGAAGAACCTCCGCCACCACACCATGTCCGCCCCGTCGCCTCCGGTGACCGCGCCGAACGGTCCTTCGAGTTCCATCCCCATCTCAAAGAGGCCGCGCAAGAGCTCCGAGTACGCGAGCTTCATGTAGGAATGCTCGGGCGCGCCGCCCGCGCCGTCGCTCGGGCCCGACGAGAGCGCAGCGAACCCCTTGTGTCCGAGCGCCCAGAGGCTGGTGGCCTCCTCGTAGACGGCGGCGATGTCGCGTCGAATACCCGGGTCGGTCTCCAACCCTCGACGCTGCGCCACCTCAACGAGTTCGTCGACCGTGGCTCGACAGCGCGCCACCCCGCCGACCCACAGCCCACCCCGCTCGTGGGCCAGCGAACCCGTCGTGATGCGCCATCCAGCGTCGAGTTCGCCCAGGAGATTCGCGCGAGGAACTCGCACATCCGTGAAGAACACCTCCGCGAATTCCGCCGGTCCGGTGATGTGGCGGATCGGCCGGACGTCGATCCCCGGTGTGTCGACGTCAACGATCAACACCGAGATGCCCTTGTGCTTGGGAACGTCGGGGTTGGTCCGCACGTAACACATGCACTTGTCGGCGACCATGGCGTAGGACGTCCAGACCTTCTGGCCGTTGACGACGAAGTCGTCGCCGTCAAGGGCCGCCCTCGTCTGGAGCCCGGCGAGGTCGGAACCGGCATTGGGTTCGCTCATCCCGATGCACCACACCGTGTCGCCCCGAATGGCCGCCGGGGCCATGGCGCGCTGGTCGGCGTTCCCAAACTCGAGGAGGCTCGGACCGACGATCGCGTACCCAGGGAAGTGGAGCGACCGCGGGATGTCCCGGGCCGCGAGCTCCTCGAGATAGATGAGGGTCTGGACGGGCGTCGCGTTCCGCCCGCCGAGTTCGGGCGGATAACCCGGCACCATCCACCCGTGGTCGAACAGCGTCGCCTGCCACTCGCGCGCCCACTCGGGGAGGATGCTCGGCGCGTCGACATCGGGATGGCGCGTGTACTCGCGGGCCTCAGGCGGACAGTGCTCCTCGAGAAAGCGCGCCAACGCCGCACGAAACGCCTCGTCTTCTGCACTCCACGACAGCTGCACGATCGGCGCCCTACTTTCTCATCGCCGGACCCGACAGGACTGACACGAGCGTCAGGTACGCTACCGGCCCATGCCTACCGAGGCCCCGCTCGAAGAACAGGTCACCTACGCCGTCGACGCCGGCACGGCGACCATCACCATCAACCGTCCCGACATCGGGAACTCGCTCTCGTTCGAGATGCGCGACCGGCTCATCGAACTCTTCGATCTGGCGTCGGCCGATCTCGCCACCCGGTGCGTGGTCCTCACCGGGGCCGGCGACCGCCACTTCTGCACCGGCGCGAACCTCGGCGGCGCGCCGCGAACGGCGGCGCCGAAACCAGAAGGCGCGCCCGACCGAGTGGTCGGAGACGCTGCCCGAATCATCCGGCGCGGGTGGCAGCGCCTCGTCACGGCGATCCTCGACTGCGAAAAGCCGGTGATTGCCCGAGTCAACGGCACGGCCGCCGGCGGCGGCGCCCAACTCGTGCTCGCCGCCGACCTCGCGGTGATGGCCGACGATGCCCGCTTCATCGAGGTGTTCATCCGGCGGGGCATCATCCCCGACGCCGGCGGCGCCTACTTGCTGCCGCGCACCGTCGGCATGAAGCGGGCCAAGGAGATCATGTTCTTCGGCGACGACGTCCCCGCCGAAGAAGCGGAGCGCATCGGCATCGTGAATCGCGTCGTGCCGCGCGATGACCTCGACAAGATCGTCGGAGAGTGGACGGACCGGTTCGCCAACTTGCCGACGCGGGCGCTCGCCAACATCAAGGGCCTCCTCAATCGCAGCTTCGAGTCCAGCCGGGTCGAGGCGTTCGAAGACGAGGCCGTCCTCCAAGAGCTGAACAACGCCACCGCCGACGCGCGGGAAGGCATGATGAGCTTCGTCGAGCGAAGGGACCCCGACTTCAAGGGTTGGTGAATCGGTCCGGCATTGCGGTGGGCCGCGTCAGTCGAGGAGCCGGAGGTCGACGTCGAGGTTGAGGTCCTGCACCAACTCGGCGGTTTCCCCCTCGGATCGCATGGTCAGCGCCATGGTGCCCGACGCGGTCGTCGCCGACCTCGACGGGAACACTTCGCCGAGGTCCATCACCGATTCGCCCTCGCCGTGGATACTGCCGCCCTTCACGGCCACACGAACGTCCGCCGGCACCCCGGGAATCTCGGCCGCGCCCCGGACCATCGTTTGCTCGTAGCGCACGTCCACGGTGATCTCGTCACCCTCGATCTTGAGCACCTCGAAGCGAAAGACGGTGTTGAACTCGATGCCGAAGAGGCGCATGGCGAGGGCGGCGTCCCAGGAGGCACCTTCGCCGACTTCCTCTTCCGGGAGCGGAACGGCGAGCGCGCTGAGCTGCGAGCGGAACTGGTCGAGGGTCTGCTCGAGCATCGGGTTGGTCAGCTCCATCTCGTTGATGGTCGCATCGGTGACGATCCCCCGGTTCGTCATCGTGTACCGGCCGGACATCCCGACGAGTTGATCGAGCTCGGCCTGCATGGCCTCTACCACCGCGGGATCTGCGCCATCGTCGACGACCTCGTATTCCTCGACGACGAAACGTTCCGAAATGGTCCCGTCAGCGGCGACGTCGTCGACCGTGATCGACATGACGAGCCGCATCGGTGGCGTGTCGACGGTGGGCGCCCGCCGGCCGTCGATCACCTGGCGGAGCGACACGTCGAGAACCATCTCGGCCCTCGACGTCGAACCCTCCTCGGGGTGATAGCGAAGCAGCGCGCGGCCGTCGCCGGCCGCGACGAGAGCGACGGCCATGACGTCGCCGGCGACAAGCTCGGTTTTCCCATCCCCACTGCACGCGCTGACGAGCGCAGCAATGACGACGAAGGCCGGCCACCGGCAGATCACCGCCATGTTCTAGCCCGTCGGAGCGGAGTTGGCCGTCGTCCGCGTGTTCAGGGCAGATCGACGGCTTCGAGCACGGTCGCCTACGGGGCGGCCCGTCACAAGAGTGCGTTCACGGCGATCACTCTCGGAACACGGGGGTGCCGGTCTGCACGACCTGTTCCACGAGGTCGGCGGCCTCGACAACAGTCCGGCCCGACGCCATCTCGTCGGCGAGCCGAGCCGCCGACGCTCGCATCGTTTCATCCTCGATCATCTGCTCGATCGCAGCCGCCACCGCGTCGGGATCGGGCTCTCCTTCGTCGAGAATCGGGAACATGGCCCCTTCCGGGAGCCCGGTCGCCAGGTTGCACCCTGCACCCACCATGGCGATGAGCGCGGCGTTGAGCGGCTGGTCGGCGGCGATCGGAGCGCTGGTCACGGGCAGGGAGTGGGCGATGGACCCAAAGGCCGTGCCGAAGCCGCCGTGACAAACCACCGCGGAGAGGTGGGGGTAGAGCTCGGCCTGCGGCACGTACCGCTCGACCGTCACGTTGGGCGGGATCGATTCCGGGATCGACCCGTGTTCCCCGACTGTCACGAGGACGTCGGCGTCGACGCGGCCCGCGCCCGCGATGAGACGCGCCATCACCGTGGCCGCGCGGTTGAAGATTGTCCCGAGGGTGACATAGACGAGCGGTCGATCCCCACGGCGGTCGACCACGGTGGCGGGAAGCCCGGTAGTGCTGCCGGTGCGATCGTCTGCGACGTGCCGGACGTGGTGCACGGTGGGTCCCGGCGGGAGTAGTCCGGAAGTCAAGCTGGGCGGGAGAGCGTCGAGGTAGAGCCATTGCGCGCCGCTGCACTGGCCTTCTTCGGGCGGGAGGCCTGCCGCTTCCCGCATGGTGTTCACGGCGTCGGTCGCCTCGGTGAGAGCGAGAAGAACGGGATCCAGCGCCCGTGCGGTCATGGCATACGGGACCCAGGGGATCCCGAGTCGCTCGCCGACGAGCCACGCCGCGAACTCGAAATGGTCGTGCACGATCACGTCGGGGCGGGCGGCCTCGACGTACTCCCTGAGGTGGGGCTCGAATCGAGTGGCGAACTCCGTCCACACGATGAGCTGGGCGGCGCCGACGAGATCGTGCCACCCGGGGTACACCTCGTCGATCTGCGCCTCGGTCCATTCCGGGCCGAGCCCCGCGGCCCGGAGGCCAACCCGCTCGACGTAGGGCGTGAACGGAGGCGGTACGACGACCTCCACTTCATGCCCCCGCCCGGCTAGCTCTCTGAGGAGGGGGACCATCGGGTTGAGATGACCCAGCCCCGGCAGCACACTCGCGAGGATCCGCACGCCACATTCTGCCCGCCGACGGCCGGGAAGGACTAAGCCGGTCCGGCACGAGCCAGCCGAGCGATGAGTTCATGGCTCGCGCGACACTGGCCGTCGTGGGCTCGGTCGACGCGAACGGGTTTCGGATGACCTACGAGCGGGCGGGCCGCGGTGAGCCCGTCGTCTTGGTGCACGGATACGTGGGCGACGGACCGTCGACGTGGCAACCACAGCTCGATGGACTGGCCGACGAGTTCGATGTCATCGCGTGGGATGTGCCTGGTGCCGGTGGATCCGACGATCCACCCGAGTCGTTCGGAATGAGCGGCTTCGCGGACGTTCTGGCTGGTTTCATCGCGGCTCTTGAGTTGCGGAGCCCGCATCTGATCGGCCTCTCCTTCGGTGGTGCGACCCTGATCGAGTTCTGCCGGCGACACCAAAACCTCGCCTCGACGATCACGCTCGTGGGTGCCTACGCCGGCTGGGCCGGTTCCCTCCCCGAGGCCGAGGTCCATCGGCGGCTCGACCAAGCGATCGAGCTCTCCGGACTCCCGCCTGCAGATCTTGTCGACGCGCTTTTGCCGACGATGTTCACCGCGTCAGCGTCGCCTGACATCACCGCCCAGTTCGCGAAATCTCTCGCGTCGTTTCATCCGGTGGGCCTGCGAGCGATGGCAAGAGCGTGCACGGAGGATCTCACCGATGTGCTCCCAGCGATCCGCCTCCCCACGTTGCTCGTCTACGGCGAGGAGGACACTCGCGCACCGGCCGGCGTCGCGTCCGAACTGCACAAGGCGATCCGCGACGCTGAACTCGTCCGGCTGCCACACGCTGGACACATCTGTAACGTCGATGCTGCCGAAGCGTTCAACTCGACCGTGCGTCACTTCCTACGGAAGCACTTGTCGCGCTGAACCTCGTCGGCTCACGGTGGCGCAACCGCAGCCGGATCTCCCGCCGGCCGGACGACGTTGGCACAGCGAACCGATCGTGCGGGAGCCATCGGACAGCCATGTAGGGAAAGTATGGAGAGACACCCAGCCACGCCGGCGTTACGCCAGCACCGCGTTAGGTCTGTGACGAGGGGATTTCTTCAGCGGGAGGGACTCGAACCCCCAACCTTCTGATCCGTAGCCTTTCCGAGGCCTGCCGGCCAGCGGGTTGGGACGTCCCGCGATGCGTTGAAGGGTCGACCCTATCCCGAACGTTGGTTGGCACAACCGTTGGCGTAGCCAGATGACGACGACGGCGTCGTCAACGATCTGATCCTCGTGTGCCGAGGTCGAGAGCGAGCTGGGGTGATGAGGGCTCGTCAACGTCGACAGGTCCGTAGACCGCGCCGAAGATCCGTCCGGCTTCATAGATGCGGTGCCGCTGCCGGCCGGTAACTTCCATCAGCTCTCCGCGCTCCACTAGGGCATCGATCGCCGCCTGCGCTGTTGGGCGAGTCACTGCGAGCATTCTCTCCACTCCGGGCGCGGTGATGACCGGCGTTGAGAACAACAGTTCAGCGAGCCGTGCCACAGAGTTCGGTCGCCCCTCGTCAAGGAGCTCGTTCCGCAGTTGATGCTGAAGCTCGACGAGACGCACCGTTCGCTCCTCGGCGTCCTTCGCCTGACGCCGGACTCCACGAAAGAAGAACTCGAGCCAGGGCATCACGTCACCCTTCTGACTCGTGATCAAGAGGTGGTCGTAGTACTCGGCTCGGTGATGTTCGAAATACGCGGAGAGATACAGCAGGGGTCCCGGGAGGGCCTCGCGCAGGACAAGCATCAAGGGGATGAGCAGCCGACCAATGCGTCCATTGCCGTCGAGGAAGGGGTGGATCACCTCGAACTGGTAGTGGGCGAGCGCGAGCTGTACCAGCAACGGCAGATCGCGCTCGTTCAGGAAGCGCTCGAGATCGCCGAGCGCGGCGTGCATCTCGTCGGGTGGAGGAGGCACGAAGACGGCATCGTCAAGCGTGGTCCCGCCGATCCAGACCGGGCTCGATCGCAGCTCCCCGGGTCGGCGGTGCTGACCCCGCACTCCTGTCAGTAGCTGTTCGTGCATCTCGCGGAAGAGCCGGATCGACATTGGGAGGCCTTCGCTGAGCCGTCGGAGTCCGTGCTCCATGGCGCGCACGTAGTTCTGGACTTCCCGAGCGTCATCCGCCTCATCGGGCGCAGCCTTCTCGCCGGCTTCGAACCGTAGGAGCTGCCCAACGTCTGTCTTGGTTCCCTCGATGCGAGAACTCAGGACGGCCTCCAGCCGGACATGGGGACCGATCAGTAGGTGTGGGTTCGGGATGAGTCGGCCCAAGCCGCCAAGTCGGTGCACCGCGCCAGTGGCCTCATCGAGCAGGGTCACGACCTCCTGTGGCAGGGCGTAGCGCCGCGGCAGGGGTTCCGGATGGAATGCCCAGTAGCCGTCGACGGTTTTGCGAACGGCTCCGCGAGCTGGAGAGGTGAACGCCTGGGAGCGCATCGGTCGGGTCCTTGGATGAGGCGGCCTTTCGCTCGCTAGAGCATAGCTAAAGTAAAAGCCCAATTGCTTTACTTAGCAGGACGGCGACGAAAGCGCCTCTACGGCCGACCAGCCCCGCCGACGAACAGAGCGCGACGCGCCCAAAGCCGGCTCTCGTGAATCACCACGCGCAAGAGACCCGGGCACACAAGCAAACCGCTCGTGACCTAGGCCTTCAGCGCGCTCGGAGGGACTCGAACCCCCAACCTTCTGATCCGTAGTCAGGAGCGCGGAAGCCCGAGCACGCGCTCGGCGAGGATGTTGCGCTGGATCTCGCTCGTCCCCCCTGCGATGGTGCCGGCGAACGAGCGCATCCACTGTTCGGCCCAGCTTCCCTCCCGCCAGATCGGCTCGGCGGGGATCGAACGGTCGAGGCCGTCAGCGCCGAGCCACTCGTGGGCGGTGAGGCACAGGCGCTGTTCGACCTCGGACCCGAACAACTTCAACAGCGAGTGCTCGTGCGGCTCCTTGCCCCGCGTCGACTTCGCGAACCCCCGGTACCCCATGAGCATGGCGGCCTGGGCGTCTACGAAGTAGTTGGCCACCGCGTCGCGGAAGCGCGCATCGTCGTAGAACCGCGAGCCGTCGGGGCGCTCCTCGTGGCCCAACTCGATCAGCGCATCGACGGCGCGCTGGAGCCCGTTGGAACTGCTGATCCAGAGCATCCGGCGCTCGTGCACCAGCGACCCGCGCGTGATGGGCCATCCCCCGTGGAGTTCTCCGAGGAGGTTCTCCTCCGGCACCTCGACGTCGGTGAAGAACACCTCGTTGAAGTCGGCGTAGTCGGGCGTGGTCAGCTCGGGCAACGGACGCGTCTCGATGCCGGGCGACTTCATGTCGATCACGAGCACTGAGATGCCCTTGTGCTTCGGCGCATCGGGGTCGGTGCGGACGAAACAGAAGCACAGGTCGGCGTGGTGGGCCCCCGACGTCCACACCTTCTGGCCGTTCACGACGAAGCGGCCGCCGTCCTTCACGGCGCGCGTCTGCAACCCGGCGAGATCGGAGCCGGCGTTGGGTTCGCTCATGCCGAGACACCACGTGATCTCGGCGCGCAGGGTGGGGATCGCCCACCGCGCCTTCTGCTCGTCGGTGCCGTGGTCGAGGATCGACGGCGTGATGATCGACAGACCCTGGGGGTTGAACGATCGCGGGACGTCGCGGTCGGAGAACTCCTCGAAGTAGATCATCTGCTGCACGGCCGTGGCGTTGCGGCCGCCGAGTTCGGGGGGCCACCCGGGAACGAGCCACCCGTGGTCGAACAGCGTGCGCTGCCACTCGGCCGCCCACGACGGCATGTGGGCCGAGGACAGCCGTTGCTCCTGCTGGTCGGCGGGGGGAGGCGGGTGTTCCTCGAGCCACGCGATCAGCTCGGCGCGGAATGCCTCGTCCTCCGGTGAGTACGTCAGACGCATCGAGACAACGGTAAAACGTGGGCTCCGTGGACTTCGAGTTTTCGCCCGACCAGGAGATGCTGCGCGACAGCGTTCGCCGCTTCCTGGCCGATCGAGCGCCGATCGCCTACGTGCGGGCGATGTACGACGACGAGCGGGGCACGACCGCCGACGTGTGGAATGGCCTCGCCGACCTCGGCATCACGGGCATCCTCACCCCCGAGGCCCACGGCGGTCTCGGCCTCGGCATGGTCGACATGGGGGTCGTCCTCGAAGAGATGGGTCGTGCACTCCACCCTGGCCCGTTCCTCTCCTCGGCCGTGACGGCGGCGACCCTCGCCGACGCCGAGGTCGCCCCCCTCCTCGCCTCCGGGGAAGCGACGGGAACCGCCGCCCTGTTCGAACCCGACGCGCGGCATTCGTGGAGCACACCCACGGTGCGCTCCACCCGCGATGGGTCGGGGTGGACCCTGAGCGGCCGCAAGGTCCACGTCTCCGACGGGGTGACGGCGGACGTCGTGTTGGTGGCTGCCGCCACGGACGACGTCGACCTCGCCGTCTTCGCCGTCGATCGCGGCGCGGCCGGGATGTCGGCGGAACTCACGGAAACCGTCGACGGATCGCGCAAGGAAGCCACCCTCGACTTCGCGGCCACGCCCGCTCGCCTCGTCGAAGGTGCCGATCTCGCCCTCGCGGTCGACCGGACGATGACGGCCCTCGTCGTCGACGGCGTCGGCGCGGCGTCGGCGGCGCTCGAAATCTCGCTGGCGTACGCCAAGGAACGGGTGCAGTTCGACCGGCCCATCGGGTCGTTCCAGGCCATACAGCACCTCTGCGCCGACATGCTCCGCGACATCGAGCTCGCGCGCGCTGGCGCGTACTACGCGCTGTGGGCGTGTGATCGGGCCGACCCCGCGACACGCCACGCGGCGGCCACGATGGCCAAGGCGTGGGCCAGCGATGCGCTCGCGCGGGTCGGCGCGTCGTGCATCCAGATCCACGGCGGCATCGGGTTCACGTGGGAACACGACGCCCACCTGTTTCACAAGCGGCTGCTCACGCTCCAGCACGCGTTCGGCGGGAGCGCCGTCCACCTCGAGGAACTCGCCCGCATCGTGCTCGACTGATTCAGGCGTGGCGCGGCGCGACGACGTGGATGGAGACGGGCGCGGTCCGGCCTTTGACCGTGATCGATCGCTCGAGCGCGTGGGGGTACTCGGGCGCCACTGACTCGAACACGTCGTCACTCAAGACGACCTCTCCGACTGACGCGTGGTGCTGGAGTCGTGCGGCCGTGTTCACGGTGTCGCCCAACGCGGTGAAGTCGACGACACCCCCGCTTCCGACGTTGCCGACGAAGGCCGTACCGGCGTGCGCCGCCACGCCGAGCGGGAGCCACGCCCCCTCCGCCGTTCCATATCCGGCGGCCCGCGCAAGGTCGACGGCGGCCCGCGCCGCTTTGGCCCGATAGTCCGGCCCGGCGATCCCGGGGATGAACAGCGCCATCACTTCGTCACCGATGAGCTTGTCGATCAACGCGTCGTGGGCGAGCAGCACTTTCGTCGCGGCGGCGTAGAACCGGTTCATGACGGATGCGAACTCCGACGCGTGCATGGTTTCGCCCATCGCCGTCGACCCTCGGACGTCGGCGAACACCACCCCGATGTCGACCTCGGCGCCGCCGGGCTCGAGGCCCTCGCAGCACCGGGCGCAGACGTTGGGGTTCATGCGCGACGGCCGGCTCCCGATCAGCGCACAGAGCTTTCCCCCGAAACCTCCGAAGGGGTTCGTGCACACCTTGCACCGGGGCGGGGCGGGAAGGTGCCGATAGAGGACCCTGGCCATCCGCATCCGGCGGTGCCCCTCGGTCAAGAGCGTTTCCCAATGGTCGGAGGACGCGACCTGCGGCTTGTCCATGTCAGGACCCCGCCGTCAACAGGAGCGACGCACCGAGCGGTCCTCCGCCTGCTCCGGCGACCGCCACCTCGGGAGCGCGCCCGCCGGGTCGGACGACCTGGCGAGCACCGCCGCGGCGCCAGAGTTGCGTGCACGCCTCGTGCAGAAAGCCGTACCCGTGCAGCCGCCCGCCGCTCAACTGCCCGCCGTGGGTGTTGAGCGGGATCTCGCCGTCGAGGGCGATCGCGGCGCCGCCGTCGATGAACGGCCCGCCTTCTCCTTTGGCGCAGAACCCCAGCGCCTCGAGCCAGCACAGGGTGATGAAGCTGAACCCGTCGTACAGCTCGGCGACGTCGACGTCCGCGGGAGTGAGGTCGGTCCGCTCCCACATCATCGTCGCGGCGTCGCGCAACGCCATGGTGGTGAGGTCGTCGAACTGGTCCCATGACGGACGGCCCCGCAGCGCCGTCCCGACCGCCTCGACGCGAACCGGCGGCCGCGCCAAGTCAGGGGCGGTGTCGGCCGCCGACACGATGACCGCGGTGGATCCGTCGGCGGGCGCGTCGCAGTCGTACAGACAGAGGGGGGTCGTGATCATGCGGACGGAGAGGTAGTCGTCGAGGCTCATCGGGTCGGTGTAGATGGCCTTGGGGTTGTGCGCCGCGTTCTTCCGCGCGTTGATGGCGATCCACGCGAGCTGCTCGCGAGTGGTGCCAAATTCGTGGAAGTGACGGTTCGCCATCATGGCGATCCAGTTGGCAGCCGACGGCGCGCCATAGGGCAGCGTCCACTGCATGAAGCCGCCGGCGCGGAAACCGCCCGATCCGCCGCCGCCCATCGTCACCGAGGCGCGGCCCCCTCCTCCCTGCGCGGTGGCCTCCCACACCGTGCGAAAACACAGCACGTGGCGTGCGAGACCGGCGGCCACGGCAAGGCACGCGTTGACCACCGACCCGAGCTGGCCCGGCGCCTCGAGTCCCCCCGCGTACCAGTTGAGGTTGAGCCGCAGCGCGTCCTGGAGTTCCGTGACCCCCACCCCGGAAAAACCGGGCGGCATGTCCATGGCCCCCGGGTAGGTCGAGATTCCGTCGATGTCGTCGCGCGTCAGGCCGGCGTCGGCGATCGCCTCGAGACACGCGTCGATCGTCAGCTCGAGCGGATCGCGATTGAGCCGGCGGCCGACGTCCGACTGACCGATGCCGCTGATGACCGCTCGTCGTTCGAGGACGTCCATCGTGCGGTCAGCCTGCCTTGTCGTCGGGTTCGAAGAGCGGCAGCCAGACCCCGTCGCGCTCCTCGAACGTCACGCGGACCGCCATGCCGACCGTCACGGCGTCGGGCTCGCATCCCACGATGTTGCTCGTCAGCCGGAGCCCCGGCTGCTCGACGAGCTCCACGATCGCCACCACATACGGCGGATCGAATCCGGGGATCCACGGGTGGTGGTTGACGGTGAACGCATGCACGACGCCCTTGCCCGACACCGCCGCGACGTCCACCTCGCGGCCGAGATCGACGGGGCAGATGGGCGCCGGGGGGTGGATCCAGTGCCCGCAGCTCGCACACCGGAGGAAGCGCAGCTCCCCATCACGCCCGCCCGTCCAGAAGTGCTCGTTGTCCGGCGTGACCCGAGGGAGGATGCGAAACGACGGCGGGTCCACGAGGGCGCGGCGCTCAGGCCTACTCGTCGTCGGTCTCGGGCTCGGGCGCCGACGCGAAGCCTTTGCGCGCGATCGGGAAGGCCTCGACGGCCGGCAACAGCCCGAAGCCAGGGAGGGTGAGCAGGATCGACCCGGCGATCTCCTCCCACGAGGCGCCGAACTCGCGAGCGAGCATGGCGTGACGCCGCACGCCCTCGGGGCTCCGCAGGATGACCGTGCACACGAGGCGGATCAGCTCGTGGGTCTTGCGATCGGGGGCCGGGAGCGAATCGATGCGCGACAGCCAGGCGTTCTGGGCGTCGTAGAGGGCGGGGAAGACCTCGTGGAGCTTCGCCTCGAAGGGAAAAGCGAACTCGGCGCCGGCGTCGGCTTCCCGGTCGGCCATCACGTCACCGGCTCGAAGACGGGGGCCGTCCACTCGTCGGTCTTCTCCTCGAACAACACCGTGAGGGCCACTCCGGGTCGGAGGGCGTCGAAATCGCAGTTGACCACGTTGGTCATCATGCGAGGACCCTCTTCGAGATCGACGACGGCGGCGACATACGGAACCCGCTCACCCCACGGCGGGAGGTCGTTCCGATGGACCACCGACCAGGTGTAAAGGGTGGCGCGTCCGCTCGCCTCCTCCCACTCAACGGCGTCGCTCCAGCACTTCGGGCAGAACGGTCGCGGGTAGAAGTGGGCCTCGCCACAGTCGAGGCAGCGCTTGATGAGCAGCGTGCCGCTGCGGCACGCGTCCCACCACGGCTGCGTCTCGTCGTCGGGTGTCGGAAGGTCGAACCGCGGTGCCGCCATGCGCAGGGGATCGTACGCTGCGCGTCTCGCCCCTCGCGCCTCCGGACGCTCGGAGCCTGGCGGCTACCCTCGCCCATCCCCGGGCTCGCGCCTCCGGGCGCTCGGAGCCTGGCGGCTACCCTCGCCCATCTCCGGGCTCGCGCCTCCGGACGCTCGCCCTCGCATTCTCGATCGGGGGCTCGGAGCCTGGCGGCTACCCTCGCCGCCCGTGCCGGAGTGGAGGTTGCGGGAGCCGCCCGACGAATTGCAGCGCCATTGGCGCGCGCAGGGGTTCTGGACCGACGAGCCGCTCGGTCGCATGATCGATCGGTTCCTGTCGGCGCTCGGCGACGAAACCTTCAGCGTGCGGTCGTCGGTTCGCCCGTATCAGGGGACCCTCGCCGACGTGCACGATCTCGCCCGGCGCGTGCGGACCGGCCTCGAAGCCCGAGGCGTGCGCCCCGGCGACGTCGTCGCCTTCCAACTCCCCAACTGGATGGAGGCCGCCGCCGTCTTTTGGGGCGCGGCCATGGCCGGGGCGGTGGTGGCGCCCATCGTCCACTTCTACGGGCACAAGGAAGTCGCGTACATCCTCCGCACGTCGGGAGCGCGGGTCCTCGTCACCGCGGACCGCTTCGGGCACCAGGACTTCCTCGGCAACCTCGACGCGATCGGGTCGGACGCCGACGCGCTCGAGCACGTCTTCGTGGTCGGCGACGACGTGGGCGGCCATCAGCCGTTCGCGAATCTCGCCGACGCCGCGAGTGATGCCGGGGCCGCGCCCGCGGCCGTCGACGTCGCGAACGCCGCGCTCGTGGCCTACACATCGGGAACGACCGCCGATCCGAAGGGCGTGGTCCACACCCACCGCAGCATCCACGCCGAAGTGCATCAGTTGAGCGAGATGCGCGGGTCGGGTGACCTGCCGATGCTCGTCGGCGCGCCCGTCGGCCACGCCATCGGCATGCTGAGCGGTCTCTTGATTCCGCTGCACCGAGGACACCCGATCCACCTGATCGACGTGTGGGACCCCGCCGCAGTGTTGGCCGCGATGGCCGAGGACGGCCTCAACGGGGGAAGCGGCTCGACGTTCTTCGTCCAGAGCCTGATCGACCACCCGGACTGCACGCCGGCGCACCGCGCGCTGATGGAGAAGGTCGGCCTCGGCGGGTCGCCGGTGCCGGCGGCGTTCGCCGATCGCCTCGCGGGCCTCGGGATCTCGATCGTGCGCTCGTTCGGGTGCACGGAGCACCCTTCGATCACCGGCTCGCGCCACGACGACTCTGGCGACCAGCGGATGTACACCGACGGCCGGCCGCTCCCCGGCGTCGAGGTGAGGATCGTCGACGACGATGGCCACGCGGTCGCGCCCGGCATCGCGGGCGAGATCCAGTCGCGCGGGCCCGATCAGTTCGGCGGTTACACGGACGCGTCGCTCACCGCATCGGCGTTCACCTCCGACGGGTTCTTCCGAACGGGCGACATCGGTGTGCTGGACGAGCGCGGGTGTCTCGCCATCACCGACCGCATCGCCGACGTGATCATCCGCGGCGGCGAGAACATCTCGGCGGCCGAGGTCGAAGAGCAACTGCTGCGGATCGAGGGGATCGCCGAGGCCGCGGTCGTGGCTGCCCCCGACGATCGCCTCGGTGAGCACGTCTGTGCCTTCGTCCGGGTGGCTCCGGGGGCCGCGGCGCCGAGCCTCGATGCCATCCGGGAGCGCCTCGGCGCCGCCGGGCTGGCGCGCCAGAAGTGGCCCGAGGAGGTGCGAGAGGCCGACGATTTCCCCCGCACTCCTTCGGGCAAGATCAAGAAATTCGTGCTCCGAGAGCGACTGCGGGACGGTGATTCGGGGCACACATAAGGGACCGTGAACCGCCAAGCACGCGCCGTGCCCAGCGTTGGGCGAAACTTGTGAAATGACCGCGCGCCGGCGCCTCCTCGTGGTGGGGGCATCCTCGGGAATCGGCCGGGCCGTGGCTGCCGCCGCCGCCGACGACGGCTGGCGGGTCGCCGCCGCGGCGCGCCGAGCCGACCGCCTCGAAGAACTTGCAGCGTCGCGCAAGCGCATCACGGCCGTCCCTGCCGACGTTCGCAATGCGCACGCGTGTCGGTGGCTCGTCGAAGCCGCGGTGGTCGCCCTCGACGGCCTCGACGCCATCGTCTACGCGGCGGGCGTGGTTCCGCTACGCCCGCTCACCGCCGTCGACGCGCCGACATGGAAGAGCGTCCTCGACACCAACCTCGTCGGGGCGTCGCTCGTCACGGCCGCCGCCATCCCTCATCTCTCCGAGCGCGGTGGACACGCCATCTACTTGTCATCGGATTCGGTCGGGCGTCCGCTCCCCGGACTCGTTCCGTACGCCGCGAGCAAGGCCGGCCTCGAGGAGACGGTCCGCGGTTGGCGGGCCGAACACCCGGAAGTGAAGTTCACGACGCTCGTGGTGGGCCCGACGGTGACCGGGATGGCCGACGGCTGGGACCAAGCCGAGATGCAGTCGGCGTTCGACCGGTGGGCCCGCGACGGGTATGCGCAAGGCCGTCCCGATCCGCAATCGCCCGAGGTCGTGGCCAAGAGCGTGGTGGAACTGCTCGACGACCCGGATCCCCCCGCCACCGCCCGCGCCGTCCCGGGCGAAGACTGACGCGGCCGCCCGCACGCGCCCCCCGCCGTCCGCCCCCCGCCGTCCGCTCCGTTCGCGGTGTGAGTGCACACCCGCCTATGAGCGGGTGAACACTCACACTCTCAGGGGTCCTTCGGGAGGCCGAGGAGCCGCTCGGCGATCACGTTGCGCTGGATCTCGCTCGTGCCCCCCGCGATGGTCAGACACCGATTGCCGAGGAACCCGGCGATCCACATGGCGGCATCCCCTTGGTTGACGGCCCCCGCCGCGCCGAGCATTCCGAGGCCGACCTCCTGCACCCGCTGGTCGTGTTCGACCCCGAGCAGTTTGCGCACGCTGGACTCGGGACCGGGCTCCATCCCCGACATCGAGCGGAGGGTCATGCGTACGCCCATGACCGCGAGGCTCTGGGCCTCGGCAAGCAGCGCCCCGACTTCGTCCACGGCCACGGCGTCGTCGAGGTCGACCATTGCCAGCAGGGACTCCGCTCCCCATCCAAACGACGACCCGCTGCCCATCGACACGCGCTCGTTCTCCAGGGTCGTGCGACCAATCCGCCACCCTTCATCGACGGACCCGACGACGCACTCGTCCGGTACGAACACGTCGTCGAGGAACACCTCGTTGAAC
>DATDOY010000295.1:0-2936 GCA_035293045.1 Acidimicrobiia bacterium
CTCGGCTGCAACAACCTCGCCCTTTTGCAGGACGTACGCTCGGTGCGTATTGGCAAGAGCCATGTGAACGAACTGTTCGACAATCAGGATCGCCGTGCCGGTCCGGTTCACTTGATCGAGGATGTCGAACAGGTCTTCGACGATGATCGGCGCGAGACCCAGGGACAGCTCGTCGACGAGAAGCAGTTTCGGATCGGACATCAGGGCCCGCGCGACGCCAAGCATCTGCTGTTCACCACCCGAGAGCGTTCCCGCAGCCTGCTTGCGTCGCTCGCGCAGCCGCGGGAAGTACTCCATCACACGATCGAGTTCCCCGCTGAGGGACCCCTTGTCCTTGCGGCGGGGGTAATAGCCGAACCGCAGGTTTTCCTCCACGCTCATGCCGGCAAAGAGCTGGCGGCCCTCGGGCAGGTGCGCGATCCCCTTTCCGACCACGCGGTGAGGCGGAAGGCCATCGATCCGCTCGCCGCCGAACCAGATCTCCCCCGTCTTCGGCGTGACGATCCCCGAGATGACCCGCAACGTGCTGGTCTTTCCCGCCCCGTTGGCGCCCACGAGGGCCACCTTTTCGGCGGGACCGATCTCGATCGAGACGCCGCTGAGCGCTCGCACGGGACCGTAGAAGGCGTCGATCGATTCGACGCGCAGGAGCGGCTCTCCCGTCCGGCTCGCCTTCGGTGCTGCCTCGGTCGTCGGCGTGCTCATGCCGGCACCGCGTCCTTCGTGGAGCTCGCTCGTCCGCTGCCCGTGCCATTGGAGCGCTTCGTGCCTCGTTCTCGCTTGGCCCCGGGTTTCTCATCGTCACCGCTCGTGCCGAGGTACGCCGCGATCACGGCGGGGTTTCGCTGTACTTCGGCGGGCGTCCCATCGGCGAGCGGAGTGCCTCGGTCGATCACGTACATGTAGTCGCTCACCGAGGTCACCATGCGCACGTCGTGCTCGATCAGGAGGAGCCCGACGCCCAAATCGCGCACGCTGAGGAGGAGCTGTGACAGCTTGTCGGTTTCGGTGTTGTCGAGGCCGGAGGCGGGCTCGTCGAGCATGATCAGGCGAGGCTTGGTCACCATCGCTCGTCCGACTTCGACCATCCGGAGGACGCCAAAGGGAAGGCCGCCCGTCGGGCGCTCGGCGTACTCACCGAGACCGAGCAGATCGATCACCTCTCGAACGCGCTCACGCGCGTGCGCCTCGGCAACGAGCGCGTGCGAGCCGGCCACCGCACCGCTCAGGATTCCGGAGGGATTCGCGAGGTGGGTGGCAACGAGCATGTTCTCGAACACCGTGAGCTGGGGGAACAGCTGAATGAGCTGGAAGGTGCGCCCGACGCCAAGTGCGGCTCGCTTGTGTACGGGAAGGCTCGTGACGTCCTGGCCGAACAGCTTCACGGTCCCCCGCGTCGGCTCGTTGAGCCCGGCGATGGCGTTGAAGGTCGTCGTCTTGCCCGCGCCGTTGGGACCGATGAGCCCGACGATCTCGCCCTCGTAGACGCGGACGTTGACCTCATTCGCCGCCGTGAGTCCGCCGAAAATCACGGTGATGCCGTCGGCCTCGAGCAGCGGCTCTCGTTTGCGCCGATCCTTCGGGAGCTTCTTCGAGGCCACCGGCTGCGCGTCGACAACCTCCGCTTCGTCGGCGTCGGCGTCACCCTCCGTAGCGCCGGACTCCCCGGAGCGACGACTCACCCGACGGGCCACGACCCGCGTCGTCGTGGCAATGCGGTCGTCGACGCGACGCCCGGCGCTCCACAGCAGTCGGCGAACCCGGTCGATCCCCGCATCAAAGCGATCAAGCACGCGGCTCGTTCGTTCGCCCGCCGCCCCCAGGCGTCGCCATGCGTTGGCCAGCGAATCAGGGACACCAGCCAGCCCGCGGCGATATACCACCAGCACCACAGCCAGGAGGACAGCCGACGCCAGTTCGAAGAACTCGGAGAGAGCGCTGAACCGGAAGAACAACTCCTGAATTCCGCCGAACAACACCGCGGCGGCGACCGCGCCGCCCAGACTTTCGACTCCTCCCACGACGAGCACCGCGAGAAAGAAGAGCGAGTTCGTCACACCGAACTGGTCGGGTACGACGCCGCTCTGCTGAACCATCATGAGATTCCCGGCGACCCCGGCGATCGTTCCCGAGAGGACGAACGCCATCAACTTGAACCGGGTGACGTCAATCCCGAGAGACGCGGCCGCGACCTCGGAACCCCGTACCGCGAAGAACGCCCGGCCGACCTTGGTGTCGCGAATGTTCGCGGCGACGTACACCACGATCAACACCGCGGCCCACCCGAGATAGAAGAACACCCTGCGGCTCGTGAGATCGATGGCTGGCGGAAAGCCCCCCTCGCGGCCAAGCATTTGCGGGCTCACGTAGGAGTCGCTGATCAGCCACGACTGTCGAAACAGAAACTGCTCGCCGACCCACGCAAAGATCAGGGTCGCGACCGCCAGGTAGAGGCCACGAACGCGGAGGGCGACCACGCCGAGCACGGCCGCGGCCGACCCCGCAATGGCCGCTGCCACCGGGAGGTTGAGCGGGAACGGCAGGCTGAACGCGTTGGTGAGGATGCCGGTGGTAAACGCGCCGATGCCAACGAAGGTGGCGTGGGCGAGGGAGATCTGGCCGACCCACCCCGTCAACACCACCAGCGACACCGCCACCACGGCGTAAATGGCCGCCGTGTTGAGATTCCCGAGAAGCGAGTACGACACGAACGGAAGCCACGGAGCCGCCAACAGCGCAGCGCCAGCGATGAACACCCACCGGCGTCGCGCCCGTGTTTCCGTCGAGCGAGACGTCTCGAGCGCGGCGGCATCGCCACCCGCTCCACTGAACCGCGCGCCACGACTCGCCATGACGAACAGGGCCACGAGCGCGATCGCCAACTGCGTGTTGCCCTGGAGGGTCTCGATGGGGCCGAACAACGGGATCAGCCCCTG
>DATDOY010000296.1:0-2066 GCA_035293045.1 Acidimicrobiia bacterium
CGTCCAAAACTGTCAGACGGTCGGCGTTCCGATTCTCGACGATCCGTTCTACGAAAGTGATTGGGAGGGAGACGGGGACGGGTGGTTTCCCGGGGCCGAATACTTCCGATTCGATCTCTCCAACCCGAGCCCGGGCGGACCACCCATCGATGAATACGCCCACTCGTACGGGATCATCGATGACGACCCGGACGACTGGCCCGCCGCGATCCTCAGCGACGACAAGACGATCATCGAGGGCGGGAACGTCGGCATCCCGATCCGGATCGATATGGAGAAGTCATATCCGGTCTCGGTGCACTACGAGACGGTCGGTGTCTCGGCGTCGAGCGCCGATTACGTGCCGCTCTCGGGCGACATCACGTTCGAGCCCGGGGAGACCCGGAAGTACATCCTCGGCGTGGCTGAGCAGGACTCGCTGAACGAGGCCAACGAAAGCTTCCGCGTCGAGCTGTCGAACAACCAACCCGCCGACCGAACGTGGATCTACCGCGGCAGCACGACGACGATCACCGACGACGATCCGTTGCCGCGGTTGTTGGTCGACGACGTGTCGATTCCCGAGCCCGCGAGCGGAAGCACCCGGGCACCGTTCACGGTGTCGCTGACCGAGCCGAGCGGGCGCGAAGTGGCGGTGGCCTACTCGACGCGCGACGGGTCTGCCGTCGCGCACCAGGACTACACGCCCGTGACCGGAACCCTGACGTTCCCTGCCGGGGTCACGCACCAGACCGTCGACGTCCCGGTTCACGCGAGCGCGAGCGCACAGGACGCCAAGTCCTTCGGCCTCATCCTCGACTCCCCGACGAACGCCGCGCTCGAGCGAGGTGACGCGACGGCGAACATCGTCGACGCGGGTCCGGTGTCAGGCGGCTCGGCGTCGGCGCAACCGGCAACGGCACCCGCACCGGCGCCGGTCGCCGATGCGGTTCCCGCGCCCGACCCTCCGCCGCCGACCCCCGCGACCGAGGTCGCGCCCGCCCGAAGCTCCGACCCGACGCCGACCGCAGTGAAGCCGGCAACCAAACGGCCCAAGGCCGCCAAGGCGCGTAGCCCTCGTGGCGGCAAGCGCGTGCGCAACCTCGGGTGGCGCGCACGCTCGGCACCCTCGCGTGCGAAATACGCGCGTCCGGCGCTCTGCGGTCGCTCAGCATGGTGGCGGTGCAGGGGCCGCTGACGCGGCTGGCACGCGTGGGCGACGCCCCCAAGATCCGCCACGGCACGTCGCGGGCGCTACCCGCTACCCGCTACCCCCCGACGCTCGTCTCGGAGGCGTAGCGGTCCGCATCACGGGCACGTCGCAAGGACGCGACCACCGCGACCGCGAGCAACACGGCGATGATGCCGAGCGACCACGGGGTGGGCAGGTGCCACCAGCGGGCGACGACCATCTTGGCGCCGACGAACATCAAGATCGCACCCAGACCGTGCCCGAGGTAGTGGAGGCGATCCTTCCAGCCCGCAAGCAGGAAGTACGCCGCCCGCAACCCGAGAATGGCGAAGGCGTTCGACGACAGCACGATGAACGGCTCGTGGCTCACGGACAGGATCGCCGGCACCGAGTCCACGGCGAAGATGACATCGGTGAACTCGACGACGACGAGGGCGGCAAACAGGGGCGTGGCCACCCGGCGGCCGTTCTCACGGGTGAAGAACCGGGCGCCGTCGAGCCGCTTGGTGACCGGCATGAAACGTTCGAGGAACTGCACGGCGCGGTCGTGGCCGTGGGTTCCCTCGTCGGCTCGGTGCCGAAGGACCCGCACTCCCGTGATGAGGAGGAACAGGCCGAAGACCACGAGCAACCACCAGAACCGGTCGATGAGGGCCACGCCCGCGAACACGAAGAGTGCCCGAAGCACCAACGCCCCGAAGATGCCCCAGAACAGGACGCGGTGCTGATAGTGAAGCGGCACGGCGAAGCTCGAGAAGATCACCGCCCACACGAAGACGTTGTCGACGGAGAGGGACTTCTCGATCAAGTAGCCGGACAGGTACTCCCCGGCCGCTTGACCTCCGAACGACGCGGCGACGACCACGGTGAACGAGAGGCCGACGGTGACCCAGAT